>JAUIDP010000007.1 GCA_030429005.1 Gammaproteobacteria bacterium | reverse complement strand
TAGGTCCTGCGGATAGTCCAGCCGTAACTGTTCTACTACGGCTTCGCTGGTTGGCAAATACTCCAGTTGCATGATGATCGCAATAGTTACGGGGAAGGGTTGTTTTGCCGCAACCAACAAGCGTGTCGGGATCTCACTGCGATCTTTTTCTCCGAGCCATGAGAGGATCTGCAGATAGAGCGTGCAAAACTCGTGATCTAGATCGACAGTTACGCCCCCGGATATATCTAGCGTTCCAATTCGACGATCGGCGTCAGGTAATACGTTTTCCAGAAAATCCTGCTTTTCATCAGTTAGGCGCGCACGAGGCGCAGGAAGCTGTTCACCAAACTCAACAAGTAAACCCCTAAATACGGACACAAGTGCTTTTACCGGAAGATTGGTACGGACACCTGCCTGAGACATGCAGAATTCAAAATAGGCTAGTGCAGATTGGTAGTCTCCTACGCATACACTGCTTTCCAGTGCAATTTCTGCCCAAGCAGGATCTGGGTCAATGCCGACTGTGAGCCCAGAAATCTCGGCATGCTTGCCTGACAGGCGAAGCTCTTCGAGAACGATTTGTGCCTCAGCCGCGACTACCGGTAGCGTTGGAGGCGCTCGAACACTGTCCTTTGCACCCAGTCCAGCGCGGCGTTTCAGAGATTCAAGAGCTATGTCTTTCGTCATTGCGTGCTACTCGTTGATAGTCGCTCACATACTTCGAACAGTCGGGATAGCCTTGCGTCTAGGTCAGCGCCGTCAGCTATGTATCCATTCTCTCTTGAGACGATTAGGGCACTAATGCACGCCAACGCCGCTTCGCGCGTCAACTGATTGTCCAGCGAACCCGCGTCGAGCATTGCCTCCAGCTGACTTACGATGGTAATTACAGCTACTCCGTCCTGCTGATCGAGATAATCTTGGAGATTGATGACGAGAGTACGAACACTATCTGTATCTGCGGTACGAGTTGAAGCCTGCGCGTACGCCGCTGGCTGAGACGATTGAGATATACTTGGATGCGTTAGACGATCTTTTTGACCTTTTTCTCTGAATATGCGGTCAGCAGAGATCGACTGCGCGGCGGACAGGAAATTTCGATTCTGAAGGATGCACTTCGCCATCGAAGCGGCCCGCAGGGCACCCGTTGGATGCCAGGCATCATTCTTCCCTGGATCCTGATAATCGACTATTCCTCGGACGACAAAGTAAGGAATCTCGTTTACTGTGGCAGCACTAGCAATGCCAAAGGATTCCATTTCGTACGCAATCGCCTTCGAAAACTCCGGGTGCGATGACTTCTCGTCCCTTTGTTGATCACTTTTCTGAACGTAGTCGCCGGATAAAATCAGCCCAAGAAACACTCTTGGTCGAGTCGGATATGCTTCTCGCCATTCGTCTTTTGGATGAGGAATTTGTTCGATTGGTTTTCCATCATCGTCATACCTAAATCTTACGTCTTCAGAGCTCGGCAAATCCCAGTCGAATTTTCTCAGCGGAGTTGGAATATTCCTTTCGCGCAATTTCGCAACTGCGTTTTTTCGAACATTTTCCCACTCTGGGTCGACTTGAGAGTCTTGTTCGGCCTCAACAACAAGGCGACTTGCTATACGACAACAATCCCGATCCGGTGGGTTTAGGGCTTGGTCGACGTGTTTGAATTCGGTTTGCGTTTGCTTTCCAGCAGAAACATTCTTAGGCGGCAGCGTACCTATGGCTATGTCACCAAGGCGCACGTTTGTCTCCGGATCCGACGGGTCAGGGCTACCGCCTGCAATTCCGCACATCACAACAAGCTCCAGATCGGGAAGATCATTTATCGCACGAAATACAACACTTGACGCTCCGACATGACCAGGCATCCCAGTATGATGTACGGCTACGCCAACTAGGTCAGAGTCGGTGTTTCTGCACTCGATATACCCGACTGAGTAATCTAGTTTTTCACCAGATACGGCTTCGAAATGCCCCCCGAAAAACGTCTCAACTACGGCGTGATACTCGACTTCTTTAATTGTTACTACAAGGATACGAATTCCGGCTAGCGGATCAGGTATGTGAACTTCTGAAGACTCGGGCGATCGGCGAAGTAAGCTGCGGATTCGCTTAATAAAGCTCATCTCGCGGTTAGCGACCTAGCTCGACGCCTTAGCAATCGGCGAATTGCGAAGGTCCACGTGAGGCACTAACTTGCTATTCACGAAGCAACTCAAAATAGCGCGGCTCTGGAAGTCAAAAAACAAGGGTTAAATTAGATTGTACACTTCCTACCATATGTGGTGGAGGCAATTGCGAAGTACAAGCTCCCATAGCGCGATATCGGGCGGTCGGATGCTCTTGCCGTCAGGGCCGAACAGACGCTCGTCCTTGACCCGATAGCCGTCCCAGGCATCTCCAAGTACCTTACCGTCGCGTTGTAGACGAAATAGCTTCAAAACGCGATTTGATGGTTTTCTACGGCCAGCCTTGTAGTGTTCTGCCGTTTGAACGGACACACAGCACCATTCGGCGATTAGCTCAGCCGGGTAGCCCTAAAAGGATTAAGCGATCGTTTTTCCGCTTTTTTCCGCAAGACAACACCGGAGCAATGACCAAAGTGAATGGGCACTGGTGTCTTTTTCTGCTTGCGGTAGCGCGGTCGTGCGGCGAACGCGGCCATTAATACTTGCAGTGGCCCAAAACGAGTAGAGCCCACAATAGGGTTTTGGCCAATTGGGGGTATGCTTACTCAAGCAGGAAAAGGCCTAGGCATCTTCCTGCTCCTGCTCAGTATCTGATGCGTATAATGTATATTATGTTAAATAACGTATTCAGATTGCCACATTTCTTCCTCTAAAACGCCATATCACTCCTCCAGACTCATTATCCCGGCACCACGGACGGCAAGCGGCCTGCTATGTGCCCTGAAATGGATTTATGAGGAGAAATCCGATGTTTGAGACACTGCGTTGGCTACTGATTGTGCCAGTGGCTGTTGCCGGCTGGTTTACGGCCTTTGTTGGCGCGCTGGAATTGCATGGCCTTGTCTATTACTTCTGTCCGGCTGAATACCAGGTTTCGGGTGTCTGCAATCATCCGGCCGCGATGGCCGCTCAGCAGGCTCTTGTGGTGCTCGGAGCGGCAGTTTCCGCCGCGCTGGTTGTCCTGCTGCCAACGCTGACAGCGCCCGCGTACAAGCAACAGGTAGCCGCTGGTGCATGGAGTCTCGGCTTCGGCGTCGCCATCTGGGCCTACTTTGAAACCTATGCGCTTGGGCCTTTCCTGGCCGCATGTATCGCCGGTACGGCTACGTTCCTGCTGGTTCTGAAGTTATATCGCGACCAGGCCGTGATATCGACGGACGACTACCACCAGTACGAGCTGTTTATTTGATTAGACGAAGTCTAAATCCGGCTACTTTTCCCAGTCATTGACCCAGGCGCCACCGTCACTTCGCTGCTTGAGCCCCGTCGAGCTCAGGCGGTAGCTCCACGGGTCGTCTTCCTGCGGACCGCCCGCCTTTGGTCTAACCTCGAGGACAAAGCAACTTGCGATCGGGCAACCGGCAGTTGCAGCAGCGACACTGAACTCGTAGTAGTCGTTTTCAGTGTCGTTCCAGCCGGCGTTCGGGAAACCGAGCACCGTCAGATCCGTCGTGAAACTGTTCTGTTCGGTCCGGAACTGCTGCTGCATTGTCGATACCTGGGTCAGCGCTGATTTTGCCTCCGAGCGCCGGGACTTCTGCACCGAGTTCCAGTAACTCGGGAGCGCGACGGCCGCCAGGATCGCGACAATAATCGTCACGATCAGGATCTCGATCAGCGTCATGCCGCGCTCCCGTTTCATCGTCGGTTTCACCGTCATTGCAGCGACTTCCAGTTGACTCGAGTCGGTGCGTCACAGATTTCGAGCACCGCTTCAGACCCTGCAAAGACGGTCGTGCAGAACGGGTCCGGGGTCGTCGGCGTGCCCGACTCCGAATGCGTTACCAGGTTCGGCTCGCCCAGGATCGCCGCCTGGTCGTCCACTTCCCTGTCCCGCACCACCACGTCCGGGGTGCCGTCATTGTCCGTGTCCATTTCGAGTACACCGGTCGCGTCAAACAGGTCAACGGCATAGAAGCGGTTCGATCCACCCGTGAAGTCGCAGACGTCCGCGGTGTCCGTCTTGAACGACGTGAACAGCAGCGTGTTCTTGAACGTACGCGCGCGCGCCAGGATCTTCTGGTCGCTCGGGAGCGTGATAAACCAGCCCTCCTTCGCGTTCAGCGCGGAAATTTCCGTATCAAGCGCCGTGCCTGTCGCCGTCTGGATGATATTCGACGAAGCGTCATACAGGTCGGTCAGCGTCAGTGCGGCCGGTGTTGTCGTCGGCGCGCCTTTCGCAACGTTGCTGTCGACAATGGCAAAGAACTTGTCGTCGATTGAGTCGTTCAGCGGGTGCGCGCGATAACCCGATCCCAGTGCGATGGACGTAACCGTCAGTCCATTGCGCGATGTCAGCGCAACGCTCGGCGGATAGTAGAAACGGCGATTGTCCTGAATCGTCGCGCCACCAAAGTCAGCCAGCTTGTACGGGCTCAGCGTCGAAGCCGATGTGATGTCGCCGCCTTCGAGCACGTCGGCGCGCCATACCTGGCCACCCATGTCACCCACGTACAGGCGGTCGACAAAACCATTGCCGTCGGTATCTTCCGCACGGACATCGGACGGGATGCTGTACTTCATACCCGGTACGTCGATGGCAAACTCCTGCCCGGGCGTGTTGACGTCGTCGGCGCCCATCGAGTTGAGCAGTGCGCCGGTCATCGCGTCGACAATGTAGATACCCATGCCGATGCTGTCACCGTTCGCGTCGCGCGGCTGGTCAAGGACGTCCTGCTTCGCAGCGTCGTAGCCGCCGCCAAAGATAAGTACCGAGCGTGCTGTCGACCCGTCCAGGATGCGTGCAGGCGTCATGCTCGACCAGGACTGCCCCAGTCGCTCGTAGCCCGGTGTGCCGCCGTTGATCTGCCACAGCAGTTGCGGGTCGTTCGGGCTGGATACGTCGACGGCAAAATAGCTGTTGCCGCCCCGGCGCATACCGAAGTACAGGATCGCCGTGTCCGTTGAGCCATCGATCAGTCCGTCGCCGTTGACGTCGTCCAGGTAGGTTGTCATCGAGCCGTCCAGGCCATAGATGTGCGGACCGGCTACGGCACCTGCGATCTGTGACTGCAGTGTGCCAACCATCTGGTACGGCATGAAGGCGAACAACTCACCGCCACCGCCGGTGTCGTTCACTCCGGTCGGGCTGTTGACGTCGATCGCGTGCAGGTAGCCCTGGTTCGTCGTCACGAACAACACCTCGCCTGTGCCGCCGGCATACTTGATCGTCTTCGGCTGCGTGTGCAGCGGATCACCGATGCGCTGGCTACGCGCCCAGTCAATCAGGTTATCCACCTCAGCCGCCGTCGGCGCACCGGTCATGCCCATCACGGCACCGGTCAGGTTGTTGTTGTTGGTATCCAGGTTGTGATTGCCGTCGTTGAGGTCGACGTTGGCCGCCTCGTTCGGATCCGTAATCACATAGATGTTGCGCGATGCCGGATTGAGATTCTCAACGACACCACCGGAGGTCGACTGGTTGCCGTCCGGGCTGCCGCTCCAGAAACTCTGCGACGTCGACTTGAACACTACACGTCCGGTGTTGGGATCGATTTCCGTTGCCGGCGCACCGGTAACGTCCTTGATCACGCCATCCTCGACGAAATAACCCTTGATGTTGCCGTCCCAGACTCGTTCCTGCTTGGGGTCGAACAGCGTCAGGTATGCCTTGCCTTCGGTTTGCAGCGTCGTCGTGTCGAAGCTTGCCGCAAAGCCGGTAAAGCGCTGGTTGTTGCTCGATACCTGCGAAATAATCGTGCGGAACGCGTCAACCAGCGTGTTTACGTCGTTCGCTTCATAAGCAGCGCCGCCACCGGCGGTTGCGAGATCGTTCAGATAACCCCACGTTGCCGTTGCGGCCGGACCGGCGAGGCCGAATCCGATCGTATAAGTGTCCACCGTCGAGCCGGCGATTGTAGAGACCTGGTCATTTTCGTGCAGGAACTGCACCAGCTCCTTGCCGCAGTTGGCGTGCGGATGGGCCATGGCGCTGTGGCCGAACGACGCACTGTAGTCGTCGCAGCTCACGTCGTCGCGCGTAATGCCCGGGTCGTCGCTCGCGATCAGCTCACGAATTCGGTACGGCGTTGCAGCATTGCCGCCGCTGGTGCGGCCGTAGTCCATGTCGTTGGACGTTGGGTCACCGTCGGTCAGCAGCACGATGCCGGTCTTCTGGCATTGCTGCGTGATCGGCGAAATGTACTGCCGCGTATCCGTCGCGTTGTTGTCGCGGCGGAACGTACACTCATTGTAAGTATCTGAGCTCGCCGGCCGATCCCGGTTTGTGTTACAGGAATAGCCGCCCGGACAGGAGGTCGTCGATCCGTAGGCCGTCGTCGACAGACATTCCGTCTTGGCCGCATCCGAGGATGTGCAGCAGCGCGTCGGTACACCACCGGACCAGCTCGTATTCCAGATGTTGCCGCTGGAATTGGTGATACACGAGGATGGCGGCGTGGAGTTGTAGGTCGTAACAGTGCCGCCATTACAGACCTGGCCACAGCCGGAATCGCATTGCGTCGCTGTACAGGTTCTGGCCGGCGTGTATTGCGTCCGGATCACACAGGACATCTCGGCACCCGCGTTTTGGGGGCCGCTGCAACCGTTGGAGTTCGAGCCGCCTGGAAACGCAGAATAGTCTTTACAGGTGCTGTTCCAGCCGGTCGGGTGATTCAGCGGCACGTAGAACGTTCCGCCTGCCTGCATCCCCGACATACTGGCCGGATGTGCTGCGCGCCAGCCGTCGTTGTAACGGTTGTTGCCGGTGTCCCAGGAGCCGAAGTTGTCGGTCTTGCCGTAGATCGGCACTTCGCCGCGCAGATACGTGGCCACTTCGAGCAGCGAGGGAACCGTTGGCGTTTTCTGGCTTGCCGACGCAACCTGCACCATGCGGTCGATGACATCCTTGACCTGCATGCCGGCAGGAATCGTGTTGTCGATCAGGCTCGCGTCACTGCTGTGCAGCGTTGCCGGGAACTTGATGCCACTGCCGCTGTGATCGCGAAACGACGTGTAGCCGACATTGATGTCCGGCAGGTTCGGATCAGTCAGGATGCTCTGGATAGCATTCTTCATGATATCGAGCCGCGACGGGTCGCCGGCACTCGGGTCCTGGTTCTCGGGCGTCTTGTTCATGCTGCCCGACAGGTCCAGTACGAAGATCAGGTTTGGTGTGACACTGGCGAGTCCCGGGTTGATAAACACCTCGAGGTCATCCGCCTGCGCCATCGGTGACACGAACGTCACCAGGGCAGCGAATGCTCCCAGTCCCAACTTCTTAATTCCCTTTGCTTTGATATCCATAATGACTAATCCAACAAAAATGGTACGTCCTGGTACCGGTTAAGGACAGTTCCCCGCTAGCGCCGTTGCCGGCGCGGGTGCGACGATATAGCCGCCCTGCTCCAAGCGCGTCGTTGCATTCGTGTTGTCCGACGCAGTTGATTGAATAATGAATTTGTAGGCCCGGAACTCGCTGTCGGTGCCCGGCGCGATTGTCGTGCCGTCAAAACAGACAGACAGGTCAACCGTCATGTCGACTTCCTGCGTTGACGTATCGCCGTCGAGGTCCTGGTCATACTCCGTGTGTTTGGAGCGGGTCCGGGCATCGGTGGCCTGCTCGCCTGCATTCAGGTTCAACAGGTTGGCCCATTGCTCGCGCAACGCCGAGTTGGCCACGTGCTGCGTGCGGCTCTTGATGCGGTGGTTGCTGGCCATCACTTCCTGCGATCCGACATCGCGGAACATCGCGGTGCTGACGATCGTGACGATAAGCAGCAAGACCAGCGACGCAATCAGCACGGCACCGTTCTGCAGGCGACTCGATTTGAAATGTGCCAGCCGCATCAGATGACTCCCCGCATGTTTTCAAGCGCCACGGCGAAACTCAGTGATTCCGGCGGTCGTGTTCCCGACTGGATAACGAGCTGGATCTCGGCGACCCGCACCTGGTTCCAGTCCGCCACGCCGCCGGCGCGCTGGAACGTATCGATGGACTCATCACCGTTGGTGTCGAGCCCGTAAGCGACCGCCATGCCCAAGAAGCGAACCTGCTGGGCCAGCGGCCCCTGGTCGTCGCCCATCAAAGGCTGCGCGGCACCGCCGTCGGTATTGCAATTCAGGTTGACGCCGTCAACAGACAGCTGGACGACCGACATCGCGCCTGCCGGTGCAGGATTGCCGATGCAGTCGATGATGCCGGCGCCGTCCCAGAAGCGCAGCGCGATGGAATCGTTCGGCACGGTCTGGGTGCCGCCGCCAATCAGCGCAACGGTCGCGGTCGCCTGTGTTCCGACAACGGCCTGGCCATCGGCAAACAGACCGCCTGCCGGAAACAGTGCTGCCCTGTTCAGGATGCGCTGGTTGGTCATGTCCGAGTAGCCGGCCTGTTGCAGGACGTTGGTGAACATGATGTTTGCGAGCCGTTCACTGCCTTGTTGCCCGGACTGAGACTGCTGATAGGTGTACGCCAGCCGGTTCTGGCCGAAGAACGACAGCAGCCCCGCAAGCAGGAACAAGCCGATCGCCATGCCGATCAGCAACTCGACGAGACTGAAACCGCGTTGTCGGTGCTGGCGCATCATGGCCTCGCCCTCACGGTGTAGGTGAAGTCACGTTGCGCGTTGGCGGCCGTACCGGTACCGGTGTAGTAGGTACTGGCCATGTCCAGGCCGGAAGTCGCCTTGTTTTCATTCCAGGTCACGGACACTTCCAGCATGACCGGGAAGTCGACACCGACCCGCTGGATACGTGCGCTCGCCGCCGGCAGGCGGTCCTGGATGCCGCCGGCGCCGCCGAATGAGCCACCGTTCGTGGCCCAGCTCTTGATGTTGTATGCCGCAGTCTCCTGCGGTGTACAGACATTGGCCGAGCAATCGGTTCCCAGCGCCTCGAGGGCATCGCCCTCGCCCGTTCCGCCGAGGTCAGTAATGACGCCCGCGGCACTGATCTCAACATCGAAATCCGGCGAGATCGTCTGCCAGAACAGGTCGTTGCTGTTGATACGTGACAGCAGCGCCGACGTCTGGATCGACGCAAGACTTCGATCCGCGGCTACCTTGGTGCTGCCGATCGCTATGGATTGCAGCGCGCCAATTCCCAGCAAGCCAAAGACGATGATCAGGAATGCGATCAGGGACTCGAGCATCGCTACGCCGGATTGTTTGTTCTTCAACTTCATCATGGGATCCTTATGGGCAGCCCAGGTCGTTACCCGATCGATCTTCATTGATCGAGTTGTTGTTCGAATCGGTTGCCAGCCTGACGCGCCCGTCAACCGAAATAATCACGCCGCGCGCGCGTTGCGCGGAATTGGTCGGGCCGCAGAGCTTGATCGTCCGGGCGCTGCCGGTGAAGCCATTGCGATTGAAAACGATGCGACCTGTTGCACCAACGACGGTCATTTCCGTCGCCGTGGTGGCAGGCAGCGCTTCGCGGACGTTCAGTACGGTGCCGCCGTTATCCACGACCAGCCAGCCGGTGCTCCAGTCGGCAGAATCGGAACACGCCGTCAGGCCGGCGTTCGCCGAGCAGACCGTCACGTTCAGACCCTGCTTGGCGGCCTCGGAACGAGCCAGCCGCAAGGAGGAAACCAGTTCATTGGTTTGCGTCGACAGGCTGCTGTTGATCGAAATGCTTTGAAAAGACGGTACGGCGAGCGCAGTCACGATGCCGAGGATCGCGATCGCCGTTAACAGCTCGAACAGGTTGAAGCCTCGCTGCGCGGCACACCCGGACCATCCGTGCATCCGCGGGCGGCTGCCAATGAGGCTGAATTCGCACTGTGCTGCGCGCTGGATGCGCATCGACTGCTCCCTGCTGGCAAATAGGCTTTTTCCCAACTGACGACTGTACGGGTTTATGACCAATTGCTCCGTGTTCCTGTTCACATAAAGGTCCGCGTCTTGCGTCACGAGTCGCTTGCTAACGTATTGATTCTAACCCACTTTGCCGGAACCCGATACGTTATGTTCAAACGATGTACAGCGGTTGTCGCGGACCCGCTCCTTGCCCTTTTTCTGCGGGCGAAATCGATCCTACACCCAGACCGGAGGGTTCCTGTGGTTGATCGACGAGCGGCGTTGATTTTCCGACGAGCGGTCCGAATCTAGCCTGAATCAGCCCAGCAGCTGAAAATCGGCCTGATTATGTCTTGATAGATCGCGCGGTGAGCGCGATCCGTGCCTGGATCGGCAGACTGAATATGTCGAACAGCAGCATCGCACTGCTCCCGATCGGCAAAAGTCATGGCGAAAAAGTACTGCTGATCCCGCTCGTCATCCGTGTCCATGACCGGGTGGCGGCAGCGCTCAAGCACCGGCCCTGTATCGACGAGCAGCCCAAGAGACTGCAGTTGCCGGGTGAACTCCCGCAGGGCCTCGCGATAGTCGTCAAGGCTGACGCCGTCCGCCAGGTTGAAGCTCGAATGCAGGTGCAACACCGACTGGCGTACTCCGTGCAGGAACTCAGGCCAGCCAGCCGAAAATGCCAGCCGTGATCAGGGCGTAAATCAGTGCGTCAAGCAGGTTTTTGATTGTCATCGACCATGGCCTGCTGAACCAGATACTCTCCGGAATCACGGCGAGCCCGTTCGCGATGAAAGCGACCGTGCCGGCGACCCGGAATACCGCCAGGTAATCCGCGTCCGGCGCCAGCGTGCGCGTCACCATGTACGCGCAGATGACGGCGATCAGCAGGAAATACAGGACCATGCTGATCATCTTCGAGCCCATCGCCGGCAGGCCGCTCCTGGCAACCGTCACATAGGCTACCGGTCCGTCAACGAACTTTTGCTGCATGTCTTCCCGGGCGAGATCGGCCTGGTCGGTGCAGTACGGCACCATGTAATAGCCCGGTGCTGCGCCCTTCAGCGCCGCTCTTACGTCGTCTTCGCGGTCGGCCGCTTTGTAGTCAGTGTTGTGGTATTTGAGCAGAGCCCAGATAACAAAGCTCATAAAGAAGCAGGCAAGCGTGGCCGCAACGATCGGCAGCCATAAGTCCAGAATACTCATGATAAGCCCCTGTCACTATTAGTGTTTTTGCTGGCAGGGCTTATTCTAGCGCCAATTCAGCTCGCCGTCTTGCTGTAGTTCGGGTCGTTGGCCTCGCTGGCCGGTTCGTCGTCGCCCTGCGGTGCCAGTGAGTAGTCGAGCACCCCGGTCGCGAGCATGTCGGTGGATGCCTGCGCGACCTCGAGTTCTGTCTCGACTTCCCGAATCTTGGCTTCGGAGCGCATGTTCTCGGTCGCCCGCTCCGACAATTCGGCACGGAGTTCCCGGGTTTTCTTGACAGAAGCTTTCAGGTCGGCCGTCAGCGTCTCGATGCGTTCCTGCTGGTGCGTGATCACGTTGTCGCGTTTTTCGATACCGGCGTGGGCGTCGTTCAGCGCTTTTTGCTGCACCTCGTCCCGTTCGTTCAGCTTGGCAACGTCGGACCGGGCGATGCGCGCCTCCGCTTCCAGTGAACGGATCCGGTCGTCCCGCGGGTCGCGTTTCTTTGCCTGCACGCTCGACGACAACCGCGCCTGGATCGCTGACAGTATCCAGCCGATCAGGAAGGCGCCTGCGATGTACAGCAGTTGTTCTTTGGGCAGATCCAGAAACATCGGCCTAGATTATTCGCTTTTGCAGGTGAGAAAAGGACAGAAGTCTCAATCCGGCAAGTGGCACAGTTCGCATTCTTGCCGGCACGTGATGTTGGCCTGATCAAAAATGGAATTATCAATTACAGTATTTTCAGTAAGTTACAATCATTTTACGTGAAAATACATCAAGCGTTATGGTTGTTGTCATACTGCTCGAGCATTGCCACTACCTGGTCCGGGAAATCCGTGAACAGGCCGTCGATGGACAGCGTCGAGACGCAGAAATCGACCAGCGCTTCGAGGCTGTCGAAGCCTGCCGGCAGGTCATCTGCCCGATACGTATAGGGGTGCACGACGAGCCCGAGCTCGTGCGCGGTTTCGACCAGCCCGGTGGACACCGGTTCGCCGCCGGAAATCGTGTAGAGGTGGTCGAGGTTCGGGCCGATGCCATCAGCAACCTCCGCCACGCGGGTGAGGCCGTCGCGCTGGCGCATTGCGTCGTAGTCCGTTGCCGCTTCGTGCCATTCGTTCTTGCCGATCAGCTGCACGAGCGGCCATGGGCATGCCAGCTCGCTACGGATTCGGCGCACCTCTGCATCGTCGAAACACTGCACGTAGACGAGATCCCGCTCCGTTGCGCCATTGAACTCGTGGATCTGTTCGAGCACCAGCGGGCTCATGTCGATGCCCTCTTCGAGGTGCCATGCCGGATGTTTGATTTCCGGGTAAATACCGACGCGCCTGCCCGTCGCCGCGTTCAGTCGGTTCGCCAGCTGCAATTCCTCCCGGAACGTCTGCAGGCTGTAATGCCCGGTCCGCAATGGGTAACGGCCTGGATAGACGGCTGTGCCGTCGAGGCGCATGCGCTCCCAGGCCCGCAGCGAGCGGATTTCCTCCAGGTCGAAGTCGCGCGCATAGAAACGGCCGTCCTCGCGCTGCCGCCCCGGAAATTTGTCCGCAACGTCGGTCACCGTGTCGATATAGATGTCGTGCGCAACAATGAGTTCGTCGTCACGGGTCGCGACGATGTCCTGCTCGAGAAAATCGGCGCCCATAATGTGCGCCAGCACTTTGGCCGGACGCGTGTGTTCCGGCAGGTACCCGGAAGCCCCACGGTGCGCGATTACGACCGGCCTCATCTTTCAAGTCCTATTAAGAAAGCTGCATAACTAGAGGAATATTATGTGTTTTCATTGGACTCGCCATTATCCTCCAGGCCAGGAAAGTCAATGACTTCCCAGCGCTGGGTATCCTCGCCGCGCGCTTCCAGCTTGAGTCGATCAATGATCTGACGGGCATTCCACTCGACGGCGGCACCAATGCGCTCCTCGAGGTCTTTGGGTGTCTCCAGGAGCCCGCCGAAAGGCCGGATGCAGAAGACCCCCATATCGTTGGCCTCGGCGACATCGATCATGTAGTTCGCGAGGTCTGGCTTCTCTTCGTAGATGGCGGGAAGGATGATCAATGCTTCGGCTGCCTTGATCTGGCTGATGAGTTCCTCCTTGATGGCCTCGACACCGCCCTGCACCGGAATATTCTCCGGCTTGCTGACGTTCAGGTAGTAGAATCGATCGTCGCTTTCCAGGAACTCGAATACTCGCAAGTAGTCATGGGTTTCCTCGAAAACATGCGAGACGAACACGCGAATTGGATTTTCTTCAGACACACTCAACTCCCTTTCATTGTGCTGCGCATTATAGTCTCCCGGCAGTTCCCATGCCTATGTTGATTCGGTATCGTAGCCCCCGATGCGTCTCCTCCTGTACAACATACGCTACGCCGTCGGCGGCGGCGCGAGCATGCATATGCCGCTGCCAGGCGCGGGCTATGTGCTCGGCAATCAAACGGTGCTGCCGGACATCACCCGCTTCATCAAGTCAGTCGATCCGGATATCGTGGGTCTGATCGAAGTCGATACCGGTTCCATTCGCAGCCGCAAGGTCAACCAGGCCGAGAAAATTGCCAGTGATCTGGGCATGAACACATCCTACGAAACCAAGTACGGCTCTAGGTCGCTGAACCACATGCTGCCGATCGTGCGCAAACAGGGCAACGCGTTCATGGCTGCCGCACGCGTGCACGGAGAGTCGTTTCACTACTTCGACACCGGCATCAAGCGGCTGATCATCGAGCTGGAAATGCAGGACTTTGCCGTTTTCCTTGTGCACCTGTCGCTGAAATACCGGCATCGGCACCTGCAACTGCGGCACCTTTACGATCTCATCAACGCGACCGACAAACCGGTTATCGTTGCGGGTGATTTCAATACGTTCTGGGGTGAAAATGAGATCTACCTGTTCATGAAAGCGGCCGGCCTGACGTCGGCGAATACCGGCAGTGTGCCGACCTACCCCAGCCGCTCTCCGCGGAAGGAACTGGATTTCGTCCTCTACCAGGACGGTATCCGCATGCTCGATTTTGACGTACCTAACGTCAAGCATTCGGACCACCTGCCGCTGGTCTTCGACTTCGACATCGCCTGACCGGGGCGATCACACAGAGAATTGCGATGAACGACAAGCATTGGAAAACAGAAACGGATCAAGACGGTATTGCCTGGCTGTGTTTCGACAAGGCCGAGAGCGCGGTCAACGTGTTGTCGACGGAAGTCATGCTGGAACTGGAAGCAAAGCTGCAGGCGCTGGAGGCGCAGCCGCCTACAGGCCTCGTAATCTATTCCGGCAAGTCCAGTGGCTTCATCATGGGCGCGGATATTTCGGAATTTTCGTCGGTAACGACACCCGAGCTTGCCTACGAGGTGACCCGCCGCGGCCAGCAACTGTTCGATCGCATCGAGCAAATGCCCTGCCCGACAATCAGCGCGATCGACGGCTTCTGTCTCGGCGGTGGACTCGAAATGGCAATGTCCACCGACTACCGGATTGCGCTGCCGAACAAGAAACCGATTCTCGGCCTGCCGGAAGTGCAGCTGGGATTGCACCCGGGCTTCGGTGGCACCGTGCGCGCAATCCAGTTGTGTGGTGTGCGGCCCGGCATGCAACTGATGCTGACGGGCAAGCCGGTCACCGTGGAGAAAGCACGGCGCATCGGACTTGTCGACCGGATTGCGGACGCAAACAACTGGCGCGACACTGCGCGCGAGCTGGTCAAGACCAAACCGGCAACGCAAAAGCCGCCGTTCATGGAGCGACTGCTGAATCTCTCGCTGCTTCGTCCATTCATCAAGCCGGCGCTGATCAAGCAGGTCGCATCGAAGGCTCGCAAGGACCACTACCCGGCTCCGTACGCCATGATCGACCTGTGGGCGGAGCATGGCGCGTCGCCGGCGACAGGCTACGAAGCGGAAGCCCGATCGTTTGCCGACCTGATGTGCACGGACACGTCGCGCAACCTGGTGCGGGTCTTTTTCCTGCAAAATAAACTCAAGGGCCAGGGCAACAAGCTGGCCTCGAAAATCGAACATGTACACGTAATCGGTGCCGGTGTCATGGGTGGCGATATCGCCGCTTATTGCGCGTTGCGCGGCATCAACGTCACGCTGCAGGATCGCGAGGAAAAATACATCACGCCCGCGATCGAGCGCGCGCACAAGATGTACGCGAAGCGCATTCGCGATGATGGCGACCGGCGGGCAGCGATTGGCAGGCTGCAATCGGATGTGGACGGTGCCGGTATTGCACGGGCAGACCTCGTGATCGAGGCGATTTTCGAGAACCTCGAGGCAAAGAAAGAGTTGTACGCAAGAGTCGAGAAGGACCTGCGTGACGGCGCCATCATCGCGACGAATACATCAAGCATACCGTTGCAGGAGCTGCGCGTGGACCTGAAGAATCCGGAGCGCTTTATCGGTGTGCATTTCTTCAACCCGGTCGCGCAGATGCCGCTGGTCGAGATCGTGCGCTGTGAGGACACGCAGCAGGAAGCCGTGGATGTCGGCCTGGGCTTCGTCAAGCAGATCAAGAAGTTCCCACTCGAATGCGCCAGTGCGCCGGGTTTTGTTGTCAACCGGATCCTGGCGCCGTATATGACCGAAGCCATGCACCTGGTCGGCGCCGGTGTAAGCCTGCCAGAGATCGACAGGATCGCCGAAGATTTCGGTATGCCGATGGGGCCGATTGAACTCGTCGATAGCGTTGGCCTCGACGTCGTATCACATGTCTCGAAAGTGCTCGGCACAGAGATGCAAGGACCCGCGGCCGAACGCATTGCCGGGTTGATCGAACAAAAACACCTGGGGCGAAAAACCGGACGTGGTTTTTACGAGTGGGTAGATGGCAAGGCACAGAAGCCGGCAGGTGGAGACAAACCGCCTGCGGATGCCGAAGACCGCCTCGTGTTAAGCATGGTCAATGAAGCCGTGGCCTGCCTCGCAGACCGCGTTGTGACCGACGCCGACCTGCTGGATGCCGGGGTCATCTTTGGTACCGGGTTTGCGCCGTTCAGGGGCGGGCCGATCAACTACGCGCGATACCGAGGAGTGGACAAGGTTGTCGCAAGGCTTCGCGAACTTGCCGAAGCGCATGGCCCCCGGTTTGCGCCACACCCCGGCTGGTCCGACCTCGGCGAGGGAAACTGAGACGCGATTCCGGCCAAACTGTGCGCCGCTTCACGATGCGAGCGCGCCGCAGTATCGGAAGTTGTTGAATTAAAGGTAGAATACCGCGAAATTCGATCACCGAATCGGCCTTGAATAACTGGAACATGAATGTCGACTGAGGACCAGAACATCAACCTGCTGAAGGGCTTCTCCCCTTTGGACGGTCTCAAACGTGACAACCTGGCTGCGCTGGCGAGAAAAGTACAGCTTCGCGAGCTTTCGCCCGGCCAGGTCCTGTTCAAGGAAGGCGACACCGAAAAAAGAACGTTCTACATTGCGACCGGCATCCTGGAACTGGTCGACCAGGGCAAGGTTGTCGGCACCGTTGAGGGCGGCAGCGAACTCGCGCGCAACCCGATTGCGCCGGTGTTTCCGCGACGGGTCTCGGCCCGGGCCCGGGACCGGGTGCAGTTTATTTCAATCGACAGCGACCTGCTGGATGTCATGCTGACGTGGGACCAGACCGGCACCTACGAGGTTTCGGAACTGCAGGGCAAGCCGGACACGGGCGGCGACGACTGGATGACGATGCTGTTACAGACCAAGGCATTTCACAAGATTCCGCCCGCCAACATCCAGGCGATCTTCATGCGCATGCAACAGATCAACTATCGCTCCGGCGATGTCATCCTGAAGCAAGGCACCGAAGGCGACTATTTCTATGTCCTGACGAACGGTTCGGCCATTGTCACTCGCGAGACGCCGTTGTCGAAAGACGGCATCAAACTTGCCGAGCTCGTGGTTGGTGACACCTTTGGCGAGGAAGCGCTGATTTCTGATGCCAAGCGCAATGCCACGGTGACGATGACATCCGACGGTTCGGTGATGCGACTCGGCAAGGATGACTTCAAGAAGTTGCTGAACGAGCCAATGCTCGACTGGGTAAGCTATGACGACGCACAGAAAATCATCGCCAACGGCGGTGTCTGGCTGGACGTCCGCTTGCCAAGCGAGTACGAGAACCATCACCTGGACAAGGCTATCAATATCCCGCTGTACTTCATTCGGCTGAAGATGAGCACACTGGACCCGGCCACGAAGTACGTTGTTTGCTGCGACACAGGCCGTCGCAGTTCAGCCGGCGCCTACATCCTCAGCGGCCGCGGCTTCCAGGCCTACGTACTGCAGGGCGGCATCAACAAAGAGCAGAACTAGGCCGGAACACCACGCACATCCGCTTGGCTCTGCGCATTGTTCCGGAACAGAAAACGGAATTACATCGTGTGCGTGGGTTTGTCGCCGCCCAGCGCGCCGGCCAGGTAGTTCTCGATCTTTTTCTGCGTATTACCCTGGTCCTGGTCGCTGAACTGTACGCCGATGCCCGCAGTTCGCTTGCCCTGGGCGCCTTTCGGCGTCATCCAGATGACGGTGCCGGCAACGGGTATTTTCTCTTCTTCGCCCATCAGGTTGAGTAGCATGAAGACTTCATCGCCGAGCCGGTACGAGCTGTTGGTCGGGATAAACAGGCCGCCGTTGACGACGAACGGCATGTACGCGAGGTACAGGGCGCTCTTGTCCTTGATCGTCAATGTCAGCAGTCCTGGTTTGCTCATTCTCGTTCCTTCACACCATCAGTTCCGGGAGCTCGCCGCCCGGTGAGCTTCGATAACAGTTCGCAAGCCCGTCGGCGAGGTCGATCAACAGCCCCTCCAGCATCAACTGGACATTGAAAGAGCCGCCCGGCTGCCCTCGCAGGCGGTTGATGGTGTCTAGATAGCAGAAGAGATTTCGCCTGTCCATGCGCTTGAGCACAGAATCGTCAATTTCCGCTGTATTGCCATATTTGCCGCCGTTGCTTGAGCGGACGATGGCGTACTGTACGGTCCGCGCAAGCCAGTCGAGTACGAATGCGGTATCCAGCTTCTGCCACCGGGACGCCACGTCGATCGGCGAAACCCGACCGCTTGCAACGCCGGCAAAGTCGCGGCCCATTGCCGCATGCGTTTCGAGTTGCTCGAGTGCGGCGATGGCCGCGAGCGGCGCCTTGCCGGCCAACCTGAGGGCTTCAGGCCAGCTGCTGCCAGGGTGTAGCTGGTCCAGCCATTTGAGCGCCTGGTCTTCGGGCGGGGGCACGATGTCGATCCGCTGGCAGCGGCTGAATATGGTCGCCGGCAAATGCCCCTTGCGGTCGGCCACCAGGACCAGCAGCGCGTTACCGCTGGGTTCCTCCAGGGTCTTCAAGAGGCTGTTGGCCGCGTTATTGGTCATCGCGTCCGCCGGATCGATGACAGCCGCCTTGCCGTTGCCCTCGTAGCTGGTCATGGCCATCCCCGCCACCAGTTCGCGAACCTGGTCGATTCCGATCGCCTGCTTGTCTTCGGGTGTGCGCACCCAGCGCAAGTCGGCGTGCTCCAGTGCAACGACCGGGTACTGCGGCGTGGCCGGGCTATCGATGCCGAGATGCTGCTGTACGAGCCAGGTTGCCATCGCCCGCTTGCCGACGCCGGCCGGACCTGTCAGCAGCACGGCATGTGGCTGGCGACCGAGCGAGACCCGCTCCCGCCAGTTCTCAGCAATGCTGGCCAACCAATTAATTTCCTTTAAATTAGACATTTAAGATGAATATCTAACCCTTATTCTTATCTAAAAGTCGCTCGACTTCGCTCCTGACCGAGGCCCGCACGGCGTCGATATCCCGGCTCGCATCGATGACGGCAAATCGGTCCGGCTCCTGTGCGGCCAGCTGCAGGTAACACTCGCGGGCCCGTGTGAAAAAGCCACCTTTTGCCGTCTCGATCCGATCCGGCTGGCTGCGCTTGCCGGCCCGTTGCATGCCGGTTTCCACCGGCGCATCCAGCAGCACGGTCAGGTCCGGCTGCAGGTCGGGGTGCACCCAGCCTGCCAGGCGGTCGATTTCTGCCAGCGGAAAGCCGCGGCCCGCCCCCTGGTAGGCCCGGCTGGTGTCGGTGAATCGATCACAAATTACCCAGGTGCCCTGCTCCAGTGCCGGCCGCAGCACGTTATTCACATGCAGTGATCGCGCCGCAAAAATCAGCAACAGCTCAGCGATGTCCGGCACCGGCTCGTCACCGTGTTCCAGCAACAACGCGCGGATTTGTTCGGCCATCGGCGTGCCGCCAGGCTCCCGGCTTGTCAGGACCCTGAGTCCGCGCGCCTCTATCGCTGTGCGCATGACGTCGATGTTGGTTGATTTGCCGACGCCTTCGATGCCCTCGACGGTGATGAACTTGCCACGCATTGCTCTAGCGGCCTCCGGCTCGATTGCTGCGCAGTCGACGCAGGTATTCGGCTACAGCCGCGTCATGCTGTTCCTTGGTTACCGAGAACTTGTGGCTGCCGTCGCCGAGACCTGTGGCCACGAAATACAACTCTTCGCCGTCGGCCGGATGCAAGGCCGCGCGAATGGCATCGCGTCCCGGCATGGCGATCGGTGTTGGCGGCAGACCGTGCATTGTGTAGGTGTTGTATGGCGTCGGCGTCTGCAGGTCCTTACGCGTCAGGTTGCCATTGAAGTCACGGCCTATGCCATAGATCACTGTGGGGTCGGTCTGCAGGCGCATCCGCTTTTGGAGGCGTCGAGTGAACACGCCGGAGATGCGTTGTCGTTCGTCGGCCCTCGCAGTCTCTTTCTCGATAATGGACGCGAGGATCAGTGCTTCGTAAGGTGTGTCGACGATGGCGGCTTCGCTGCGAGCCGCCCATTCCTCTGCCAGTGCCTGCTGTTGCAGCGCAAAGGCCTGTCGCAGCACGTCCCGGTCTGTACTCGCGAGCGGAAACCGATACGTTTCCGGAAGAAACAGCCCTTCCGGATGGTTGGTGCCGGCATCCAGTTCGTCGAGGAATGCCGGCCAGTCTTCGTCGGTCAGGCTCGCTTGCAGGTTCGGGTCGGCGTGCAGTGCATTGAGCAGGTCCCAGCGATTCCATCCCTCGATAATCGTGAACGAATACAGCTGTACGGCGCCGCTGACGAACTGTTGCAGGATTTCGCGCGGCGTCGACCCCGTTTTGATCAGGTAGTCGCCGGCATGGATCCTGCCGGCCTCGTCCGTCCAGCGCGCATACGCTCGCAGCCAGTTCGAATGGTTGATGACTCCCAATGATTCGAGCCGCGTTGCGACCGACCCGAACGAAGCGCCTGCTTCGATCTTGAAGGCTGTATCGCCGGTTGGCGCCGCCGGGGTGTCCAGGTACCGGTGCAGTTGCGATACCGCATACGTCGCGCCCACGGCGAAAAGAATCGCCAGGGTGGCAACGGCGACAAAAACCTTTCTCAAGGCAGGCACTCCGGTACGCCGCCCGCGCCCGCCAGCGCCTGGACTTGCCGGCTGAGAGGGCCGACGGCCCGGTCAGCCGCGTCGATTCGCCGCACCGGCACTACGCCAAACTGGCTGTTGGTCAGGAAGCATTCGCTGGCCCGGGCCAGCTCGCCGAAGTCGACATCGCGAACGGTGCACTGGATGCCGGCGCTGTCCAGCATGCGCAGAATCTCCGCGCGCATGACACCGGCAACGCCGCAACGCGTGATAGCGGGAGTGATCAATGCAGAACCCAGGGCGACAAACACGTTGCTCATGGTACCGCAGATCAGGCGACCGTCGGTGTCGCAAAGCAAACCTTCGAACACGTCCGGGTCCTGCCACTCGGCCCGGGCCAGCACCTGCTCGAGGCGATTCAGAGACTTGATACCCGCCAGCGCCGGCTGCGTTGCCAGGCGCAGGTTGCAACTTCGAACGGCGACCCCTTTGGCGTAGCAGTCTCGCGGCAGTTGCGTTGCCGGATAGACAGTAAGCTCGACTTTGGCGGGAGTTCCATCCGCACGTCGGTAGCCACGTTTGGAATCGGCGGCAGCAACGACCAGCCTGCACGTCGCAAATTCTGTGTCTGCGGTGCTGTTTTGCAACGCCGCTGCCAGCGCCCGCTCCAGTTCGGAGACACTCGGGCACGGCAGGCCCAGCCGCTCGCAGCCTGTCTGCAGGCGTTCCAGGTGTGCATGCCAGAAACGTGGCCTGCCCCGGCGAATGGCAATTGTTTCGAACAGGCCATCGCCATATGCACGGGCACGGTCAATCGTGTTCTGTGGAGCGGTGCTCATCCGGACAATGCTCGAATCAGTCCCTTCGCCTTGGCACGGGTTTCCTGCAGCTCGGCTTCGGGCTGCGAGTCGGCAACGATACCGGATCCGGCGCGAAACGTAATCGAGTCGCCCTGGACCACCATCGTGCGAATCAGGATGTTCAGGTCGAGGCTGCCGTTGCGATCCAGGTAGCCGAATGAGCCGGTGTAGGCACCGCGCGCGCCGGTTTCCAGGTCGCTGATGATTTCCATGCAGCGCACCTTCGGGCAGCCCGTAATCGTGCCCCCGGGAAAGACGGCAGCGATGGCTTCACCCGGGCTTGTTCCCTCGCGTAGCCGCCCGCGCACATTCGAAACGATGTGGTGAACGTGCGCGTAACTCTCGACAATCATCATTTCGTCGACCTCGACGCTGCCGGCCTCGCAAATGCGGCCCAGGTCATTGCGCTCGAGATCGATCAGCATGACGTGTTCGGCCCGTTCTTTCGGGTCGTTGATCAGTTCCTGCAACAGGCGTTCGTCGTGCTCAGGGTCGTCCGACCGGGGCCGTGTACCTGCAATGGGCCGGGTAGCGGCGATACCGTCGCGAACACTGAGCAACCGTTCCGGGGACGATGAAACGACCGACGTGCCCTGCCAGTGCACAAGCCCGGCAAACGGCCCAGGGTTGGCGGCGGACAATGCCCGGTATATGGCGCCCGGGTCCGGGTTTTCGCAGCTTGCTGACCACCCGCGGGACAGGTTGGCCTGGTAAATGTCGCCGGCCGCGATATAGGCCTTGGCCTTCGCAACCGCGTCGAGAAATGCGTCTGCGGGCTCCTCCGTGACGTCGAGGTGCACGCTGGCATTGCGGCCCTGTGTTGTCGGTGTCGTACGCGCGATATCTGCCTGGACAGTCTCCAGCCGGGTGTCGGCATCGTCCTCGGCGAGGAAGTAACACCGGCCGTTGCGGTGGTCGTGAACCAGGGCCGCGTCGCAGCGTACAGCCAATGCTGCGGGCAACAACGGGTCGCTTTGCAGCTGCAGGCTCGGTTCGATCTCCGCCGCCAGTTCGTAGCCCAGGAAGAGAAACCAGCCGCCGCTGAACGGCCACTCGCTGTGTTGAACGTCCGCTTCGGCACGCCACCACGCGTCCAGGGCCGGGAGGAAGCCGTCGTGCCCCGTCGCGTGCGGACCGCTGACAACGCCGTCAGCGTCGAGCTGCAGTGCTTTGCCGGTGCTCAGCAACAGGATATCGAAGCTGCCGGTTTTTTCGGCGGGCGCGGTGCTCTGCAACAGGAAAGCGTAGCGCTCCGGATCGAGTTGATGCAAAGCGTGGAAGTCAGCACCTGCGGGCAGCAGGGCCGGGATCATCCAAATTCTCGAAAGATCAGTGTGCCGTTGGTGCCGCCGAAGCCAAAAGAGTTCGACATGGCCGTGCGGATGCGCGCCGCTCGCGGCTCGTTCGGCACGTAGTCGAGGTCGCAGGCCGGGTCCTGGTTTTCCAGGTTGGTAGTCGGTGGTGCGACCTGCCGGTTGATCGCCTGCACGCAGAAAATACCTTCGACGACACCGGCGGCACCCAGCAGGTGCCCGGTCGTCGACTTGGTTGAACTGACCAGCAACTTGTCGGCGGCATCGCCAAAGGCACGCCGGATGCCGATCGACTCGCCCACGTCGCCGGCCGGTGTCGACGTGCCGTGCGTATTCAGGTAATCGATGTCGGACGGTTCGATGCCGGCATCGTTGATGGCAGCCAGCATCGAGCGTCGGGCACCGTCGCCGTCGGCTGGTGGCAGCGTGATATGGTGCGCATCGCCACTCATGCCAAAACCGATCAATTCCGCATAGATGCGTGCGCCGCGCGCCTCGGCATGTTCGAGCTCTTCTAGCACAACGCAGCCGGCGCCATTGCTCAGGACAAACCCGTCACGATCGACATCGTAAGGTCGGCTCGCCCGCTGTGGATCGTCATTGCGTGTGGACATGGCGCGTGCCGAGCAAAAGCCGGCCATCGACAGTGGCGTGGTTGCATATTCGGATCCCCCCGCCAGCATCACGTCGGCATCGCCGTGCGCAATCATGCGGCCGGCAAAGCCGATGCAGTGCGCCGACGTCGCGCAGGCCGTCACTATCGATACGTTCGGGCCGGTGATCTTCTGCAGAATGCTGACGTAGCCCGACGTGATGTTGATGATGCTGCTGGGGATGAAGAACGGTGAGACCTTGCGCGCCCCGCCCTGCAACATCTTGTCGTGGGTTTCCTCGATGGTCTTGATGCCGCCCATGCCGGCACCCATGGCCACACCGATCCGGTGACGATTGTCATCGCTGATTTCCAGGTCGGCATCCCTGATTGAATTGACTGCCGCGGCGATGCCGTAGTGCACGAACGGATCCATCTTGCGGGCATCTTTGGGCGACAGGTAGTCACCGATATCGAAATTTTCAACGGTGCCGCCGATGCGCGTTGGCAGCGCGCTGGTGTCGAAGTCGTCAAGCAGGCGGATACCCGAGTTTCCTTCGCAAACGTTGTCCCAGGCTTCATCCAGCTGGTGCCCGACAGGAGAAATGATTCCCATGCCGGTAATCACAACGCGTCGTTGTTTCAAGGTTGGTCCGCTTGTCGTGGCAGAACTGCCAATAGGATTTGGGGAAATCAGGTGCGGCGCACGATGCGCCGCACCGCTTTACTTAGTCGTCGCTGGAAGCGCGAGCGGTCACAAAGTCAATTGCTTGCTGGACCGTGGTGATTTTCTCGGCGTCTTCGTCCGGAATTTCGGTCTCGAATTCTTCCTCCAGGGCCATGACCAACTCGACGGTGTCGAGTGAATCGGCACCCAGATCATCGACGAAGGAAGCATCGTTCGTTACCTCGTCTTCTTTGACTCCGAGTTGTTCGGCAACGATGCCCTTAACTTGTTGTTCGATACTGCTCATAGCGATCTCTTCTCCTGGAAGATTCCTCAAAAAATATGTCGCGGCGGTGTAAGTTATTGATATTTCAAGGTACGTACCGCCCGTGGCACGGTATTGTAAGTGAATCGAACAGGCCGTGCCACTGACAATTTCCCGGGCTTAATCCATCAACATGCCGCCATTCACGTGCAGCGTTTCGCCGGTAATATAGGCCGCTGCCGGCGATGCCAGAAATACGACGGCCGCGGCGATTTCCTCGCTCTGTCCCAGCCGGTCCAGCGGAATCTGGCCCAGCATTGCGGTTTTCTGCTCTTCGGGCAAAACCCGGGTCATGTCGGTGTCGATAAAGCCCGGTGCGACAACGTTTACCGTGATATTCCTCGACCCGATCTCGCGTGCCAGCGACTTGGAAAAGCCGATAATGCCGGCCTTGGCGGCGGCGTAGTTGGCCTGGCCGGCATTGCCCATGACGCCGATTACCGATGCAATATTGATGATCCGGCCATGCCTGGCTTTCATCATGCCGCGCAGGCAGGCCTTGCTGACCTTATAGGCGCCGCTCAGGTTGGTCGAGATAACATCGTCCCACTCGTCGTCCTTCATGCGCATCAGCAGGTTGTCGCGGGTAATCCCGGCATTGTTGACCAGGATGGTCGGGCTGCCTTCCGCACCCTGCAGGTCCTTGATGGCCACTTTGACCGATTCGTCGTCGGCAATGTTCAGCACGATGCCCCGCCCGCCCTTGCCGAGCGATTCGGTAATTCCTTCGGCACCGGCTGCGCTGGTTGCCGTGCCGACGACGGTTGCGCCGGCTTCTGCGAGTGCCCGGGCGATGGCGGCGCCGATACCCCGGGATGCGCCAGTGACCAGCGCGATTTCGCCGTCCAATGCATCATTACTGAAAGAGTGTGTCATAGCAGTTCCCTTGTTTGTGCAGCGGCATCAGCCCTGCAAGGCGGTTTCCAAACTTTCGACATTGTCGATGTAGTGACAGGTCATGTTTCTGTCGATGCGCCGCATAAGTCCCGCGAGCACCTTGCCCGGGCCGCACTCGACAAACGTCGTCGCGCCACCGGCGATCATTGCATTGACGGTATCGACCCAGCGAACGGGCGCATAGACCTGCCGTGACAGTCGTGCGCGAATATCGTCGCCGTCTTCGTACGGCCTGGCATCCGAAGCCGCGATGACAGTGATGTCCGGTTTGACGAACCCGGCACCTGCCAGCGACTCGGCGAGCGCCTCCCCGGCTCCCTGCATCAGGGCCGAGTGCGCCGGCACGCTGACCGGCAACAGGATCGCCCGCTTGGCGCCTTTTGACTTTGCCAGCTCAATTGCTCGCTGGACTGCCGCCGTGTCGCCGGCAATGACGACCTGCCCCGGCGCATTGAAATTGACGGCATCGGCGACCCCGTCGCCGGCGGCTTCGGCGCAGACAGCGACAATGGCGTCATCGTCCAGACCGAGAATTGCCGCCATCGCGCCGGCACCGGCGGGCACGGCATCCTGCATCAGCTCGGAACGGCGTTTTACAACCCTGAGTGCATCGCCAAAGCTGACGCTGCCGGCGCAGACGAGAGCGGAGTATTCACCCAGGCTGTGCCCCGCCATATGGGTCGGGATCGCGCCACCTGAGGCGCGCCACACCTTCCAGGCTGCGACGCCGGCCGTGAGCATCGCCGGCTGCGTGACAGTGGTCTCGCCGAGCCGTTCAGCAGGACCATCCTGTACCAGTTGCCACAGGTCATAGCCCAGGATATCGGACGCTTCGACATAGACTTCGCGTGCTTCGATATGCTGGCTGCCGAGATCGGCCTGCATGCCCTGCGATTGCGATCCCTGCCCAGGAAAAACCATTGCGATACTCAAATTCGTCTCCACCTGCTGAATGTCACTTGGCGCGCATTATATCGGCGCCGGGCGCGCTTGCCTAAGGCTGAACCATGCAGCGATCAACGCACCGCTGATCGCGCCATACAGGTGCGCGGCGACGATAACCTGTCCGCCGGTTGTGTCTTCCGAGCCGGGCAATGGCCCCAGCCACTGTTCATACACCAGTTTGCCGACCAGCACAGCGAACAGCAGCCGGTGGTCGACGAGGCCGGTGCGCAGGCCGCCAACGGCGCCGGCAGCCCAGATGCCATGCAACAGCCCCGACAAGCCGACATACCAGTGCAGTTGCGGCTCGAGAACCCAGAAGCCGAGGTCGATGCCGGCAATGACGAACCCGGTGATCAGCAGCCACTGCATTGGCGTGAACAGTGCAATGACGAGGTAGGCGATCAATGCCATGCCGAGCGCGTTCAGGACGAAATGCGAGAGCCCGAGGTGCGCGAAATGACCGGTTACGAGCCGCCAGGCCTCACCGCTGCCAATCGCGGTGCGGTCGTAACGCAGGACTTCCCGGCCGGCATCGCCGCAGAGAAAGACAATGGTGGCCAGCAACACCAGTGTGCCCGGCAACCACCAGTCGCGAAATTTGTTGAATTTACGGTGATCTGCATCACCTTGGATTAACCCCATGTTTGATATACTGACGTTTATACGAATACCGAGTCAACGGAGTGCTCACTTGTACGCTCATCCCCCGAATTCTGTAGCTTTGCCGCGGCAAAGCGGCTTTACGCTGATCGAAATCATGGTCGTGGTCGTAATCATCGGCATCCTCGCCGCACTGGTCGGCCCGAAACTGTTTGGCCAGGTCGACCGGGCCCGCAAGGAGGCGGCACGATCCGAGATCTCGACAATCGAGAACGCCATGAAATTCTATCGCCTCGACAACTTTGCCTATCCGACGGCCGAGCAAGGCATCGATGCGCTGGTCAACAAGCCCAATGATCCGAATATCAAGAACTGGAATCCTGGCGGCTATCTCGAACGCATGCCGGTCGATCCGTGGGGCAATCCCTATGTCTACCGCAACCCGGGCACGCACGGTGAGATCGACATCCTGACCTTCGGCGCCGACGGCGTCGAGGGCGGCGACGGCAACAATGCTGACATCGGCAACTGGGATCTCGAATAATCCCGAGTCGCATGCGTGCTCGCAGTCTCCAGTCCGGCTTCACGCTTATCGAGTTGCTGGTTGTCGTCGTGGTCATAGCCATCATCGTCTCTATCGGGCTGTTGTCGCTGGGCGTGCTCGGAGATGAGCGGCAGTTGCGCCGCGAAGCCTATCGAATCGGTTCGCTGCTAGAGGTAGCACAGGACGAAGCCATAATGCAGGGCCGTGAGTTCGGCCTCGAGATCATGCGCGACTCGTACCGGTTCGTGGAGTACGACCCGTTGCAACGGCTGTGGACGGACATTCCGACAGAAAACGTTTTTCGGTCGCGGCAGCTGCCCGAACCAATCGAATTCGACCTGCTTCTCGAGAACAAGAGCATCCAGCTCGACCTCGAGGCTGCGGATCTTGCCGAGCCCGAGAACGAGCGCGATCGCGGCGAGCGCAGGGACTACGCACCGCACATCCTGATTTTTTCCAGCGGCGATACGACACCCTTTGAATTGCGGCTGGTCGATGCGACGCAGGAGCATGTCGTCATCCTCGCCGGCGACGTTACCGGTGAAGTCAACGTGCTGACCGAGAGCGAGGAGCGCGATGCGCTGCTCCGCTAGGAACGCCGGGTTCACGCTGCTCGAGGTGCTGGTGGCGCTGATGGTCGTTGCTGTTTCCCTGGCGGCGATCGCCAGCGAAATGGTGCAAATGATCGACGCCGCGACGACGATGCAGAACCGCACTTACGCCAGCTGGATCGCGCACAACAAGATCGCCGAAATGCGGCTGGCCAATGTCATTCCTGACGTCAGCGCGTCCAGTGGCGAGGTCGATTATGCCGGCAGGGAATGGGCCTGGCGCGCTGTCGTTTCCGAAACCGGTGTAACCAACCTGTATCGCGTCGACGTGACCGTGTCATTTCCCGGTGGTGAGCCGATCATGCGCCCGGTGACGGGGTTTATCGGCGAGCCCGTGCCGCCCGGGCAAAGTAATCGCGCCTGGAACCGGACACCCGGGTCCGCGAACCCGCCGGGAGCGACACAATGATGCGGCGACCGCAGCGTGGATTCACGTTGATCGAGATCATGGTCGCTGTCGCGATTTTTTCGCTGATGTCGGTGATTGCGTGGGGAGCGCTCAGCAATGCGCTCGACGATGCGGAAATGCTGACCGATCGCATGGACCGGCTGCAGGCGATCCAGCGCGCGGTGCGCCTGATCACAACGGACCTGGCGCTCGCGGCGCCGCGCTCAGTGCGCAACGAGATCGGCGACACGCAATTACCCGCCATCCTGAGCAGCCTGTCAGGCGATTTCGCGCTCGAGGTCACGCACGGAGGCTGGGGCAACCCGGCAGGCTTGCCGCGCGGCACGCAACAGCGCAGTGCCTACCGGTTGGAAGAGGACCAGCTGGTCCGTTATCACTGGAATGTCCTAGACCGGACCTTTTCGAATGAGCCGGTCGCAACCGTGCTGCTCGACGATGTCCAGAGCCTGTTCTTTCGTTTCTACGCTGACACCGGTGAGCCGACCGAAGTCTGGCCGCCGCAAAGCGCGACGAACCCGTTGCGGGCGCGTCCGCGCGCTGTCGAGATCGTGCTGTCGCTCGGCGATAGCGGTGAGATCACGCGACTGATCGAGGTGGCGCCATGAATTCGATGCGTTCGAGCCGCGGCGTTGCACTGATTACAGCGTTGCTGATCATGGCGCTGATCGCATCGATGACGTACACACTGAAGTGGAATAATTCGCTGGATATCCGCCGTACCGGTGTCATGCTGAACCGGGACCAGGCAGTGCAGATCGCCGTGGGCGCCGAAAGCTGGATGCAGACGATCCTGCGCCAGGATCTCGAGGAGTCGGACACGGATCACCTCGGCGAAATCTGGGCATCAGACCTGCCGGCACTGCCGATCGATGGCGGCGAGGTCTACGGTGAGATCCAGGACCTGCAGGGCCGTTTCAATATCAACAACCTGGTCGGTGACGATGGCAATGTTGACGAGGAAGCGCTGGAACAGTTTCAGCGGTTGCTCACTGCTCTCGGGCTGGATCCGCGCTTTGCCGGGATTGCCGCCGACTGGATCGATGCGGACCAGGATGCCTCGTTTCCGGACGGTGCCGAAGACGCGATCTACACCGGCATTACCCCGCCCTACCGGGCCGCGAACCAGCTCATCAGCAATGCGGCCGAACTGGCGGCGCTGGAAGGCATGGACAAGGCGACCATGGACGTCCTGTTGCCGCATATCGTGGCGCTGCCGGGTCACACCGAGATCAATGTCAACACGGCGACAGGCGCGGTCCTGCAGTCGCTGGACGAACGCATATCCGCAGCGGACGCGGAGCGCCTGATCGCCGAGCGTGCCGAGTCCGGGTTTGCTGAAATTGCGCAGTCCTTCGGCGGATTGATGGAACCGGATGACATAAGCCGGCGGCTGGTCGAAACCACCGAGTTTTTTCAATTGCGAGTGACGGTGCGGGTTGATACGGTGCGCATCACGTATTACAGCATTCTCGAGCGCGGACCGAGGGGCGATGTCACCCCGATCCTGCGTTCGCTGGGGACCACCTGACAATGGCAGAACATCTCGTCATCCGGCTCGGCAACAACCCGCTACAGGCGGCGCACTGGATTGCAGTCGACGAAAACGGCACCCGCCGTTCGCCGCCGATGACCGGACCGCTGGCCGAGGCGGCAAAAGATGCCGGCGACAAGTCGATTATCGTCCTGGTACCCGCTTTCTCGGTCCTGACCACCAGCGTCGACTTGCCGATTAAGTCGGCTGCACGGCTGCGTGCGGCACTGCCGTTCGCGCTCGAGGAACAACTCGCCGACGATGTGGAGAACCTGCATTTTGCGTCCGGCAAGCGTGGCGATGACGGCTTGCTGCCGGTTGCCGTCGTGGCGCGGTCACAAATGCGGGAATGGCTCGACTTGCTGGCAGAGGCTGGCATCAGGCCGGACCGGCTCATACCGGAAAACCACGGACTGGCCAGGATACCCGGCACGATGAGCATGCTGGTTGCCGAAGACCAGGTCATGTTCAACGACGGCGCGGCCAGCGAATTCGCGATGCAGGGCGTCAGTCCGAGCGATGCGATCGCAGTCGCAGGTGTTCTCGATAATGTCGCAGGTGTTCTCGATAATGAAGAGGCGCGTACCAGCGGGCACTTGCTCGTCTACTGCGAACCGAGCGACGAGACGCGCTTCGAGCAGGACTGGAACGTCTTGCGGCATGAACTCGACAGTGTCGATATCAACTTGTTGCCGGATGGCATCCTGCCGCGGCTGGCAGTGACAGTCGGGGCCAGTCGCGGCATCAACCTGTTACAGGGCGAGTTCAGCGCCAAGGTCGACTATATGCCTCTGCTACGCCCGTGGCGCACCGCTGCCGCTTTGCTGGTCGGTCTGTTGCTACTCGGCTTTGCCGGCAAGCTCGTGGACTATAGCCGCCTCAGTTCCGAGCAGGAAGCATTGCGCGAACAATTCACGCAGACCTACCGCGAGATACGGCCGCGCGACAATCGTGAGATCACGGACCCCGGGCGGATCATTGAAGAACTGCGGCGGGACACGGGCACCACGGTATCAAGCGGCGTTTTCCTGCCGAGCCTGCAGCAATTGAGCGAGGCCCTGCAAGCGAATGACGGTGCCAAAATCGAGGCCATCAGTTACCGCGCCGGCATTATTGATGTGCGCCTGACAGCGCCGGACGTTGCGACGCTGGACAGTATCCAGAAACTGGTCAGCACGTCCGGACGCTTTGCCGCCTCCATCCAGTCGACCGACCAGGTCGGCGACAAGGTCAGCAGCCGCATCCAGATCCGGGAGGCCGGCGCATGAAGAACTGGTTCCTCGGGTTAGCCAAGCGCGAGCAGATTTTTGTCGGCGGCGGTGCCGTGATCGTGATCATTGTCCTGTTTCATACGCTGGTCTGGGCCCCGCTCGACAGTGGCCAGCAGGCGCTGGCCGAGGACGTCGCTCGCTGGCAGAAGTCGCTGGCCGACCTGAAGCCGTTCAAAGGCCTGCAGGCGCTGCAGGCTGGTGGCAACCCGACATCGCCAGGAACCGATTCGCGCGAGCCGCTCGTCATTGTGGACCAGACCCTGCGCGCTCGCGGACTGGACCGTGCCCTGCAGCGCAGTCAGCCGACCACCAGTAACGGCATTCGTGTCGAGTTCGACAACGTGGCTTTCGATGAACTGGTGTTGTGGCTTGGCGACCTGAGCAGCCAGCACGGCATGCAGGTCAGCGCTGTCAGCATGTCGCAAACCTCGCAATCGGGCCCCGGCCGGATCAATGCAACTTTTACGCTTGAACGCAGCTGACGCATGAACCGCAAGCGACTCTTGAAGATCGGCCTGCTGGTCGCCGTCATCGGGCTGGTTGCCGTGTTCCCCGCACGCGTTGCGTACCACTGGTTTGCGCCACCGGCATTCCTGGCCAGCGGGATCAGCGGCACGATCTGGAACGGCAGTGCCCAGGAAGCGTCCGCGAACGGCTTTTACCTGCGCGATCTCAGCTGGGAATTCCAGCCGTTGCGCCTCGTCACAGGCAAGCTCGGCTATGCCGTCGAGTCCCGCTTCGCGTCCGGTTTTCTCGAGGGCGAGCTGGCCCTCGGCTTCCTCGGTAACGTCTACGCGAGGGACCTGCGATGTGCACTGCCGCTCGAGAATTTGCAGTCGGTTCCATTCGTTGCCGGGTCCAGGGGCATGCTATCGGCGGATTTTTCGCAGGTGCAACTCAGCGACGGCCTGCCCGTCGTGGCCGACGGCAAGATTGAGATCGCCGGGCTGATGAATCCACTGTTACATCGTGACCCTGTTGGCGGATTTCGCGCCGAGTTCTTCACGCAGGAGTCCGGTGTGACGGCCAGCATCGAAGACACGGCCGCGATCATCGACCTGGCGGGCAGCCTGCAACTCGGCACTGATGGCGCCTACGAGTTCCTGGCCCAAATCAGCCCGCTCGAAACAACGCCGCCGTCGATACGCGAACAACTGCGTTTTCTCGGTTCGGCCAACGAGCGCGGACAACACCAACTACGACTTGAAGGCCAGTTATAGCGGCAGCTCGACGAACTTCCGCAATAACGGAAAGTACAGGGCACATTGTGCATCGACGCCGGCATATGCCGCGTAGAGCTGGCGATATTTCTGTAACTGCGGCATGTATCGCGCGACCTCGGCATCGATGAAGGCATCCAGGTTCCCGCCTTCGTGCGAGCTTGTCTTGTAGTCGACAATCCAGTGCGTGCCATCGTCGTCGATGCGCACCCTGTCGAGCACGACCGAGGTCAGCTCACCGTCGAGCACGCCGCTCAGGCCAAGTTCGGCAGCACCCGGACCGTCCAGCAACCAGCGCCCGCGAGCATCGGCAAGCATGTTTGCCAGCGCGTCGCCGACACGTGCAGAGATCTCGGCGGCGGCGGCGTGGCGGATGCCCATGCCGCGCAGCCAGTGTTGCGTAACCTCGCGTATTTCCGGCCCGGTTTGCTTGAAACTGCGCTGCCGCCCCGTTGCCAACAGGTGTAGCCAACGATGCACCAGCGTACCGGCAATGCGCGCCGAACTGCCAACCCAGTAGAACTCGACCTCGGAATCCTCGGCAGGCGGTGTCCGCGACGGCGCCGTTCCCGGCACGCCGTCAAAATCCGGCAGCTTCCAGCCTTGCGTGAATCGTTGCAGCTTCGGCATACGCCAGACTGCTTCCTTTGTTGGTGCCGCAATCTCTCCGGCAGACGCAAATGCGCGTTCGAAATCATTTCGCACCTGCGGCCACAGCAGTTGCAACAGCGTGTTGTTTCTCGGCGACCTGATCTCGACAGGGTCCCCTGCGACTTCGACATGACCGACGAGATGCAACGACCGCCTGGCGCGGGTACAGGCGACATACAGGAGCCGGCCGAGCTCGTGTTCGTACTTGATGTTTTCCGTGCGTTCGATGAAACGATGCACCGGGTCATTGTCAACCTCGGCGCGGGGACCCACCGGGCTCAGTACCTTTTCCTCGAAATCCTGTTCGCCCGGAATATCGAACCAGCTCAACACCGAGCGTGTCTGCTGTGCCGGCGTATGCCCGAGGCCATAAAGCAGCACGTGGTCAAACTCCAGCCCCTTGGCCTTGTGCATCGTCATGACGTGCAGTCGGGCATTGCCTTCGCTGGATACATGTTCCTGGTCCAGCGCCGCTTCGAGACGGGCCACGTCGGCGAGCGTACCGCACTGCTCCAGCCGTTCAAGCACATCCAGGAATCGGTACACGTTGTCGACCGCTTGCTCTGCACTCAATATTGCAGGTCCGCCGAGCTGTAACCACAGCCGCTCAACCCGATCGCGCAAAGTTTCGATGCGATTGGCACGCATTTCGCGGGCCAGCACGTCGCGCAGGTTTTCCGCTGCGCCCCGGCCGTGACGGCTTAGCCGGCCCAGGCGCTCGTCGTCGCAGAGCAATTCGCGGACTGTCGCCTGGCGGGATGCGCCCGCAACCAGCGCATGCAGGTCGGACCAGTCGAGGCCCGCAAAGGGCGAGCGTAGCAACGCAAGCCAGGCGAGCCGGTCTCCCGGATGCGCCAGCGCGCGTGCCAGGGCAAGTGCGTCGATGATTTCCGGCAAGTCCGTCAGGCGGTCGATTTTGATGGCATTGTACGGAATGCCGCCTAGCCGCAATTTCTGCAGCAGCTCGCGCAAGCGCGTCCTGCTGCGCACGAGGACAGCCATGCTGTCATCCGGATGCTCTTCCAGCGTCCTGCGGATCACGGCGAAACCACACTCGGCCTCCCGCTCGACATCGTTGCCAAACAGCGGGTGTGTAACGCAGGTGCCGATACCTTCGAGTGCCGGGACCGATGCTGACGGCTCGTAGGACACCGCGCTGTACATCGGATCGTCGGCCGAAGCCAGCACGCCGGGAAACACCGTATTGAACCAGTGCACCAGGTTTTCACCGGACCGAAAATTTTGCCGCAACGTAATCGGTTCCAGCCGGACACTGCCAATTCCATGTGCCTGGGCCACCAGGAACTGCCCGACTTCGGCATTGCGAAAGCGGTAAATCGACTGCATCGGGTCGCCAACACAGAACATCGTCCGACCGTCGCCGTCCTGCCAGCCTGCCGTCAATGCTTCGAGAATGCGGTATTGCGCACTCGCCGTGTCCTGCATTTCATCGACCAGGATGTGGCGTAGCTGGTAGTCGAGCAACATCGCGATATCGCCAGGATCCTCGCTGCTGCCGAGCGCGGCAGCGGCGCTGAGTGCAATCTCGATATAGTCGGTAACACCGCGTTCCGCGAACAGCCGCTGTAACTCGATGACCGCTAATGGCAACAGCCGGAAGACGGCCAGCAACACACGCCACTGGTCGTCGCTGTACTGCGTAGGTGGCAGGTCCCTCGCTGCGTGCAGCAGCACACGAAACCGGGAGTTATCACCGAGTTCCCCGACCAGCTCCATGAACGCCTGTTTTTCGCCACCGTCCTTTGGCGGGAAGCCCTGGGTAACCGTGACCCGTTTGCGCCAGTCCCCGGCATCCGTCAGCAGCAAGTCCGCAATACCCTGCCAGGTCGTGACGTCGCCAGGCCTGTTTGCCGACAGTGATCGTGCATCCTGCAAATCCACGACACGATGGCCGTCACGGCCTTGCAGCAGTAGCTGTCCGGCGGCATACCGTGCACTGTCGAGTAAACGTTGCTCGATGCCTGGCGGCAGCGCCGCATGCAGTTCCCGGACGCGCGCCAGCACGACAGTCTCGAGGTTATGCTCCAGTCGCTGCCGCAACTGCTCCGCTTCCTGCGGGCCGAGCCTGCCACTGGCGATGAATGGCAGCCACTGGTCGCGCGTTGCCAGCATCCTCGCAACATAGCTGCAATAAAGACCGGTGTTGTTATCAAGGTGCCGCAGAACGGTGGACGTTGCCGCCTGCAAATCGCCCTGTTCTGCCAGCTGGTCCAGCGTCAGGTACGCAGCGCGGTCATACAGTGCCTGCAACTCATGATCGGAAACGATGCTGCTGTTAGTCGTTCCGCTGCCGGACGAAATCGGTTGCATCCTCGAGATCGCGGCGTTCAGCGAGTCGAGTGTCTGGATCCGCATACGGCCTGAGTTGGCGACCAGTTGCCAACCGAGCTTCCTGTCTCGAGCAAGTACGTCGATGGCCGCCTGGTGTGTCAGCTGTCGGTGCGTCTCCTGCGGTTGTTCGTCGCGGTCGGCCGCCTGCAGCGCCTGCAATACTCGTAGCTGCATTTCTGCCGCCGCTTTACGCGTAAACGTGATTGCCAGGATTTCCTCGGGTTCGTTGACCGTCGCCAGCAACCGGAGGTAGCGCTGGATCAGCAACTCGGTCTTGCCCGAGCCGGCCGGGGCCTGCACGATGAAGGAGCGTTGCACGTCCAGCGCTGCGCTGCGGGCAGCCGTATCGTCGCCGCGGAGCTCTGCATCAGTCGTCATGCTGCAGCTCCCGAACGCGGCTTAGCAGGCCCAGCGCCCGCGCCTGGCTTGCCGCCTGGGCAATGTTTACCCGCACGTCGCCGAAAGCGATCTGGCGCGCAGCGACACGGACCTCATCAAGCCACGCGGGCAGCGCCGTGGCCCAGTCCAGTTTCTCTGAATGGTTCCGGCCCGCTGCATCCAGGAAGATCCGCCTGGAATCGACATTCAGCAAGCCGACTCCGGCAACGTCACCACCCAGGGCGCAGGCATAGACAATCAACTGCATATCCTTCGGATGCTTGTCGCGATCCAGTAGTCGTTTCTCGCTACCGGTCTTGTAGTCGATGACGAACGACTCGTTGTCACCGACATGGTCCACCCGGTCGATCCGCAAGTGCAGTTGCAGCCCCTCGATACGTGCATCGATGCCCTGTTCGACCTGGGCAATTGCGAAGACCTCCCGTTGCCGGTCATGCTCGATAACGCCTTGGAGCAGCCGCGCCACGCGCTGTTTTTCGAGACGCAACAGCTGAGCGAGAGTGCTGTCGGCAATGCGTTCATGCGGCGCAAACACGAAATCCACGGCCTGCCCGATGCGGTCAGCCACCTCGCTTTCCCGCCAGCTCATGATTTGCTGCTGCGATGGGCAGTCCAGGTACAAGCGGTACAGGGCTGCATGTATCAGGCTGCCGCGGATATTTGCAGGCAGTCCCGTCTCGATGGGCCATAGCGGGTCGATTCCCAGGCGGCCGTGGGCAAATGCCGCAAACGGTTCGCTGAACTGGCGTTGAATCGTTGCTGCGCCGCCGTGAATTTTTTCGCCAACTGCAACCGGCGGTACCGGGTCGTCGGCCAGCGTTGCGACCTGCTCGCCGCCGGCGAGCGCATGCGCATGCCAGCCCGGGTCGGGGTAACGGTCACCCACAGACAGGCTGAGCGATTGCAACAGGGCGCTGGCGGCCTGCTCGGCACCGCCGACCGACTTCGCATAGCTGAAAACGACATTCGGTGCACTGCAGGCCAGGCGGTTGATAACGCGCTGTGCGTACTGGATCGTGTCCGCCGGTACTGCATCCGGCATACCGAAATCCCGCTGCAGGTCACGCGACAACAACGGCAACGGGCTGCCATGCGGTGGCCAGTTGTTGTTGCTTGCGCCGGTAACCCAGATTCCGTCGAATTCCATCCCGGCCGCCTCGAGCGGGCCCATGACGCTGACTGCCGTGTCCTGCCCTTCCGGCTGAAACAGGGTCTCGCTCGCCAGCGACGTCAGGTGTGCCAGGATTTCGGCCAATGTCATGGATTCACCGACCAGTTCCAGCCGGGCCACCTCGTTGAGGAGTTCACGCCAGCGATTGACCGTCTGGAACTGCGGGCTGGTCAGCGCAGCGTCTCCGGGCCAGCCAAGCTCTTGCAGCAGCTCGCTGAATCGTGTCACCCAGCCGGCCGGTGACTCTCGTTTCGGCAGCCGAGTGCGATGCTCAGCAATAACGCTGACAAAGCGCAGCCCGTCGTGAGACTCCGCCCGCGCTTGCAGCACACTCAGGACCTTGGCGGGTGACCAGTGCTGTTCGGGTCGGCCGCGGAGCTCGAGTTCTGCGCGAATGCGCTCGTCGTCTGCCGTGTCGGCGAGGAGGCTTGACCGAAACAGGCGCCCGACGTCGGTTGTGGACAGGTCCCTGCTTAACCAGCTGAGAAGCTCGATAGCCGTCGCAACCACCGGATACTCGACCAGTTTCCGGCCGTAAGACATGTCTACGACCAATCGTTGCTGGTCGCCGGCATTCTGCCAGCCCGGCACCAGGCCTTCCTTGACGAGACGCAGGCTACGCTGCGCATTACTTTCGAGCTGCGTGACGACAATTCCGAGGCGGGCACCCGGCTCGTGTGACAATACCTGCCGGGCCCAGCGCCCGGCGCTCCGCAGTTCGGCGTCCGCGCTTTCGGCTGCCACGAGTGCCGCAGCCGGGTCGTCGCCAGTCGCGACCGGCTGGTCCCTGACGTCCACAGTGCCGCCGGCCTCCCGGTAGGCGCCGATGAAACGCGTCAGGATTGGCGAGATACGGTCGAATCCGGTCAGTACCAGGGGTGGCGTTGCCGGCTTTTCTGCAGACAGCAGGTGCTCGATCACCAGCGCCGGTACACCACTGTCGTCGATCCAGCCTTCGCGCGCGAGGATCGAATCGTAGCTGGCGGCAGCTTGTGCAAACAGCCACTGGTCCCTGTTACCAGACCGCCGCTGGCACTCGTCGATCGGCACACACCATTCGCGCATGCGCAGCCAGGTATCGCGCGCCTGTCGCGCCAGCATGCCGACGTTCAGCAGCGGGTCGCTGATTTCGCGTCGCAGACAGCGTTCCCACAACAGTTTGCTCTGGTAGGCAGAAATCACGATCGGCAGTGAGCCTTGAGGGAGCTCGGTCGTCGCGTAGGAATACGCCCAGTCGCGCCATTCGTCGATTGCCGGTGTCGGCCAGGCCATTCGTCCCGCCTGCACCTGCCGGTCCGCAAACGTGACGCGCAGCGTTCGCGCAAGCCGGCGACTTGCGGTGAGCACCTGCCGGGCATCGTTGTTGGCGACTAGCCAGTCGTACATATCACTACAGGATGCTCAATCACCACGCCACAAATAAAACCCGGCCAACCTCGTGGTTGGCCGGGCGGGTCCGCACGGAGATTGCGGATTGCGTGACTGGGTCGAACTACCGGGAACCGGTTGCAACCTAGTCCAGCTCTTCTACCTCGGCGCCCTCAACGGCTTCGGGCTGCCGCGGTTCTTGTAATTCCGGCTCGCGCAAACCAAAGCGAACCAGCAAGTTGTCTTCCTGTTCCGGCGTCAGCCGCCGGATTGACGCGATACGGATTGAATCCGCACGCAGCGAGTCGTCGTAGACGAGGCTGTCAAAGCCACCGCACACACGCTCTGATCGCGACTGGAACCCGATCGCGAAGGACGACTTCAATCCGAAAGCCCGTCGACTGAGTTCAACATGGTACTTTCGCGAGACCCCTTCGGTGACGATCAGGTTTTGCTCGTCCAGTATCTTGTAGTCTCGGATAGAGCCCTTCGAGATGCAATCCGAGCGACGCGAAACCGGCTGCTCCGCGGGCTCCGATCCGGCCTCCCGGCTGCCCGCACAACCTAATATTACGCTTAAAGAAAGAATCATAAAGTATTGTTTATATGGTGTTTTCATGATTCACATACGGCCTCGATTTTGCCATTGTCCAGATATTGTTCCGCAAAAGGATAAATCAATCGAAATGCCAAATTCCGCATTAAGTTCACGGGCCTTCCGCGAACCGGGGGGCGCAATTCTACCTTTTTCCGGGCCGCGAGGCGCTGCGAACGCCGTCCTGGCCTGCCGCCCGGTGGATCTCAGTTTGCAAATTGCACCGAACAGCCGAAAGCGCTGCCGGAACAACTGCGGGCCTTGTGTGTGCTGATCGCGTCGGAGACAATAACCGGTCGCAGGGTCACCCTGCCCCATGAATTCATTCGCAAAAATCGGGAAATCTTTACGTGGATAAAATCCTGGTCGGCCTGAAACGGGTCGTAGATTACAACGTACGTGTCAGAGTCAGGAACGATGGCACCGGGGTCGAAACGGATGGCGTCAAGATGAGCATCAATCCGTTTGACGAAATTGCACTGGAGGAAGCCCTGCGTCTCAAAGAGCGCGGTGAGGCAACCGAAGTGGTCGTCGTATCGATAGGCACGAGCGACGCGCAGCAGCAGCTGCGTACCGGTCTTGCCATGGGTGCGGATCGCGCCATTCTCGTCGAAGCCGACGCTGATCTGGACGCGCTGAGCCGGGCGCGCACGTTACTGGAGATCGTCAGGCGGGAACAGCCCGGGCTCGTCATTCTCGGCAAACAGGCAATTGATGATGACAACAACCAGACCGGCCAGATGCTGGCAGCTCTCTGGGAGCGGCCGCAGGCCACGTTTGCGTCGGAAGTGGTCATCAGCGGCGAAACTGCCCGGGTGACCCGCGAAGTGGACGTTGGCCTCGAGACCATCGAGATTGATCTGCCGGCAGTGATCACCAGCGATCTGCGGTTGAACGAACCACGCTACGTCAAACTGCCAGACATCATGAAGGCGAAGAAAAAGCCCCTCGAAGAATTGGCATTTGCCGACCTCGGCATCGCAGAAAGCCCACAGATCAAGGCGACTGCGTATGCTCCGCCCGCCGAGCGCGCCAGGGGGATAATGGTTGACGATGTAAGCGGCCTGGTAGCCGCGTTGAAAGACAAAGGACTGCTCTGATGACGAAGATCCTGGTAATTGCCGAACACGACGGCCAAGAGTTGAATCCGAGCACGGCGAAGACCGTCGCCTGTGCAGCGGAACTGGATGGCGCAACGATCGACGTGGTGGTATTCGCTGACTCGGCCGCCACGGTAGCGGCACAAGTTGCGCAACTGGACTCGGTCAGCCGGGTGTTGACGGTCGAGAACCCGGCGAATGCAAAGGCGCTGGCGGCAGTGCTGGCACCCCAGGTTGCTGCACTGGCGGCAGACTATTCGCACGTCTTCGGGCCATCAACTACCTTTGGTAAAGACCTGATGCCGCGCGTCGCTGCGCTCCTCGGGGTCAACCAGATCAGCGATGTCATGGGCGTTCTGGGCGCGCACGAGTTTCAGCGCCCCATTTACGCCGGCAATGTCGTCATAACCGTCGCAGCTCCTTCCGGGCACCCGGTCGTCGCCACGGTGCGCACGGCCTCGTACAAGGCCGTCGGTAACGGCAATACGGCACCGGTTGAGGCAGCCGCCTGCGATGCCGACATTCCGGCGCATACACGCTACATCGAGTTGCAAGCCGGCAAGTCGGATCGGCCGGACCTGCAAACTGCGGCAAAAGTCGTTTCTGGTGGCCGCGCACTCGGCAGTGCCGAAAACTTCGACATCATCTACGCGCTCGCGGACAAGATGGGTGCCGGGGTCGGCGCCTCAAGGGCCGCGGTTGACGCGGGTTACGTGCCGAATGAAATGCAGGTGGGTCAGACCGGCAAGATCATTGCGCCGGACCTCTACGTCGCCATTGGTATTTCGGGTGCGATCCAGCACCTGACCGGCATCAAGGATGCCGGCACGATTGTTGCGATCAACAAGGATGCCGAAGCGCCGATCTTCGAGGTGGCCGATATCGGCCTGGTCGGAGACCTGTTCGATATCGTGCCGGAGCTTACAAGCTCGCTAGGATAGCCTCGGCTTTACTGACTTCGAAAGCACCCGGTTCTTCCACGGCAACGTGCGTTGCCGTGCCGTCCTCGACAACGATGGCAAAGCGCTGGCCGCGTTGCCCCATGCCGAAGCCGCTGGCATCGAGTTCGAGGCCCAGCGCGGCGGTGTATTCGCCGTTGCCGTCGGCGAGCATCAAGACCTTGTCACCGACGCCACGGTCCTTGCCCCATGCGTCCATGACGAATACGTCGTTTACCGCCATGCAGGCAATCGTGTCGACGCCCTTGCCGACGAGTTCGTCAGCGTTGGAAATGTAACCGGGCAAATGACCTTTCGAGCAGGTCGGCGTGAACGCGCCGGGTACCGAAACCAGGACCACCTTTTTGCCGGCAAACAGTTCTTCACTGGACAACTGTTCCGGGCCGGATTCGCCCATTACTGAGAAACTGCCCGCAGGCATCTTGTCGCCAACCGCAATCGTCATAGTCGTTCTCCCCGGGGTGCTGCCCCGTTCTAGTATTCGTTGTCACCTACATGAATGACGAGGCCGTCGAGCGAGTCATTCATTTCGATCTGGCACGTCAGGCGGCTGTTGTCTTTGCGCTCGTAGGCTGCATCCAGCATGCTGTCTTCCATATCATCCATCGGTGGAATCTTGTCCAGCCAGGCCTCATCGACGTAGCTGTGACAGGTAGCGCAGGCGCAGGCGCCGCCGCACTCGGCGACGATACCATCGATATCATTATTGATGGCGCCTTCCATGACCGAATAGCCGTTCTCGACTTCGACTTCGTGTCGTGCGCCGTCTTGCGTGATGAAAATAACTTTTGGCATGTTGCTTCCGACTTGATCCGCGCGAACTATAAGGGCGTTGACGGTGGCCCGTCAACGCCCCGGTCTGGCTTCGATTGACTGTTCTGATCGGCGGGTTCTAGGCGCGACCGCTCGATTTCCGCCGCTGCTCGATTTCCGCCCGCTTCTTGCGCGCTGCCTGCTCCGCCTCGCGAATTGCCTCGTTGCGTTCAACGTCCGCATTGATCACGTTGATCCACTGGTTGGCGACCCGGCGAGAACGATCGGTTCTTGCGGCTACGCGGAAAGCGTCAATAGCGGCCTGGTACTTGCGTTCGTTGTACAGGCACATGCCCAGCGAAATATGCGCATTGTCGGCGCTCTTGAGTCCGCCCTTGCGAATGCCCGCCTGCACAGCGTTGACACAGGCCTCATAGTTGCCCGTGTTCAGGTATGCATTACCGAGTCGAACGTCCAGTTCGCCATCCGTGCTTAGGCGTGCCGCCTCCTGCAAAGCCGGAATCGCTTTCTCATCTTCCATGGAAAGCTGGTAGGCCTGCGACAACAGACGGTAGTTCCTGCCGGACTTCTCGACCCGGCCGGCTTCCATTTCCTTTTCAAGCAGCATTGCGGCCTTGTAGGGAACTTCCCGCTGCATATAAAGTTGCGCCATCGTCACGAGTTCAGATTCTTTTTCCAACATACCCTGGTCGTGTGCCGACGCATAGGTCTTGATTACGTCGTTGTCCTGGCCCAGCTCGGTGTAGGCGCCGGCCAGTGAGAACCAGTAGTTTTTCTTCGGCCAGGATGCCAGCAGGATCTTCTGGATGTCCCGAACCTTGCCGTAGTTCTCTTGCTGGAAATAGGCAAAGTTCAAAAGAACATACCAGTCTTCCTTGACTTCGAGTTCACGGCGTTTCGCCACCTCCATAGCCGTTTCTATCGGCTGGACCATGTCTGCGTAACGCTGCTCCTGGTAGAGGTTCTGCGCCTTGAGAATATAGGCCTCGGGCGCGGGGTTGGTTTCCATGACGAAATACTGGTCCAGGGCCCGCAGGGCTTTGGCGTAGTCTTCCTGCATCGTGTGCAGCTGCGCCAGGGTGTAGGTCGTCTGCTTTTTCATCTGCGGTTCGAGCGTCGGAATGGCCACCATTCTTTCGTAGGTTCGAATCGCATTCGGCACGTCTTCCATGTTGTAGTAGACGAAGCCGATGTAGTTGAGGACGTTGGCCTGCTCGTACTCTGTCAGCTTATCGGGGTCATACAGTGCGTTCAGAATACTCAGGGCCCCTCTATAGTCCTTGGCGTCGACCAACTCCTGTGCTTTCTGGATCTTGTCGTAGACCGCCTTGCTGACAGCCTGGGCCTGCTTGGTTTCCTGGGCGTTTGACTGGCGCTCTGCCTCGTCTTCGTCGGTTTGCGCAACAGCACCGCCTGCGGCGAGTACGCTACCAACTATCAGTGCGCCGATTCTTAGCGATATCCGGGTTTTGGTAAACATATCGAAATATATCCTTTGCGATCAGTTATTCCCGCCGGGAAACTTATTTCTCGATCTTGAAGGTAATGCGCGTCTTGACGTTTGGTACGTCGACCGGGACACCGTCAACAACGCGAGGCTTGTACTTGAACTTCAGCACCGCGCGGGTTGCCGCCCGTTCGAACATACTGCTGGTCGAAAAGATCACTACCGGGTCTCGAACCGTGCCAGCCGTCGTCACGGTGAATGACAGGTCGACATGCCCTTCCAGACCGCGTGACAGAGCGCGCGCCGGGTAAACCGGAGCCACGCGCACGATGGGCAGGTAGTCACCTTCGGCAATGTTCATGCCGCCCGGGCCACCTATGTCCGATGAAACGTCCATCGTCGGCGCCGCCACATTGATCGAAGGCGCATTCGGATCGACGTTGTCCATGTCCTGAGGTGGAGTCTCAGGCGGGGTCTCCGGCGGCTTCGGCGGTTTCTCGGGAGTAAAGTCCTCGGTGTTCAGGGACTCGTTACGTTTGACACGTACGAATTCCAGGTTATGCCGGGTTCGCTCCTTGGTCACCGCGGACTCGCCGTATTCGATCAGCAGATGCATTACGAACAACAGGCTGAGTGTTATGACGACACCGATTACGATTGAAAAAGCATAACGACCTATCATGTTTCGATTCCTCTTGCCGGCACGTCTCGCACCGCTTGTCTAGTCCTGGGTAGTTGAGATGGCAACGTTGGCAACGCCAGCTTGCTTGGCCGCCTCCATTACGATCGTCAGGGCCTCATTAGTCGACTCCTCATCGGCCTGGATCACCAGCGACCCTTTCGGGTTTTCAGCTCGCAGACGTTCAATCGTCGGCCGTACGGCGCGCGGATCGATGACTTTCTTGTCGATCCAGATTTCGTCAGAAGGGCTGATAGCGATCAGGATGTTGGCATCTTCCATCTTGTTCCAGGTGGTTGCTTCGGGTCGCTCAACCTCGATGCCGGCTTCCTTGATGAACGAAGCGGTAACGATAAAAAAGATCAACATGATAAACACGACGTCGAGCATGGGCGTCAGGTTGATCTCATTCTCTTCCTCTTCTTCAACGAGACTACGATTTTTCATAGTTCAATCCTTGCCTAATTGGGGTTGTCGGCGATCGAAATACTGTAAACACCGGCTTCCCGTGATGCATCCATCACCGTGACCAGCATCTTGTTGGTCGAGCGAATGCTGGGCTGGATAACGACCGATCCCTGTGGGTTCTCGGCGTGCAGGCGTTCGATGTTGGCCCGAACGGCCCGTGGGTCGATCAGCCGTCGATCGATGAAGATGTCGTCGTTCCCGTCGATCACCACGAGAATATTGGCATCCTCGGGTTGTGTCTCGGTCACCGGGGCATCCGGCCGATTGACATCGATACCGGCTTCCTTGATGAAGGAAGCCGTCACGATGAAGAAGATCAGCATGATGAACACCACGTCGAGCATCGGCGTGAGGTTGATCTCATTCTCTTCCTCTTCCCCGCCCAGGTTAAAATTGTGCTTCCGCATGATTTTCCCCTTAGTGGTCCATGGTCAAGGTGTCTTCTAGGAAGTGCACCTCGCGCGCCGCACGCCTGGTAAGTATTGTGACAAACAATACGCCCGATAGTGCCCCAACCATGCCGGCCATCGTCGGCACGGTTGCCTGTGACACGCCGGCCGCCATGGCCCGGACATTGCCGGACCCTGACGTTGCCATGACCTGGAATACGCTGATCATGCCGGTAACCGTACCCAGCAGCCCCAGCAAAGGACACAACGCGACCAGCGTCTGGATCATCGCGATCCCCTTGTTGGTCGCCACGCTGAATTGCGAAATCATCATTTCGCGAATCTGCTGCGCGTGCCAGGAGCGCCGCTCACTGCGGTTTTCCCAATTGTCATGAATCTCCTTTGCCATGCTCTTCATCGTCGAGCGGAAGTACATCAACCGCTCGACGATGAGAACCCACATCAGGAAGATGGTGAGGGCTATCCACCGCAGTACCGGGCCACCGAGCTCCATGAAGTCACGAATGGCTTCAAAACTGTCAGTTAGCCAAATCATAACGACTCCTTAGTGGCTGCGTTCTGAGTGTTGCGCAACCAGGCCCGCACTCTGCGACTGGAGAATGTTGATGACTTTGCGGCTCTGTCCACTGACAACCGTGTGCAGCAGGACCATCGGGATAGCGACCACCAGGCCGAGTACCGTTGTCATCAGCGCCTGCGAGATACCGCCGGCCATCATCTTCGGATCGCCAGCACCGTACAGCGTGATGACCTGGAAGGTCTTGATCATGCCGGTCACAGTACCGAGCAGCCCCATAAGCGGAGCGACCACGGAGATCACCTTGATGAACAGCAATCCCTTCGTCAGCCCCGGCATTTCCTTCAACGCCGCCTCACTGAGCTTGAGCTCGAGCGTGTCGGTGTCGGCATTCTGGTTGCTTTCGTACGCAGCCAGGACGCGACCAAGCGGGTTGTCGGTGCTCGCGGTATCACGCTTCAGCTGTGCCGTGACCTTGCGACTATCGTTGGAGAGTCCGATAAAGCGCCAGATCGCGATCAACAGACCGATGATGCCGAGTCCGATAATGCAGTAACCGACGATGCCACCCTGCTGGATGCGATCCTTGACCGTTGGCGATTCAACCAACAGGGCCAGGATGCCACCGCGTGTGACGTCGAGGCCGAACGTAACCAGTTCACCAGGAGCGGCTGCGACCAGGTCGCCCGTGGAATTGGTGTAGCGAGCCTGCGTCGGTTGTTTTTGAAGTTCGCTGATCGATTTGGTGTCGGAGTTGTAGCGCAGGTAGCCGTCATCGAAAACGATGTTGAACGCACCGACGCGTACGACTTCGTTTTCTTCCTGGTCACCATTGGCACGAGTTACCGTCGTATTGAACTTGACGATCTTGCCCGACTCGGTCACCTCGCGTTGCAGTTCGAACCACAGGCGCTCGATGTCTTCGATCGAGGCCAGCGTATTTGCGCCTGCCATCTTGCTGCCGAGTTCAACGAGGAATTCCGACCGGTCCGGATACTGGATGTTGGTCAGCGAGTCGTTGAATCGTGCCTGCGTGTCGCCGGCAACCGTCTGCAAGACACCGAACAGCTCTTTCAATGCACCCAGGCGCTCATCGAGTGCAGCGCGAGCTGCAACGATCTCTGCCTGGTTGTCCTCAAACAGCTGTTCAAGCCGTGCACTTTCATTCTCGTGCCGGGTGCGCTCCGCGCGCGCCTGGTTCAGCAGTTGCTGCTGCTGGTTGCGCTGCTGGTTGAAGCGCGCCTCGCGTTCCCGCGCTTCCTGGTTATCCCGCGCCTGGCCTTGCTCGATCATGCGCAGCAGTTCAGCCATGCTCGCGGCGTCTTCCTGTGCGGAAACCGGGCCCATTGCCATGCCGAGCATGCCGGCGGCGATCATTATTACTAGACGTTTCATTTACGATGCCTCCGCTGCGGTCGGGCCAGAAACCGGAATCAGGATCAATTCCGGAGCTACCAGGTCTTTCGCCATACGAATCGCTTTCTGGATTTCGCTGCGTGAAGAGTTGTCGATAACCCAGCGACCCTCTTCCATTGACCAGCGACCCGTAATCTCGGAGTCTTCCGACTGGAAATACAGGCCGACGCGACCGACGCGCAATATGGTGTAGTCACGGATCGAGCCGTCTTCGAGTTCGATCGTCTCCGTGTACTCGTCGACGGACGTACCGTAATCATTCTCGATCTGGTACGCCTCCATCACCTTGCGGAATTTTTCCGCAACGCTGACGTCGGAGCGTTCCATGATGTCCTTCAGGGCGTTGATGCGATCAGTGCGTTCTTCCATCAGGAACGGCACGTCGAGTGCGATGGACTGCTCGAGGCCGTCGATCATGCGCTCCATCAGCGGGAAGATCTGCCGGTTGATGACATCAACCTGGTCCATGGACAGCGAAATATCTTCGAGCACTGCATCCTGGCCACTGGTCTGCGCCAGCATCAGCCGGTTGTAGACCTTCAGGCCATCGATTTCCTTATTAATAGACCGGTACTGGTCTTCAAGCGAACGCGTACCCTCAACGATATCGTTGACTCGCTGTTGTGATTGTTGTGCCAGGGAAAGACGCCGGTCCTGCGCTTGCAGTACCTGGTCAACACTCTGGGCGAATACGCTGCCGGATGCTGCTAACAAGCTTGCTGCAAGAATTGCAACGCTTGCGCGCCGACTGCTGCTTTTGCACCGTTTCATGAACGCTCCTTCTAACGAGGTCAAATTACTATGTAGTCAAAATTATTGTGCGGAGAGGGATGCGCGGCATCGATTCATTCAAAAACTGCACGAATCGACAAACGCACAAAATGATAAGCGCATCTGCCGAACGGCAAATTGCACTTCTGCACGCGACCCTCTCCACTGTCGCCGCGGCGAAAAAATTTTTTCTATGGGTTCAGTCGGTAGTTCTCTCTTGTTTCTGGCTTACCGGTGTCAGCGACGCCGGCTTCCCCGCCATTTCTTACAATATAATTTTTAGGTCCCGATAACCTGACCCAGAGAATAACACATGCTTCGCGTTTGACTAGCCCGTCAGCAACATAAGATTCGGGTAATGGCGTCACTTTTTTGTTTGCCGGCGAGATTGGCAGCGTATAGCTGGTTAGTAACACAAGTAACTGATTTTGCAGTGGTTGACATCCTCGGGTCGTTGCCAGATCATGCGCCACTATGAAACCTGAACAGAAACAGCAGCCAGGAACACTGACTCAGGGCTCTGCGCTTGTACTGCTTCTCCTTCTCCGGAGCAAGAGCGGGTAGCGCGTATCCTGGAACAAGAATTCGCGAACCCCGCTTCCCATTTGGCAAGCGGGGTTTTTTTTAGTTTTTTGTATTCGAAACTGGCATAAGACCCAAGGAAAAACGGTATGCAGATGTACTCAGAATCAGATGTTGACACCTCCACTCTTCTCGATCGCCAGATCACGATCCTCGGCTACGGCAGCCAGGGCCGCGCGCATGCGTTGAATTTGAAAGACAGCGGCTTCGATGTCGTGGTCGGCTTGCGTCGCGACGGCGCCAGCTGGGCCAAAGCGGAGGCCGACGGCCTCAAGGTTATGGAGCCGGTCGATGCGGTGCGAGGCGCGGCAATCGTCGCGTTCCTGACGCCGGATATGGTTCAAAAAGCACTTTATGCGTCGGTCATCGACGCCATCGATGAAGGCGCCATGCTGCTGTTCGCGCACGGTTTCGCTGTGCACTTCAAGCAAATCGAACCGCGTGCCGACCTGGACGTCGCCCTGATCGCGCCGAAGGGACCCGGCGGCCTGGTCCGGCGCCAGTACGAGGAAGGCCATGGCGTGCCCTGCCTGGTCGCCGTGCACGCCGATGTAACGGGCAACGCCCTGAAAATGGCGCTGGCCTACGCTTCCGGTATCGGTGGCGCGCGTGCCGGCGTTATCGAAACGACCTTTGCCGAGGAAACCGAGACCGACCTGTTTGGCGAGCAGGCAGTGCTCTGTGGTGGCACCACCGAACTCATTGTCGCGGGTTTCGAGACACTGGTCGAAGCCGGCTACCAGCCGGAAGTCGCCTACTACGAAGTCATGCACGAATTGAAGTTGATCGTGGACCTCCTGCACGAGGGCGGCTTGCGCAAGATGCACAAGTTCATCAGCGATACAGCCGCCTGGGGCGACCTCGTCAGCGGCCCGCGGGTTGTCGATGATCGTGCCCGGGCGGCGATGAAGTCGATCCTGGCAGAAATCCAGGACGGAACTTTCGCACGCAACTGGATAGCCGAGAATGAAGCTGGCATGCCGGAGTTCCGCAAGAAAATGAACGCCGACCTGGAGCACCCGATCGAGAAGGTGGGTGCGGACCTGCGTGGGCGAATGGACTGGTTGCAGGAGTAACAGGAACAGGAGCAATGGGACATGAGTGACCGCGTTCGGATATTTGACACGACGTTACGCGATGGTGAACAGGCGCCAGGCTGCAGCATGACGCTGCGTGAGAAACTGCGCATTGCCAAGCTTCTTGCCGAGCTCAACGTCGATATTATCGAAGCGGGATTCCCGGCCGCTTCGCCGGGCGATTTCGAGTCTGTCAAAGCCATCGCCGACGAAAACTTCGGTCCGGTTATTTGTGGACTTGCGCGCTGCAATCCCGGCGACATCGAAAAAGTGCATGCCGCTGTCAAGGGCGCTGAACGGCATCGCATTCATGTCTTCGTTGCCACGAGCGAAATACATCGTGAACACAAGTTGCGCATGGCCAAGGAGGAGATTATCCGCAGCGCACAGGGCGCCGTACGCATGGCCCGCGAGCTCTGTGACGATGTCGAGTTTTCGCCTGAGGACGCCTCGCGCACGGAACTCCCCTACCTGGCCGATGTTGTTTCCGCCGCCATCGAGGCCGGCGCCACGACGATCAATATTCCTGATACGGTCGGTTACACGGTGCCCGCCGAGTTCGACGAATTGTTTCGCTACCTGAAACAGCACGTCGCCGGCATTGATGCGGTGACACTCAGCGTGCACTGCCATGACGATCTCGGCATGGCGGTCGCCAACAGCCTGGCCGCGGTCCGTGCCGGCGCCCGCCAGGTCGAATGTACGATCAATGGCATTGGTGAGCGCGCCGGCAACTGCAGTCTCGAAGAGGTGGTCATGGCGCTGAAGACCCGCGCCGAGTTCTTCAACCTGGAAACCGGTGTTGATTCGACGCGCCTGTACCCGGCGTCGCGCCTGGTTGCCAGCATCACCGGCATGCAGATACCGCGTAACAAGGCCGTTGTCGGCGAGAACGCGTTTGCCCACGAAGCCGGTATTCATCAACACGGCATGCTGCAGCACAGCTCGACTTACGAAATCATGCGCCCGGAAGACGTGGGGCTCGCACGATCGAGCCTGGTGCTTGGCAAGCATAGCGGCCGGCACGCATTCCGTGATCGGGTAGCCGAACTGGGGTTTGAGCTCGATGAGTTCGAGACCAACCGGGCCTTCCAGGAATTCAAGAAACTGGCTGACAAGAAGAAAGATGTCTACGACGGTGACATCGAAGCGATCATCATGAACGTGGACGGCAAATCAACCGGGCCATGGGCGTTGCACCGTATGGAAGTGCAAACGGACTCGGATGCGCCGGCGTCAGCAACCGTGACATTGCAGAATGAATCCGGCGAACCGGTCGCGGCAACGGCGACAGGTGACGGCCCGGTTGCCGCAGCGTTCGCAGCGCTCGCCCAACTCACCGGAATTCACGTGACGCTGCACAAGTTCGACCTGCACAGTGCGTCGGTTGGCGAGGATGCACAGGGCGAAGTCACGATCACCGTTGAGTACGAAGGCAATTCATATCGCGCGACCGGCGCAAGTGTTGACATCGTCGAGGCGGCAGCGCGTGCCTGTCTCGAAGTTACAAACCGGATACTTCGCCGGCAACAGCTCGACGGCGACGACAAGCCGGCGCGCGAGAAATTGTCGCGAGCGACGATTTGATGGCGCGCACGCTGTTCGAGAAAGTCTGGGATGCGCACGTCGTTGCGGCAGAGACGAAAGATACGCCAGCGGTACTTTACATAGACCTGCACCTGATCCACGAAGTTACGACGCCGCAGGCCTTTGCTGTATTGCGCGAACGGCAGCTCGGCGTACGCCGGCCCGACCTGACGCTGGCGACGATGGACCACTCGACACCGACCCTGCCGGGCGCGAGTTTCCGGGATGCGCGTATTATCGGCAGCAGCGCCGCACTGCAGATAGCGCAGATGCAGGAGAACTGCGCTGAATTCGGCATCGAGTTGCTCGACCAGGATAGTGACGATCGGGGTATCGTCCATATCATCGGTCCCGAGCTGGGCGCCACGCAGCCCGGCAAGACCATCGTCTGCGGTGACAGCCACACGAGCACGCATGGCGCTTTTGGTGCCCTCGCCTTCGGTATTGGCACAACCGAGGTGGGCCATGTTCTCGCGACACAGTGCCTGTTACAGAGAAAGCCGCGCACGCTGGCGATCAATGTCAGCGGCCATCTGCAGGCCGGCGTATCGGCCAAGGACCTGATACTGCAGATCATCGGCCGGATCGGCGTTGACGGCGGCACAGGCCATGTCATCGAGTACCGCGGCGAAACCATTGCGGCGCTGTCAATGGATGCCCGCATGACGGTTTGCAACATGTCCATCGAGGCGGGCGCACGCGCCGGCATGATCGCTCCGGATGACGTCACTTTCGACTACCTGCATGGCAAACCCAGGGCGCCGAAGGGCGCCGACTGGGACACAGCCGTCGCGCGGTGGCGGGAACTGCAGAGCGAACCCGGCGCAGAATTCGACAAGGAGGTCAGCATCGATGCCGGCCGCTTGCAACCCATGGTGACCTTCGGCACCAATCCCGGCATGGTTGTCGGTATCCAGGACCCCGTGCCCGAAAACAGTGGCGATTCCAGTTTCCGGAAGGCGCTGGACTACATGCAATTGCAACCGGGCAAGCCGCTGACTGATACCGATGTCGATGTCGTGTTTGTTGGCAGTTGCACGAACGCACGACTGTCAGACCTGCAGCAAGCTGCATCGATCCTGCAGGGTCGCAGGGTTGCAGCCGGCGTACAGATGCTGGTGGTGCCGGGTTCGCAACAGATCAAGGCGCAGGCCGAGGCGCTGGGGCTGGATGAAGTGTTCCTGGCGGCCGGTGCCGAATGGCGTGAATCCGGTTGCTCGATGTGCCTCGGCATGAACGGCGACACGGTGGCGAGCGGCAAGCTCAGCGTCAGCACCAGCAATCGCAATTTCGAAGGCCGCCAGGGTGTCGGTGCACGTACTGTCCTGGCCAGTCCGATGACCGCCGCCGCCTCCGCTATCCGCGGCAAGGTTGCCGATCCACGCGAATACTTGTCAGGGGAATGACTTTGCAGGCTGTTACAACTATTTCGTCCCGAACCGTAGTTTTGCCGACTCGGGACATCGATACCGACCAGATCATTCCGGCACGTTTCCTGACCGCGACGTCTCGCGAAGGCTTTGGTGAACACCTTTTTTACGACCTGCGCTACCAGGCGGACGGCAGTCCGAATCCGGCTTTCCCGTTGAACCAGGCGACAGCGCAGGACTGCCGTATCCTGGTGGCAGGAAACAATTTCGGTTGCGGTTCCTCGAGGGAACATGCTCCCTGGGCCCTGCTCGACTACGGAATCCAGGCTGTCATCAGTACCGAGATTGCCGATATTTTTCGCAACAACGCGTTGAAGAACGGCTTGCTTCCGGTCGTTGTGAACGCCGACGTACATGACTGGTTGCTCGACAATCCCGGCGTGGCCGTCGAGGTGTCGGTGCCGGAGGCCTCGCTGCGCCTGCCGGACGGCAGGACCGTGCATTTTCCGATCGACGATTTCGCCCGCTACTGCCTTGTCGAGGGCATAGATCAGTTGGGCTTCCTGCTGCAGCAGGAAGAACGAATTTCCGGTTTTGAAAGGGATCGTCCGTGGACGCCCTGATCGTAACGCTGCCGGGCGACGGTATCGGCCCCGAGGTCCTGGCCAGTGGCCAGCGCGCCCTTGATGCCATTGCTGATCGGTATGGTCACAGTTTCCACTATGACCAACAGCTGATTGGCGGCGCGGCAATCGATGCCACCGGCTCACCCTTGCCGGACAATACGCTCGCGAGCCTGCGCGATTGTGATGCTGTTCTGCTCGGCGCCGTCGGCGGTCCGAAGTGGTCGGACCCCAACGCCAGCGTGCGACCGGAACAGGGGCTGTTGCGGCTACGCGAGTCCCTGGAGGTCTATGCGAACCTGCGTCCGGTCAAGGTCAGCGCCTCGCTGCGTGATGCATCGCCGCTGAAGGGCGAGTTGCTTGATGGCGTCGACATGCTGGTCGTTCGCGAACTGACCGGCGGAATCTATTTCGGCGAAAAGACGCAGACCCCGGATGCAGCATCGGACCTGTGCACGTATACCCGCGGCGAGATCGAGCGGATCGTACGCGTGGCAGCGAAACTGGCTGGCGCAAGGCGCGGCAGGCTGTGTTCGGTGGACAAAGCGAACGTGCTCGCTACCTCGAGATTGTGGCGTGAGGTTGTGAACAGCGTCATGGCGGACGAGTATCCGGCGGTCGAACTGGAAACCCTGCTCGTTGACGCAGCGGCCATGCACCTCCTGAGCCGCCCAAAAGACTTCGACGTCATCGTGACCGAGAACATGTTCGGCGATATTCTGACGGACGAAGCGTCCATGCTGGCGGGCTCTCTCGGCATGCTGCCCTCCGCATCCCTTGGCGACAGTACTCGCGGTCTGTTTGAGCCCATCCACGGCTCGGCTCCGGATATCGCCGGGCGCGGCATCGCGAATCCCTGTGGCATGCTGGCCAGTTGCGCCTTGCTGCTGCGCCACAGTCTTGGTCTGGACGAAGAGGCTGCCGCGCTGGAAGATGCGATCGAAAAGGCGGTCGCATCCGGGGCCAGGACCGCCGACCTTGCCGCACCTGGCAGCACCCCGCTGTCAACCGACGCGATGACCGCCGCAATACTGAAATTCCTGTAGCAATTCGTGCAATAAGGGCTTGCATCGACTGTATTAGTGTATTAGCGTGTTAATACATTGAGACAAACAGGGCATGCCCGCCATGAAACCCAATCGATCCGATACCGAGGACCGGCAACTCGCTGCAGAAGCGGCTCTGTGCCAGGCCCTGGTGTCCTTGCGCAACGCCGACGAGTGCCGCAATTTCCTGCGCGACCTGTGCACCCCGGCGGAGTTGCAGGCTCTCGTCGACCGCTGGCAGGTTGTCAACTATCTCGAGAACGGCCTGACCTACCGACAAATCAATGACCTGACCGGCGTCAGTGTCACAACTGTGGGCCGGGTTGCGCGCTTCCTGGCTGATGGCTATGGCGGCTATCGCACCGCGATCAAACGTACTGGCGGCGCGCGCCCCTCCTCTTCTCACTAAGGATAAACAATGGAATCTTCGCAGCAGCGCATCAAGATTGCGGTGCAAAAAACCGGCCGCCTGACGGAACATTCTCAGGACATGCTCGAACGTTGCGGCCTGAAACTGACCCGCAGCAAGGACCGGCTGTTCTGCTACGGCGAAAACATGCCCATCGACCTGCTGCTGGTTCGGGATGACGACATCCCCGGGCTGGTCAGCGAGGACGTTTGCGATCTCGGCATCGTCGGTCTCAACGTGGTCGAGGAAAAGCGGCTTGAACTGGAGGCCGCCGGGCAAAATGCCATGTTCAAGCAGGTATTTGCGCTGGATTTCGGTCATTGCCGCCTGGCACTGGCCGGACCGGCCGATGCCGAATACGGTGGAATTTCTTCCTTAGAAAATAAAAGAATTGCAACGAGTTATGTGCATTTATTAAATAATTTTCTGAACTCAAATTCGATCCGGGCCGAGACAGTCTATTTTTCCGGTGCCGTCGAAATCGCGCCCAAGCTCGGCAAGGCCGACTATATCTGCGACCTGGTATCGACCGGCTCGACCCTGGAAGCAAACGGGATGCAGCAGCACGATGTGCTGCTCGAAAGCGAGGCGGTCGTGATCCAGACCCGCGCGCCGCTCAGCGATGAGAAACAGGCACTGGTCTCTCGCCTGCTGCAGCGGCTGGATGGGGTCCTGCAGGTCCGCGAGAGCAAGTACATCATGCTGCACGCACCGCGCTCGGCACTGCCGAGAATTCGCGACCTGTTGCCGGGGTCCGAGGCGCCAACGGTTGTGCCGCTCGAAGGCACGCCGGAGAAGGTCGCGATCCACGCGGTCTGCCGGGAGAACGTATTCTGGGAAACGCTGGAAAACCTGAAAGCGGCCGGTGCCAGCAGTCTGTTGGTCCTGCCCGTTGAGAAAATGCTGGCCTGACGATGAGTCTCACGATACTGGACTGGGAGGCAATGGACGCCGAAGCGCAAACGGTTGCGTTACGGCGCCCGGCGGTGGCCAACGACGAGGCCATCTACGCGACTGTCCGCAAGATTATTCGTCGTGTACAGGACGACGGCGATGCGGCATTACGCAGCCTGACGCTGGAACTCGACGGCGCGGAACTGGCCGGACTCAGCGTCAGTGACGATGAAATAGCGGCCGCCGAAGCGAGCCTGGCGCCGACTGCGCTGGCGGCGATTGATCTCGCCATCCGCAATGTGCGCCGGTTCCACGAAGCGCAGTTGCCCGCCCGCATCGAGGTCGAGACTATGCCCGGTGTCCGCTGCGAGCGTATTACCCATCCACTCGATGCCGTCGGGCTCTACGTACCGGCCGGGACGGCCCCGCTGCCGTCTGCGGCGATCATGCTGGCCGTGCCTGCTGCAATCGCCGGCTGTCCGACCCGGGTTCTGTGCACTCCGCCCCGTACCGATGGCACGGCCGACCCGGCGGTCGTTACCGCTGCCAACCGGGCCGGTGTCCGGAACATCTACAAGATCGGCGGTGCGCAGGCAATTGCCGCGCTTGCCTACGGCACCGAATCGGTGCCGCGTGTATCCCGCATCTTTGGCCCGGGCAACGCCTGGGTCACAGCCGCGAAAACCATCGTGGCCGGGGATCCGGATGGTGCGGCGATCGATTTGCCAGCCGGGCCGTCCGAAGTGCTGGTGATTGCCGATGCAGAGGCGTCAGCCGAATTCGTGGCAGCCGACCTGCTGTCCCAGGCCGAGCACGGAACCGATTCGCAGGTGATCCTCGTTACGACGAGCCGGGAGTTCGCCGCCAACGTGAACGAAGCGCTCGATACCCAGCTGGGGAGCCTTGCACGAGCCGACATTGCGCGCATTGCTCTCGAACAGTCGCGGGCGTTCGTCGTCGCTGATACAAAGCAGGCTGTCTCGCTCAGCAATCGTTACGCACCGGAACACCTGATCCTGCAGGTGCAGGATGCGCGCAAGCTGCTGCCCGGGATTCGAAATGCCGGGTCGATTTTTGTCGGTGCCTGGGCACCCGAAGCCGTTGGCGATTACTGCAGCGGTACCAACCATGTCCTGCCTACCTACGGTTTCGCGCGGTCTTACAATGGCCTCGGTATCGACCAGTTCCAGCGCCAGATGAGCGTGCAGGAACTGACGCCGGATGGACTGGCCGGAATCGCAGACACAGTGCTGGAACTGGCCGGTCTCGAGGGCCTCGACGCGCACGCTGCGGCAGTCCGGAAAAGGCTGGAGGCACTCGCGTGAGCATCCTGCAATGCATCCGGCCGGAACTGCAGTCACTGCGCCCTTACCAGGCCGCGGAACAGGTCGACGACACGATTCGACTGAACGCCAACGAGGCACCGTGGACGACGGCCGGTGCAGCTTACCGCAGACCGCTCAACCGGTACCCCGAGGTCAGGCCAGGGCGGCTTGGCGAGGTGCTTGCCGGCATCTACGGCTGCGCGCCGGACAACCTCGTTATTACGCGCGGCACCAGTGAAGGCATCGATTTGCTGATCCGGATCTTTTGCCGCGCCGGAGAAGATTCCATTGTAACCACGACGCCGACGTTCAGCATGTACCGGCACTACGCCCGCGTACAGGGAGCGCGTATTGTCGAGCATCCGGCGGCACCGGAACATGATTTCGCGATCGACCCCGATGGCTTGCTGGCCTGTTGCGATGACTCGACCCGCATCGTCTTTATTTGCTCACCGAACAACCCGACCGGCAACTCGCTCGCGCGCGCCGACCTGCAGGAGATTCTCGAACGATGCCGAAACCGCGCGGCGGTCGTTGTTGACGAAGCTTATATCGAATTTTCGAGCCAGCCTTCGGTTGTCGACTTGCTCGAACGATACGACAACCTGGTTGTCTTGCGAACGCTTTCCAAGGCACTGGCCTGCGCCGGAGCGCGTTGCGGGAGTGTCATCGCGGCAAAGCCGGTGGCACAGGTCCTGGCGGCCGTGCAGGCGCCCTACGCGCTCTCGACGCCTGTCGTCGAATGCGTCGAAAATGCGCTGGCCGATGGCGGCTTTGACAACGCCCGCGACTGGATTGCCGGGATCAAGACCGAACGCACGCACCTCGCCCGCCGACTGGCCGAGTTCCCGTTCGTCGATCGGGTCTGGCCAAGCGATGCAAACTTCTTCCTGGTCCGCGCCGACAATGCGGGTGCCGTAATGGCACATTGCGCCGCACACGGCGTGCTGGTACGCAGCTTCACGAACGACCTTGCCGACTGCATCCGCATTACGGTTGGAAGCCGCGACGAAAACAGGCGCCTGCTCGAGGTGCTGGCAGATTACGCGGAGAGTCTCCGGTGAGTCGTCCAGTCCTGTTCATCGACCGTGACGGCACCCTGATCGAGGAGCCCGAGGACTTCCAGGTTGACGATCTTGCGAAGGTACGCCTGGTTGCCGGCGTGATTCCCGCCCTGCTCGAGCTCAAGGCCCACGGTTTCGCGTTCGTCATGGTCAGCAACCAGGACGGTCTCGGTACTGACGCATTTCCTGAACAGCAGTTTGCTAGCTGTCAGCAACATGTGCTCGAACTGTTCGCGTCGCAAGGCATCACCTTCGAGCAAATATTTATCTGCCCGCACACGGAGGCAGACGGCTGCGATTGTCGCAAGCCACGCACCGGCCTGCTCACCGCTTTTCTCGCGGCAAACTCGCTGGACCTGCAGAAATCGGCTGTCATCGGTGACCGCCCGACCGACGCGGAACTGGCCGGGCGCATCGGGATTCGCAGCTTTACGATCGATCCGGCCAGTGCCCTGACATCGTGGCAGACGGTCGTGGCCGAGTTGTGCCATGCAGACCGGCGTGCGAGTTTGCAGCGCAAGACCAACGAGACCGACATTTCGGTCGCCGTCAACCTTGACCGGCAGGATCCGGTGCAGATCAGCACCGGCATCGGTTTCTATGACCATATGCTGGAACAGGTTGCCCGGCACGGCGGCTTCAGTCTTGTCCTGGCATGCGCTGGTGACCTGCAAATCGACGAGCATCACACCATTGAAGATACGGCCCTGACACTCGGGGCGTGCCTGCGCGAAGCGCTGGGCAACAAACTGGGTATCGGGCGGTATGGCTTCGTCGTGCCGATGGATGAAAGCGAAGCGCGCGTCTCGCTGGACCTCTCAGGCCGTTCCCGGTTCCGGTTTACCGGGCAGTTCCCGCGTGACCGTGTCGGCGAGTTGTCGACGGAAATGGTCGAACACTGTTTCCAGTCGCTGGCGGACAGCCTGGGTGCCGCCTTGCATGTCGAGGTGTCTGGCGAGAACACGCACCACATGATCGAGGCATGCTTCAAAGCGGTCGGGCGGGCATTGCGCCAGGCAATCGCGCGCAGCGGCAGTACGCTGCCATCGACCAAGGGGTTGCTTGCCTGACATGGCGACTCAGACCGTCATCATCATCGACAGCGGCGGCGCCAATCTCGCGTCGCTGCAATTTGCGTTGCAACGGCTCGACCAGGACTCGACGATCACCGCAGACCCGGACCTGATACGCAATGCCGACCGTGTCATCCTCCCGGGCGTCGGCGCGGCACGCAACGCCATGGATACACTGCGCCGGCACGGTCTCGTCGAACTTGTCGGCCGTCTCGAGCAGCCGGTACTGGGTATCTGCCTCGGCATGCAACTGCTCTGCACAGACTCCGAGGAAGACGAAGCGGATTGCCTTGGCATCGTGCCCGGTACCGTTACGCGGCTACCGGCCAGCCACGACCTGCCGGTACCGAACATGGGTTGGTCGCCCATCGATGTGCAGCAGGAACACCCGGTGCTGGACGGAATCACCGAAAACGACTGGTTTTACTTTGTACACAGCTATGCACTTCCGCCCGGCAACGATACGATCGCATGCGCCTTGCACAAGACGCCTTTCTCAGCGGTCATTGCCAGGAACAATTTCGTTGCCGCCCAGTTTCATCCGGAACGCTCTTCGGGCGCCGGCGCCCGGGTGCTGGCTAATTTCCTGCGGTGGCAGCCATGCGCCTGATTCCGGCGATCGACCTCAAGGACGGCAAGTGCGTGCGCTTGTGGCAGGGTGATTTCGACAAGACTACCGAATACAGCTCGGACCCGGCGGCCGTCGCGATTCGATTTGCGCAGCTGAAGGCGAGCGAGCTGCATATCGTCGATCTCGACGGTGCCCGCTACGGCCAACAGTTCAACAAGGGCATCGTGGCGGAAATAGCCGCGCAGTCTGAAATGACGGTGCAACTCGGCGGCGGAATTCGAGACAGCGAAACGGTGGCCGCCTGGCTGGATTCGGGCGTCACACGCTGTGTAGTCGGCAGCCTCGCTGTAACGGAACCCGACATCGTCAAGTCGTGGCTTAGCCGCTTCGGCGGCGAGCACATTGTCCTGGCGCTGGATGTAAAACTCGACCCGTCCGGCGAACCGATCGTGACAACTCACGGCTGGACGCGCAGCAGCAACCTGACATTGTTCGAGTGCATCGAGGATTTCCTCAACGCCGGCCTGGTACACGTGCTGTGTACTGACGTCAGCCGCGATGGTGCGATGACCGGGCCGAATTTCAGCTTGTACGAGCGCCTGGTAACAGCATATCCGTCACTTGCATTGCAGGCATCGGGCGGCATTCGCGACATCGCCGACCTCGAGGAACTCCGTCGAATTGGCATACCGGCCGCCATCAGCGGGCGCGCGCTACTCGATGGCAAAATCACGGCTGCGGAGATCGAGACATTCCTGCTAAACGCATAGTTCCCTGCCTCGACGTACGTGACGGAGTTGTTGTAAAAGGCGTGCAGTTCCGCAATCACCGCGTCGTTGGCGACATTGTCGAACTGGCGCAACGTTACTGTGACGAAGGTGCCGACGAACTCGTTTTCTACGACATCACCGCCAGCCCGGACGGCCGCACCGTCGATCGCAGCTGGGTCAGCCGCGTCGCGGCTGTCATCGACATTCCGTTTTGCGTTGCTGGCGGTATTCGCGACCTGGCGACGGCCGAAGCCGTGCTGCGCCAGGGCGCAGACAAGATATCGATCAATACGCCGGCGCTTGAGAACCCATCGCTGATCAACGACCTCGTAAAACGTTTCGGCTCGCAATGCATCGTGCTCGGGGTCGATAGCCGTGAGTCCGACGGAGACTATTTCGTCTTTCGGAACACCGGCGACCCGGACAAGACAATCGCCGCCGAGCGGCGCTCCGTCGACTGGGTGCGCGAGGCCCAGGATCGCGGTGCTGGCGAAGTCGTGTTGAACTGCATGAACCAGGACGGCGTGCGCGCCGGATATGACTGCGCGCAGCTGGCTACCGTTCGCTCGGTCTGCACTGTGCCGCTGATTGCTTCAGGCGGCGCCGGCACAATGCAACATTTTGCTGAAGTGTTCAGTGCAGCCAATGTCGACGCTGCGCTGGCCGCCAGCGTTTTTCACAGTGGCGCAATTCATATCGCCGAACTGAAAGCCTACCTCGGCGAGCAGTCCATGGCGATTCGCCCGCCTGTCAATTCTGGGAGTTCCCGATGACCACGAACAACCTGGCATTCCTGCAGACTCTCGAAGACCTGATCGTTGCGCGTCGCAACGCTCCGGTTGGCAAGAGTTATACCTCGTCATTGTTTGCAGCCGGCACACAGCGAATCGCGCAAAAGGTTGGCGAAGAAGCCGTCGAGGTGGCGCTGGCGGCGTGCAGCTCGAACAGCGATGAAATCACGGACGAGGCAGCGGACCTGGTCTACCACCTGCTGGTGTTACTGGCAGACAAAGATATCCGATTCGCCGACGTAGTCCGGACCCTCGAATCACGCCACAGCGGCTGACCTAGCCTTCTTTTTTCTGCGCAGCCTGGAATGCCGGCCGTTCGCGGCAGCGTTCGACATACTCGGTCAATTCGGGCTCATCGCCCAGCAGGTTGAACAACTGCATGAAATGCACGCTGGAGCCCAGCATCACATCCGCGGCGGAAAAATGATCACCCAGAATCCACGGATTGCCGCCCAACCCGGTCGACAGCGTACTGATCATCGTCTTGAAATCGCCCCAGCCATTGCTGGCCCGGTTGGGCTCGATCTTGTTCAGCTTTTCCGACATGGTCGGCTCGATAACCGCGGGCGCATACATCAACCAGAACAGGAAGCGGCCGCGATCGGCGTGGTCGATAGCCGGCGCCAGTCGTCCAGGGGCGTAGCGGTCCGCAACGTACAGGCAGATTGCCGCAGACTCGGCCATCTGCACATCGTGGTCTTTCAACGCAGGTACCTTGCGCATCGGGCTGGCCGCGCGAAAATCCACATCGACATGCTGCGAACTGTCGCGGATATCAATGTGTTCGATCTCATACTCGACGCCCGCCTCTTCAAGCATCCACACAGCGCGTGAGGACCGCGTTTGCGGCGCCCAGAACAATTTCATCACGGTTCTTTCTACTCCTGGATAACGACTTCGGTTACATCGGCACGGCGATTGTAATGCAAGCGCATGACATAGCCATAGGCACCGGTATTCGCAATCAGGATCACGTCATTTTCGCTCGACGGCGGCAGCAGGCGGTCGCTGCCAAGTCGATCACCCGTTTCACAGATCGGGCCGACCACCGTCACGGTTTCAGTCGCTGGCTCGCCGGCCCGGGTCAGGTTGACGATTTCATGGTAGGAACCGTACAGAGCCGGGCGTATCAGGGAGTTCATGCCGGTGCCGACACCGATATAGCGCATATCGCCTTTGCCCTTGGTCTGTGTGACCCGGGTCAACAGGACACCGGCGCGTGCGACGAGATAGCGGCCGGGTTCGAGCCACAGCTTGTACTGCGGGTAGGCCTCGCGTATTTCAGCGAGGGCCGCATCAAGCTGAGCCAGGTCAAAATCCTTGTCGCCGGGCTTCTCCGGTATGCCCAGCCCGCCACCAAGATCGATAACTTCGACATCCGGGAATCGCTCGGCCACCCGGGCCAGCGTGCCGGCCACGATTCGCCAGCTGTTCGGGTCCTGGACGCCGCTGCCGCTATGGGCGTGCATACCGATAACCGTCGCCCCGGCCGCATCGACCAGTCGCACGAGGTCATCGACTTCAAACAGCGGTACGCCGAATTTCGAATGCACGCCGGCCGTCTTGACGTGTTCGTGATGGCCCCTCCCCTGGCCGGGATCGAGCCGTACGAACAGCTTCCGGTCGCGGAACAGGTCGGGCCAGGCCTCGAGCGGGTACAGGTTGTCGAGGGTGACCTGCAGGCCCTTGTCCAGTGCCCATTCGTACTCAGCTCGCTGGGCGAAATTCGGGGTAAATAATATGCGGCCGAGGTCCAGGTCCGGCACCGAAGCCTGCAGCCACTCAACCTCGCCCGGAGACACGCATTCGAAATCCACGCCCTGGTCTGCCAGCGTGCGGAGTACATCGGCATTGTCGTTCGCTTTCATCGCGTAAAGAATGCGATCGACGTTGTCCAGGTTCAGCAGATCCCTGGCAGCGCTGCGCACACTGGCCAGGTCATACACGTAGGTGTTGAGCGATCGCCCGGCAAGCTCGAGCAGTTGCTGGCGCTTGTCGAGCCACCAGGGCGCAACTGCGACGGCCTGTTCCTCTTCTTCCCGGAACAACTGCTCCCAGCTCTGGCCGAAAGCCGGGCTGCCGCCGGTTTCCCGGATGATCGAGGAATGCAATTTCCTGACCAGCCGGTCGCCCTGGCTGCGATCGACGACGAAGCTCAGGTTCAGGTCGTTCGCCGCCTGTGACATCAGGTGAATCTTTTCCTCTTCGAAGACTTCCAGCGCAGGCGCCAGGCGCGGCAGAATCGTGCGAATTTTGCGACCCACCAGGCTGATGGCAGAACAGTCCGGAATGACCCGCACGCGGCACAATGCTTCCAGGTCACTGACGAGATCACTAAGCAACTCATCCGGTACTTCGCCGCCGACCTGGTCCACCGATACCGTCACGTTCGTCTCGGATGTGGAGATCAGGTCAACAGAGACCCGGTGCGTGCCGAATACGGCGAACGCTTTGGCGAGAAAGCCCGCCTCGTTCCACATGCCAACCGTATCCATCGATATCAACAGCAGCCCGTTGCGGTTACAGATACCCTTGACCTGTGGCTCGATCTCTTCCGTGACTGCGGACACCATCGTGCCGCTGATCTGTGGCGCGGTCGTACAACGCACAAACAGAGGAATGCTGCTGCGCCGCAGCGGCGACAGGCAACGCGGGTGCAAGACAGCGCTACCGGCCGATGCCAGTTCCTGCGCCTCGTCGTAGTGCAATGCGACCAGCAACCTCGCTGACGGAACCTTGCGCGGGTCTGCGCTGAACATGCCGGGCACGTCGGTCCAGATCTCCAGACGCTGCGCTTCCAGCCGAGCCGCAAAATAGGCTCCCGAGGTATCCGAGCCACCCCGACCGAGCAGGACCGTGTCGCCGAGCTTGTTGCGGGCGATGAATCCCTGTGTCAGGACCACGCCGCCAATCTTTGCAAACGCCGCCTGCATTGACGGGTCCGGCGCAGCATCGCAGGTTGCGTTCAGGTAGTCCCGGGTACGTTGTTCGCCCGCGCGGCTGTCGCTGGTCAGGTAGTCGCGAGCGTCCACCCAGGTTACCGGCAACCCCTGGCTGCGCAGGAATTCAGCGCCAATACGCGTAGCCATGATTTCCCCGAGCGCCATCACGCGAACCCGGACCCGGACACTGACTTCGCGAACCAGTCGGATGCCGGCGATCAACTGGTCCAGTTCCTGCAGGATGTCCTGCAACAGCGGTCCACTCGGCAAGCCAAGATCTTCGGCCAGCTGCTCGTGCTGCTGCCGAAGGCCGCTTAACAATTCGGCCGGGTCACCGTTGACGGCCTGTTGCAGGATGCTGACGAGTGTATTCGACACCGTCTTCAGCGCCGAATGGACGATCACCGGCTGGAGTCCGCTGTCCAGTCTGTTGCGAATCAGCCCGGCAATGGTGTGCCAGTTTTCAGCGGTCGATACGCTGGTGCCACCGAACTTTAACACTACCCACGGAGAGTCGATCGCCGTGTTGCCCGCATCCGTTTCGAATGGAGCTTCAATGACCGCTGATTGCATTACCGTTTCGAATACCTGTTTGTAAACGCCCAAAAAAAAACCCGCCAGGTGTGTCCTCGCGGGCTCGATGACAATGTCCGGACTTTATTGGTTAGTCGGTACGATTGCCATTCGCTCCCACGCACCTCTGGCGCGCCATATATTCTATGTGTTTTTTCATACCGAGCATGTCAGTACGTTGGCACTTTACGTGGGAGGCAAGAAATCGCATTCCGGAAGTAGAGCGAACCTGCTGCAAAACGTCAAGTTTTGAGCACCTTGGGAGCGCTTCTTAATCCCACGGATCGGGTACCGTCACCGCCCCCTCCGAGGCCGAAGACACCTGTGAGCGATACTTCGCCAGCGTGCCGCCGGTGACCGAGGACTTCGGTCGCTGCCAGCGTTTGCGGCGCTCCGCCAGTACCTCGTCGCTCACCAATGCGTTGATTTGCTTACGTTCCGCGTCAATAACGAGCTTGTCGCCGTCCTCCAGCAAGGCGATGGGGCCGCCTACGGCAGCCTCCGGTGACACATGCCCGACAACGAAACCGTGGCTACCGCCGGAGAACCGGCCGTCGGTGATCAGTGCCACCTCCGCACCGAGTCCCTTACCCATGATTGCGCTGGTGGGACTGAGCATTTCGCGCATTCCCGGCGCACCTTTCGGGCCCTCGTAGCGGATGACGATGACGTCACCCGAGATGACCTCGCCATCCAGTATTGCCTGCAACGCCAGTTCTTCTGAATGGTAGATGCGTGCCGTGCCTTCGAAGCGCAGCCCCTCCTTACCCGAGATCTTGGCGACGGCGCCGTCCGGCGCGACGTTGCCGTACAGGATTGCGAGATGGCTGTCCCGCTTAATCGGGTGCGCGAAGTCTTGCACGATATCCTGTCCGTCCGGGTAGTCCGCTACATCGGCCAGGTTCTCGGCCAGGGTCTTGCCTGTGACCGTCAGGCAATCACCGTGCAGAAAACCTGCGTCGAGCATGCGTTTCATCAATGGCTGGATACCGCCGATTTCAATCAGTTCGGACATCAGGTACTTGCCGCTGGGTTTCAGGTCCGCCAGCACCGGAACCCTTGCCCCGATCCGGGTGAAGTCCTCGAGCGTCAGCGGAACCTGCGCCTCCCTGGCCATGGCCAGCAGGTGCAGGACGGCGTTGGTCGAACCGCCCAGGGCGATTACGACGCTGATTGCATTCTCGAACGCCTTGTAAGTCATGATGTCCAGCGGCTTGATGTCGAGCTTGATCAGGTTGACCACCGCTTCGGCAGCGCGCTGGCAGTCCTGCAATTTCGCCGCAGAAACGGCTTCCTGCGCGGAGCTGTTTGCAAGACTCATTCCCAGCGCCTCGATCGCGGATGCCATGGTATTGGCTGTGTACATGCCGCCGCACGCGCCGGGTCCGGGAATAGCTGTCTGCTCAACTTCGAGCAGTTCCTTGTCACTGATTGTGCCGGCGGATTTGGCGCCGACCGCTTCAAACACCGAAACGATGTCGCGGCGGTTGGTGCCGGGTCGAATGGTGCCGCCATAAACGAATACCGACGGCCGGTTCAGACGCGCCATCGCCATCACGCAGGCCGGCATGTTCTTGTCACAGCCGCCGATCGTAACCAGCCCGTCGAATCCTTCCGCCGCCGTTACGGCCTCAATGGAATCGGCAATGATTTCCCGGGACACGAGCGAGTAGCGCATGCCGGGGGTGCCCATGGAAATGCCGTCGGAGACACTGATCGTGTTGAAAACAACACCCTTGCCGCCTGCTGCGTCCGCGCTTGCGGCAGCCGCATCGGCAAGGTCGCGAATGTGCATATTGCATGGCGTGACCATGCTCCATGTGGATGCGACACCGACCTGTGGTCGTTTGAAATCATCCTCGCTGAATCCGACCGCGCGCAACATTGCGCGACTGGGTGCCTGTTCATCGCCGTCCACGACGACGCGCGAATAGCGCCGCAGTTCCTTCTCTTCCATGCTGTTGCCTCGTTGCCTGGTTGACTTGCAACGCCGCAGTCTAGCAACGAATCAGAACGCCGTCAGGAGTCGTCGTCGCGAATGATGATGGCGGTATCTGCGAAGACTTCGGGCTCGCCACCTTCTTCTGTCGACTCGCGTAGCAACTCGACACGGAATGCTTCGTTGTCTTCAAATGCGACATCCTGTACCAGCGGGATTAACAGGCGCGCATTGCGCTGGCCGGGGCCGAAAACGATCGTGGCATTGCCGGGAGCGAAGTAGTCTTCACCTTTGGTCGCCGTGATGTCCCGCAGCCGGTAGCGCACTTCCAGCCGGCTGTTGTCCGGATTGAAACGCAGGATATCGATCTGCACGGCAGGGTCACGCTCGCGTACGGTCATTTGCGTGGTTGCAAATGCAACCATATTCGCCGGCATCGTGGCTTCGAATGCGCGCTGGTCATCGTCCTGCAATTCGACGGTAATGGTTGCGAGCTCCGTCGTCGCCGCGCCGGCCTCCCGCAGGCGCAACGTGGATTGCTGGTCAGCCTCGCGTAACGGATCGGAGGTCATGGACAGCGTGACCCGCGCCCTCGCCTGGCCGGCTTCGAACGCAACCCGGCCGTCATCGGAAATGGTGTACTGGCCACTGCCCCACGGCGAACGATTGCCGCTGAATCCGGCCTCCTCGAGCCTGAGCACCGCCGGCAAACTGGCGTCGGCGCGAATGATGTCGACAGTCACCGGGTCGCCATCCTCACGCAAGGTAACGGCCACACTGTCGGGTCGTGAACGGTCCAGGTCGATCTGCAATTCAGCGGTCGCCGGCGGCAATGCGGAGAAATCGACCAGGTCGGCTGCCGCAGCCGATTGATCGCCAGGATTCGCTGCGACCTCGCTGGCCTGCGTACCCGGCTCGAATGGTTCGACGAGAACCTCATCGAGAACGTCGTCGCGTGCCGTCGCAGCTTCTGCTTCGACTGCATCGTCTGTGCTCACCAAAGGTACTTCAGTCTGAACCTCATCCGCAGGCGCAATTGCCGTGTCAGTCGCGTCGGCATCCGCAATCGCGTCCGCAGGTGCTGCGTTTCCGGGTGCCAGATCTTCATCGACCGTCGTCGCAGACGCTGCGGGCTCGACAGTCGCTATCACGGGTTCTTCGGCTGGCGCCAAATCGACAATGGTGTTGTCATCGCCGAAGTACTGCTCGCGCAGATCATCGAGGAAACCGAGCTGGTACGCCGCAAACCCCATCAGCCCGAGCAGGATCACCAGCCCCGCGATCCAGCGTCCCGCCCCGGGACCGTCATCGTGCGACTCGAAGTCCGGCCGTGGCGGGACGACCAGTGAAATGGTTTCGCCGCTGTTGATATTCAGCGCATCAATGAAATCCGGGATCGTCTCGTAGCGCGCGACCCGTGAAAAGGACAATGCTTTCTTGAGTACCCGCCAGCGGCCTTCGTCCAGCCCGTTGGGACGCTGCGGGTTCATGCCGGCTTCGGCCGCCTCGGCGGCATTGCGCGGCCCGAACACCCGGTAGCCCGCCAGCAGCCGGTACATCAGGCACGCCAGCGAAAACACGTCATCAGCGGGCGTCGGGTCTTCCCCGGTCAGGACCTGCATGCTCGAATAAGCCGGCGTCAACAGCTTGAGAACGCCGGGGTCGAATTCCTTGCGTCCTTCCTGCTGTTTCTGGCGCACGCGGGCAACGCCAAAATCGAGCAGTTTGACATCGCCTTCCGGCGTAATCATGACGTTGCCGGGCTTGACGTCGGCATGCACAATCCCGCATCGATGCGCGTAAGCCAATGCCTTGCCCAGCGCCTCGACTATTTCAAAAGCGCGCTGTGGATCGACCTTGCCGTCGTCGGGGTCGTCAAGAATTTCAGCAAGTGTCCGCCCCTCCAGCCATTCCATGACGATGAAGTACAGGTCTTCGTCACGGTCGAGGTCGATAAAGCGCACAATGTTTGGGTGCGACAGGCAACGGCCTTTTGCTCCTTCCTGCTGCAAGGCCCGCAGCGCCAGCGCATTGCCGGCCAACTGTGGCGACAGGATCTTGACGGCGACGTACGGGTCATTGGCGTTGGCCTCGGCGAGGCGCCGATCGAGGGCCTTGTACACGACCCCCATGCTGCCGCCGGCAATCCGTTGCTGCAGCATGAAGCGGTCGCGCAGAACCGAACCAACCTGCACACGCTGGTCAGCCGCTGCGGCAGCATCGACGTTGTTCCTCGGCGACCGCTTCTTTGCCCGCGGTGCATCGTCATCGTTGAGTTCGCTGGCCGCCTCGGCGATGGTCTGCACGTAAGCGTCGTCGTCTGGATCCACCACCGGACGCGGAGGCGTCGCGGGTGGCCTGGGTACTGCGGATCCCGCCGTTGGAATGTGCTCGCTGACGAACCGGTCCAGCATCGACTTGACCAGCTGAAAGGTTTCCTTGCGTAGCTGTCCGCTATCGTAGCGCTCTTGCAAGACACGCCGAATTTCCGCCTCGTTGCCACCACTTGCGCCGATCAGGTTGCCGATACCATCCTGGATGTCCGCCAGCAAACGCACATCGTCGATCTGGCCGTCCAGGCGTTGCTCGAAGCTGGACAGCTGGTCGACAAGAGACTCCCTAATTTTGTTTGATTCGGCGTTCATGCTGCGGTGCTGTACAAAAAAGCGGCTACCTGGCCGCGCTCAGAGGTCTAGCAGGCCGTAGTTTAACGGTTTGGTCAAGCCCGGACGCGGAACTGGTCGTCAAATTACCTTGCCTGGATTCAAGGTGTTGTGCGGGTCCAGCGCCGCTTTCACTGTACGCATCATAGCGATCTCGGTGT
>JAUIDP010000096.1 GCA_030429005.1 Gammaproteobacteria bacterium | reverse complement strand
CTACGACAGACGGACGGCTGGTCATGGTCGAGCAATACCGGTTCGGGGTCGAGGAAATGACACTCGAGCCCGTCGGCGGTATCTCGGACAAGAACGAGGAACCGCTCGACGCGGCCAAACGCGAGTTGCTGGAGGAAACCGGCTATGGCGGCGGTGAGTGGCATTACCTCGGCGCGGTACAGGCCAACCCGGCAGTGCAGAACAACCTCTGCCACCTGTGGCATGCCGACGGCGTCGAGCTGCAACAGGAACAGGACCCTGACCCCGGCGAAGCCATCCGGGTGCACCTGATGTCCGTCGCCGAGGTCAGAAAGGCAATCGACGACGGGCGATTCCTGAATCCGCTCGGCCAGGCTGCCATGGTGCGCGCCTATTCGATCTGGCACACGGCATAACCCGGTCGGGACTCTAACCGGCCGGGCGCTTCCGGCTACGGCGAATGGAGTGCCATGGCAGCACGATGCCAAAAACTCCATAAACAAACCCGGCGAGGCCGAGCCAACGATCCGGCAACGCGACGGCTATCCAGATCGACACGGCCGGCACAGCCATGTTGATCAACCAATGTTGCAGAGCCGATTTCGTTTCATACACCTCGAGCTCGCTTAAGTCGAGTTGCTCGCGTTGCGCCAGCGCATGGCGATTCAACATGACGATGACTGCAGACATCGCAATGTAGGCTGAGCCGAAGATGACAAACATCGTTCGCACATCTTCTATCGACGAAAAAGCGAAATAGGACTCCAGGTAGCCGCCGGAGAAGCTGTGAAACGCGCCGGAGTACAGCGCCTTTAACGGGTAGATGTACACCAGCACGACGAAAACCAGCGCAAAACTCCACATCGCCGCACCAAGGTCGTCCAGGCCAAAGCGCCGCGACCAGACGTGGTGTGCGTACCAGAACAGCAGGATGTTGGCGAAGCTCGCGGCGAACGCCGGCACCTGCTTCATCGCAGCAGTCATCTCGTCGAAAGTGTTCGGGATACTGTCGCCGCCGCCGACGACCAACATCGTCACCGCAAAAGCAAACGCCGCGTCGGTAAAGGTTTCGAGGCGGGTCATCGCCTCGCCGCGTTGTCGAAATCCATCGACTACCTGCATGTCTCGCGCACTACCTTCCGGATCCAGGCGTAGGCCACGAAACCGGTAATGATGTTGGCCAGGGCGTACGCAACGAATATACCCGCAATGTCGAAGAAATACCGGCCGACCAGCGCCAGCGGGACGTACAGGAATACGGTGCGCATCAGGCTGACAACAACGCCCGGCATGGGCTTGCCCATGCCGTTGAACGCAGCATTGATCGCCATAACCAGCCCATAGCCCGCGTAGCCGATCGGGGCAAGCAACAGGAACAGCGTGCCGACACGGACGACCTCCTGGCTGTCGCTGAAGATCGTCGGCAGGTACCCGGAGACCAGCGCCAGCAACGCCGCCACGACGAGGCCGGAGACCACACAGAAGAGCATCGACAGGCGCAGCGATTCGAGAATACGCTCCTGGCTGCCAACGGAAAGATTCTGGCCGACGAAGGGCCCGATAACTGCCGACAGGGCATAGAACATCACCAGCACCAGTGACTCGATGCGGCTGGCCACACCGAAACCGGCAACCGCATGCGGACCATAGGTCGCAATCATGGCCGTGATGATCGCTGTCACTATCGGCACGATCGCGTTGGTCGCGGCAGCCGGAATGCCGACGTGCAGGATGTCGCGCCACGACTTGCGCAATTCTGCCGCATCCGGCTTGTTGAAACTGATCATGTTCAGGCGGCCGCGCAACAAATAGATCGCGCCGAGGAAGATGGCGCCGCGTGCCAGCAATGCTGCGACCGCAGCACCGTTGAGCCCCAGCGCCGGAACCGGGCCAAGACCGAAAATGAAGATCGGGTCCAGCGCGACGTTCAGGATGGCGCCCAGGATCATCAGTGTGCTCGGCAAGCGCGTATCACCGGTCGCCCGCATGCTGGCCATGCCGACCATGCCCACCACGACAAACGGCACGCCCGAATACAGGATCAGCATGAAGCCGCGAATCAGCGGGATCATGTCGCCGGGCGCACCCAGCAGGCGGAACAGCGGGTTGATCGACAACACGCCGATGACACAGATGACCACGGTAATCAGGAACGACAGGATCAGGCTGTCGGTCGCGAGCCGCCTGGCACGGCGCTCGTCACCGGCACCAATTGCGCGCGCAACCACGGACGAGGTTCCGGCGCCGAGACCGATAGCCACGCTCGTCACAATCATCAGGACCGGGAAGCCGAAGGCGAAGGCCGCCAGTGCACGGTCGCCAACCATGCCGAGAAAGTACGCATCGATGAACGACTGGCCCATCATCGTCGTGATGCCAACCAGCACGGGCAAAGCCATGTTCAGCAGGTGTCGGCCTACCGAACCCTCGGTAAGTTTCCCGTTCTTTCTTTGCATTGTCTCTAGAGGAACCCGGTTCGCGCCGGATGCACGAACGGCGTCTACTATGACGTAGCACCCGGACAATTAGAAGTACCAACCAACAAAAAGGGGTCAGAGCCCTTTTTGTTGGTTCGCCTTTATTGTTCGAAAAGGGCTCTGACCCCTTTTTGTTGGTTGGGGTTTTTTTTGGTTTTCTAGAAGAGCATTTTGGCGGTGACGACGAGGCGCAGCGGGCCACCCGGGTCGCGTGCCTCGAACGGGTAGCAGGTCACCAGGCTGAGGTAGGCTTCTTCGGTGTCCAGTTGCAGGCTGCCACGGCGCGAATCCACGACGTCGATACCAATGACTCTGTAGAGGTGTTTGCGTCCCGCGATCGTTTCGAGGACCAGCGATTCGCCAACTTCGACATCGCGCAAAAAGCCGAAGTGAGTATCGCGATGACCGGCGATGACGGTATTGCCCACTTCACCGGGCAGCGAGCCCGCACTCAATCGGCCCGGCCCGAATGCCAGCGTTCGGCCGGAAGCACCCTCCAGTACGATCAGTTCGATCTCGCCGGACTTCGCACTCAGGCGAGCGACCGGCCAGGTGTCCGCCCAGGGCCAGGGCGCTGGCTGCTCCACGCCGCTTTGGCCGCGTTGCCAGGCTCGCTGCATCAGTTCCTGCGCGACCCAGGCCTTGGCCGGGATATAGGCTCCCTGTCCGAGTTGCCAGAAGCCGAGACACAGCAGGCAGGCCACGATCCATCTCCGCCGCGATCTAGTGAAGAAGCGCATGCGTTTTTCTCCTGTTGCTCGCTGGCACCGCCAGCACGAGCATCGCGAGCAACAACAGCACGAGACCGCTCATCTGCAGCATCCCGGCATTCGTCGCAGTCGCTGCGAAGCCGAAGATTGCGCTGCCACTCTGGCCATGCGGCATCAGGCTGGCGACCTGCTCACTGTCGAGGCCCTCGCCCGCTGGCCGCACCGGTGTCTTGTCGACGGCAACCAGGCTGGTGTACTTGCTGACCAGGTGGTGCGTCAGCGCCGTATCGACGACGGCCGCGCGAACCTCGTCCTCGCTGGCGCCGCGTCGCAGGCTCTCGAGCAGGCTCTCGATCCGAGCCCGCGCCCATAGAGCGGCGATACCCGCGCTCTGCGGACGTGCCGCCAGCGCCAGTTCCCGTTGCCAGGCACCGCCGACCGAATTACCGGCCACGCGAACCGAATCTCCCTGGCGAAACGCGCCGGATGCACGCGCTTTGACGACAACCGGTTCCCCGAGGTACAGGTCGGGAACAATGGCCGGGTAGCTGTCCACCACCACGCCACTCGGCCATTGCACGTCGATGTCCGTCACCTGCGGGCTTTCGAGCTTGCGAAACAGCCGGCTCATTTTCTCGCTCACTTCGTGCAGCGCGCTGATCGTTGTGAACGATCCGCGGCCGGTTTCCGCGGCCTTGCGCATGAACCAGCTGTTCGGCGCCGAACCGATGCCGACGGTGAACAGGCGCGCATCGCCCAACTGCCTGTCGATCAGTTCGAACAGCCTGTCCTCGTTGCCCACAGCCCCGTCGGTTATGAAGACAACCTGGCGCAGGCGGCTTTCGGCCACCGGTGTACGCAAGGCGAAAGACAGGGCGGGATACATTTCCGTTCCGCCGTTGGATTTGAGGCTCGCTACAAAGTGCGTGGCTGCCGCCACGTTGCTGCTGTTCGCACCGACACTGGCCGGGAACAATGGCCTCGTTGTCGAATTGAATTCGACAACATTGAAATAGTCGCCCGGCTGCAGCGACTGCAGTGCCTGCCCGAGTGCTTCCCTGGCCTGGTCCAGCGAGACACCGTGCATCGACCCCGACGTGTCAATAATGAAGACCAGTTCACGCGGCATATTTGTGCTGGTCACCAGTTCGGGTTCCGGCGGAACGACCATCAGCAGGTAGTGAGGCTGTCCTGAAATCGTCTCCGCAAACACCATGGCGCGCGGGGTTGCCGACGGTACCGGCCGCCACAACAGCTCGAAGTCACGGTCCATCGGTGCCTGGCCGCCGGCGAGTGACACGAAGTAACTGCCGTTCGCTTCGCTGACATTGACCGGGTGATAACGGCTGGCAATGATTTCCAGCGGCATGCCGGCATTGACGCTGGCACGCAGCGAGACACGATGACCGCTCGAATGCGCCACCATCGGCGGCGTGATCAGCGAGGCATCGCCAACCTGGTCTGTATCGGGCGACCAGCCGCTGCCCTGGCGGTCCTCCGTGGTGCGCCCGGGAATATAACGGGGTGTCAGCGTCATCGGATAGCGCAGGCTGAAAACGCCTTCGTCGTAGTTGAGGTCTTCCAGGTACTCGATCTCTATGATGACTTTCTCACCGGGAGCAATATTGGCCACCGAGGTCGTAAACAGGTTCGCCCGCTGCTGCTCCACGAGGCTGGTTTTCCTGCCCTCGCTTTTTGCCTGCTCGTACTCCCGGCGCGCCTGCTCTTTCTCGCGAATCTCGCCTTCGATAAAACGGTCACCGATATACATGCGCATATGGTCGACCGCGGCTTCGTCAGGCAACGGAAACACGTAGATGCCTTCAACCCATTCCGACCCGGAGTTTTCGAACTCCTGCATGACCGACACCCGTGCAACAAGCCCGTTCACGACTATGTTGACGTCAGTATTCAACAGCGTCGCCGTAACGTAGCCCTCGCCCATGCGCATCAGCAGGCTGCCCGACTGCATGTCGGCAGGCTTCGGCCCGCTCGCCTCCACCGAAGCCGGGTGCCAGAGTAACCAGGACATCAGTGTTATGGTCAATGGCGTGATCCACAGTCGTGCTTGCATCGTCGGTCTCCTTGTCGGGTGATGGTTATTCCAACAAGGCAATCCGCCGTCCCGTGGACGTCGGCATGGCAATGCACCGATGTAATGTGGCAAATTGTGGCCGTGAACCTGAGGAGCTGACCGTGGCCAAACGTATCGCAATCGTCGAAGACGAAGCGGCAATTCGAGACAACTACGCTGCCGCTTTCGAACGCGAGGGCTACTCTGTGGACGCTTACGACTCCAGGCGTCCCGCGATGCAGGCGTTCGACACGCGCCTGCCCGACCTCGTCGTGATCGACATCAACCTGCGCGACGACGTCGAGGGCGGTTTCGAGTTGTGCCGTGAGTTACGCGCGCGCGCCGCGGAGCTGCCGATTATCTTCCTGACAGCTCGCGACAGTGAATTCGACGCCGTGTCCGGCCTTCGGCTCGGGGCGGACGACTACCTGACCAAGGACATCAGCCTGCCGCACCTGATGGCCCGCATCGCGGCACTGTTCCGGCGCCTCGACGCCATGCAGCAGCCGCAGGCAGCCGACAGCCGCCTGACACGCGGCGACCTCGCCATCGATACCGACCGCATGACGGTGCACTGGCAGGACCAGCCTGTTGGCCTGACGCTCACCGAATTCTGGCTGGTGCACGCGATGGCGCGGTACCCCGGGCACGTCAAGAACCGCCAGCAGCTGATGGATGCCGCGCAAGCGGTGCTGGACGACAATACGATCACGTCGCACGTGAAACGCATTCGCCGCAAGTTCATCGCAATCGACCCGGAATTTGACTCCATCGAAACGGTGTACGGCATGGGCTATCGCTGGCTGCAATGAACCTCAAGCGGCAGCTGCTCCTGGTTAGCCTGCTGACGCTGGTGTTGCCGTGGGCCGGCTGCCAGTTTATTCGAGAGACCGAGTCGGCACTGCGGGCGGGACAGCAGCAGATGCTGGCGAGCACCGCGCGGGCTGTTGCCGAGTCCCTGGCACAACACGAGGACGAGTTCCCGCTGCCGGGCAATTCCGGCGCCCCGGTTTCCGAGTCCCTGTACGGCCATCGCATCGCGACGCGGCCCAACATTGATGGCTACTTTGACGACTGGAACCTGGACCGGGAATCGCTGCGTAGCTTGCGCGGCGCCGAGGGCCCGGCCCTGTTCGCACTCGGCCTGCACGGCGGCTACCTGTATCTCTACGCGGAGGTCACAGATGCAGAGCTTGTCTACGCGTCGCCGGGTACCGCCGCTGTCAATTCCAGCACACGCTACGCGGACCATGTCGGGCTCGTGAACCAGAGCGCGCCGTACCTCGACGAAACCCTGTTGTTCAGCGCAGAAGCACCCGGCCCGATTATCAGCTTTGCGCAAACCGAATTCGGTTTCGCACCAGACCCGTCCATCGTCGCTTTCTGGCAGGAATCCGCCGACGGCTATCAGCTCGAAGCGCGTGTTCCCGTCAGCCGGCTCGGCACGAACCTCGGCTTTTTCGTCGGCGCGACCCGTGACGCCGGTGAGCGGCCGGTTCGCAGCTCGAGCTTCATTGCAGAGCCGGGAAACTTTGTAACGTCATCCGAAGCACTGACCGAAATCGTCACCGATCGAGTGCAACCGGACATGCGGATCATCCTGACCGACACGCACGGCTGGCGGATCGCCGCCTCGGATGCTATCGGCGACAGCGGGGACGGCGAGACCGGGGGGTCAGCCTGGTTGCGCATCATCTATGAATCCCTGGTGGAGTCCGGCGAGGCCGCGCGGCTGGCGGAGCCCAGCCCGAGCGGCCTCGAAAACCAGCCCTACGTCACTGCCGCGCTGCGTGGCGAGGCGTCCCAAACCTGGTTTCGCAGCGAGAAGAGCGGCACGGCCGTCGTCGCGGTCGCGCAACCGATCGTGTCCGGCAACACACAGATCGGCACACTGGTCCTGCAACACGGCACAGAAGCGATCCTGAGCCTGACCAACGAGCGGCTCGCGCAGCTGATCTACGTCACGATTATTGCCACGCTGGCGGCCGCCGCCGTCCTGCTCGGCTATGCGAGCTGGCTATCGCGCAGAATCCGGCGCCTGAGCGTTGCGGCCGAGGCCGCGCTGGAAAACGACGACCTGTCAAGAACCCTGCCGAGCGCACAGTCCGGTGACGAAGTCGGCGACCTGTCGCGAAGCTTCTCCCATGTCCTGCGGCAGCTCGGTGAGTACAACGAATACCTCCGATCACTGGCGTCGAAGCTTTCGCATGAGCTGCGTACGCCGCTCGCCATTGTCTCGTCATCACTCGACAACCTGGAACACGAACCGCTGAACGAGTCATCGGCTGCCTATGCCGCCCGGGCCAAGAGTGGTGCGGACCGGCTGCGGCGCATCCTGACAGCGATGAGCGAAGCGAGCCGGGTCGAGGAACTGATGGCGCATGCCGAAGCGGTGGATTTCGACCTGGACACGGTGCTGCGATCGACGGTGGCCGCCTACAGCGATGCCTACGATGCGCGGAAGTTTGCCTACCGGGGCGAGTCCGGCGCATGCCGGGTAACCGGGTCGCCCGAGATGATCACACAGATGCTCGACAAGCTGGTCGACAATGCCGTCGACTTCAGCAGCGACAACGACCTGATCGAGGTTCGACTGGAAGGCGCCGGCGACAGAGCGGTTGTCGCTGTCATCAACCCCGGCCCGCCGTTGCCGGAACGCATGCGTTCGCAGCTGTTTGACTCGATGGTGTCTGTGCGCAGCAGCGAATCGGACCACCACCTTGGGCTCGGCCTGTACATTGCCAAGCTCATCGCCGAGGGGCATGGTGGTACTATTTCGGCAGACAATGTCGACGGCGGCGTACGTTTTGACGTGACGCTTCCTGTTTCAGCCAACAAGGAGACCAACAATGGCCAATGAGGGGTATCACGAACCGATCGAGGAGCTCTCCGACGAGACGCGCGACATGCACCGCGCGATTACGTCGCTGATGGAGGAACTGGAAGCGGTCGACTGGTACAACCAGCGGGTGGATGCCTGCAAGGACAAGGAGCTGGCCGCGATCCTGGCGCACAACCGCGACGAAGAAAAGGAACATGCGGCCATGGTGCTGGAGTGGATCCGGCGCAGGGACCCGCGGATGGACAAGGAGCTGCGCGACTACCTGTTTACCGAAGACGAAATCGCGCACGAGTAGCCGCCGGGCATGCACAGGGCGACAACAGGACTCGCATTGGCACTCGCGGCCGCAGCGATGTTCAGTCCCTGCAGTGCCGAGGAGACCGTCGCCTATCGCCATGCCGACGAGCCCATCGGCACGGCGCGCGAAGTCTACGACGGCACACTGATGCCGGACATCCAGGCCAATACCTTTCGCAACATCGACCGCCTGTTTGCGACGCGAACGGTGCGGCGTGGCGAAACCGTCTATCCGCTGCCGCAAAGCGATACACCCATCGGCGACCTGAGTTTTGTCTCGGGCGGCCAGCGATTCGACCTGTACGACTACACGTCTCTTAACCGCATCAGCGGCATCGTTGCGATCAAGGACGGCGAAATCGTCTACGAGACGTACCAGCTCGGAAATGACGATCGCAGTCGCTGGATGTCGATGTCCGTGGTCAAGTCCATGTCGGCGATCCTCGTCGGCGCAGCGATTCATGACGGCTATATCGACAGCATTGATGATTCGGTTGCCGACTACGTCGCCGAGCTGCAAGGCACGGCGTATGACGGCGTTTCCGTGCGGCAACTCCTGCAGATGGCATCCGG
>JAUIDP010000095.1 GCA_030429005.1 Gammaproteobacteria bacterium | reverse complement strand
GGAATTTTCCGTAGTATTGCAGGTCAACAAACAAGGACACAAACCCGTGTTCAATAAAGGCAAGCCTGATCGGGGGATCGCAATGACCAGTCGCAAGAGCTTCAATCTCACACCCGTCTCCGCCGCTATCGTTACTGCGCTCGGCACCTCCGGCGCCGCCGTGGCACAGGAAGACGAATCGAACGAGGTGCTCGACGAGATTACCGTCACCGGCACCAAGCGTGAGATGAACATGCAGGACATTCCGCAGAGCATTGACGTCCTGTCGGGCGTCGACCTGAACAGGATGGGCGCCAAGGACATCCAGTCGACACTCCGGGCACTGCCCAGCGTCAACCTCACCGCGTTGCAGCCCGGCCAGAACTCCCTGACGATGCGCGGCATCTCGTCCGGCCCTTACAACTATTACACGGAAGCCCAGGCTGCCGTGTACATGGACGAACAACCGATGACCTTCAGCTCGCAGCAGGTCGGCGTCCGCAATACGGATATCGAGCGCGTCGAAATGTTGCCGGGGCCGCAAGGCACGCTGTTCGGTTCCAGCTCGCAAACCGGCACGCTGCGCTACATCACGAAAAAACCGCGCATGAATGACTTTGCGGCACAGGTCGAAGCCCGCTGGGGAAGCACCAGCGGCGGCGACGACAGCTACGAAATCAACGGCGTGCTGAATATCCCGCTGATCGACGACCGGCTCGCAGCCCGGTTGGTTGCCTACACGTCACACGATGGCGGTTATGTCGACAACGTGCTCGGTACCAGCCTGCAGGGTAACTATGACAACGCCGACCTGGTGGAGAACGACTTCAACGAGTACGACGTTGACGGCGGCCGCCTGCACCTGCAATGGGACATCACCGACAACTGGTCTGCCCTGTTCACGGTCATGGGCGAAGAGACGACAGCCGATGGCGTCTGGGACACGGATGCAGCACTCGGCGACTACAAGGTTACACGCTTCGAAGACGAGACCCGTACCGATGACTGGTACTCGGCATCGTTTACGCTGAAAGGCGATCTCGGGTTTGCGGACCTGACGTTCAGCGGCGCATTCTTCGACCGCGACATCGTCTACGAGTACGACAACATGACCTACACCCAGTGGAAGGATCGCTGGTATGGCGGCGGTCTGTACTACGAGCAGTATTACGCTGGCAATCCCTACTACTACAACTATTACAACACGGCTCTTTACAACACCAACTACTATCGCAGCTCGATCTTTAATAACCAGTCACAAAAGCGTGACACTTTCGAGCTGCGCCTGGTCTCCAAGGGCGATACCCGCCTGCAGTGGATGATCGGCGCCTACTATGAAGACATCGTCGACAAGTGGTTCTACGGATCGAGGATTCCGGGCCTGGAGAACACAACGGCATGGGCAGCTGCGCAAGCCTACGCCTACTACTACGGCGCACCGAACTACTACAATTACTATGACCCGGCCCTGACCAACCCGAACCAGGCGTACCCGTTGCCGCCGACAGACGTCGGCTACTCGGAAGAGCTCGACAGGAACGTCGCGCAGACGGCTATTTTTGGCGAGATCGGCTACGACCTGACCGACAAGCTGAATGTGCACGGCGGCATTCGCTGGGCCGAGTTCGACCGCAATATATTCAGCCGGTTTTTCTTCCCGGGCGGCCTGTTGCCGTACGGCGATCGCTGCGGCAACGACGTGCAGTACGCCTGCAACCCAGCCTATTTTCCGGACCAGAACATTGGCGGCGATGGCTCTTTCCGCGATATCGGCAAGGAAAGCGACACGATTTACAAGCTCGGCGTGCGCTACAACATCGACGATGACCGCATGGTCTACGCACTGTTCAGCCAGGGCTTCCGCGTCGGCGGTGTCAACAACCCGCGCGCCGTCAGCAGCGGCCAGATTCCACGGGTCTACGATAGCGACCTGATGAACAACTACGAAATCGGGCTCAAGAGCCAGTGGGCCGACGGCCGGGTGACGTTCAATGCCAGCGCATTTTATATGCAGTGGAAGGACTACCAGGACGCCATTAGTGGCGTCGGCCAGTGGTGGATTCGCGGCAATGCCAACGTCGGTGACGCCGAAACGCTCGGTCTTGAACTGCAACTCGACTGGCAGATGACTGACAACCTGCGCTTCACGGCCAACGTCTTTTCGGCGAATCCGGAGTTTACCGAGACGATCTGCTTCAACGACGACGGTGTCAGCGCAGCCTGCGAGGTCGATACCGGCGGCAACCTGATCGAACCGCTCGTCCTGAAGGGCATGCCGTTACCGAATTCTCCGGAAACGACAGCGCACGCCAGCCTCGAATACACGATTCCCAACGTGCTTGGCGGCGACCTCTGGTTCTATTACGACTGGGCCTACAGCTCGGAAATCTGGAACGAGACCAGCAACATCGTTGAAGGCGACCGTCGCGGGCTCGCGCCTTCCTGGTCATTCAGCAACCTGTCGGCCGGGCTTCGCATGGCCAACCAGTGGGACGTTGAACTGCACATCAGCAACCTGTTCGACCAGGATGGTTACAGCTACGTCTGGACCGGTGAAAGCGAGAATGCGGAGTTGTTCAATGATCCCCGCTACCAGCAGATACGCGCCCAGGATCGGCCACGCACTGTCTGGCTGACCCTGCGCAAAGGATTCGGCGACATATAAGCAAGCTGCTAGCCAGTTTTGTCGTCCGTGGCAGCCTGCAGGGTGAAAGCCACGGTGGTTTGTACCTGGTCGACCTGCCGAACCAGTCTGCCAGGCAGGTCCTCACCTGGGAAAACTCGGGTATCGAGTGGCTGGGCTACGGCGGCGACCGCGGCCTGCGTGGCATCGCCTTCGGTGAGCAGTCGGTTTTCATCGCGGCCAGCGACCGGCTGCTGGAGCTGTCGCTGACCTTCGAGCTGCTGAATTCCTGGCACAACCCCTATCTCAAGTACTGCCAGGAAATCGCAACCTGGAAGCGCACGCTGTACATCGTTTCGGCCGGTTACGACAGCGTGCTCGGATTTGACCTCGACGAGCAGGCGTTCAACTGGGCGCTGAACGTGCAAAGCCGACGTCACGAGTTTGGCGGAACGGTATTCGACCCGGTCGGCAAGGACGGGCCGCTGTTGCTGGAAAAGTTGCAGTTGCACAGCATCGCCTGCAACGAACACGGCCTGTATGTCACCGGTTTGAAAACCGGCGGCATGCTGCACTTCAACGGCAATGCCATCAACATGGCTGTACAACTGCCCGCGAGGACCAGCAATGCCCGGCCGTTTCGCGACGGCGTGCTCTTCAATGACAATGAAAGCGATGTCCTGCGTTACACTGGTCGCGGCGACGGCGCGGAGGACCGGGCGATGCTGCCACCCTCCCCGGATGCGGATTCAATGGTGCACACTGATGCAGTTGACGACGGCATCGTTCGCGCAGGATTCACACGAGGCCTCTGCGCCATCAACGATCGCATCGTCGCCGGCGGCAGCTGCCCGTCGACAATCACACTGTATGATCTTGCCGCGAACGAGTCGCTCGGTTCGGTTCGACTGGGCAACGATGCGCGCCAGACGATCCACAGCATTGCAACGTGGCCGTTCGACTAGCTCGTTGAACCCGGCAGGCCCGCATTGCGTACGACCTCGGGCAGTTCGCTGACGATATCGGCGAGCTGTTCCTTCCAGAGATCCAGGTGCTCTTCGTAGCGGCGCCACTTGCCGAGGCCGCTCGTGTAAATCGGTTGCCGGACCTGCTCTGAGCTTGCCGTGTTCACGGCGCGCTCTGTTTCATGAAAACGGATACAGGACGCTTCGAACGCCAGGCCGCAGTGCTCGAGTATTCGCCGAACCTGTCCTTCGAGATCAGTCACCGTCTCCTCGTAGTGCACGTCGAGGACCTGGCCCGGCAATACGGCGTGCCAGTGGCGCATCATCGCATCGTACTGCTGGTAGTAATGTGCCAGGTCGAGCATGTCGTAGGTGAAGTTCTGCCCGGCACCGAACAATTGCTTGTAGGCTCCGAGGCAACTGTCGAAAGGATGCCGCCTGGCGTTGATGATCTTTGCATTCGGCAGAATCAGCCTGGCAAAACCGACCATTGGGAAATTGTTCGGCAGCTTGTCGGTGAAGAACGGCCGGTCAGTGACGCGAAAGCGACAGCTTTGCTCGATGTACTCCTGGCCATAGGCTCGGAGATCCCTGTCGCGCAGGTCGCGCACGGCTTCCGGGTAGCGCGTATCGTCGTTCCGGTAACGGCCTACCGACTCGGCAATCCTGCCCAGTACCGGCAGCTCTGCCGTGCCTTCGACCTGGCTATGGCTCGCCAGGATCTGTTCGACCAGCGTTGATCCCGAGCGCGGCAGGCCGACGATGAAAATCGGGTCGGGCGCTTCGAAGCCGACACCGGCGCGCGATGTCATCAGCTCTTCGTCAAAGGTCGCCCTGACAGCCTGCATCCGTTTTTCGAAATCCAGCGGCTCGTGATTCACCGTATGCCGCTGCCGCTGGTTGCCCGTGTGGTAGTAGTGCCAGGCCTTGTCGTAATCCTTGCGATCTTCCATCGCTTTGCCAAGCGCGAACCGGATGTGGATGTTGTCGACTTCGGCCAGTTCGTCGCTGTCGAGCTGGTGCAGCATCACGTCGACCTCGTCGTCCCTGAATTTGAAAATCTTCAGGTTGGCCATGCTCCAGTAGGCCGGACCGTGCTTCGGGTTCAGGCGGATTGAGCGCCGGTAGGCCTCCAGTGCCTCTTCCTGCCGGCCCAGCGTCTTGAGTTCCCAGGCATAGCCGGCCAGTACGCCAGGAGCGTCGCCGCGTATGGCCAGCGATTTCTCGTAGGCGACCGCTGCCTTGTCCGACTTCATCGCCCGCCCGTAGGCGTTGGCGAGACCGGACCACAAATCAGCGTTGTCCGGCTCGAGGCGGGTTGCAGACTCAAACGCCTCGATCGCCTCGACATAGCGATTCATGTCGAGCATCAGCCGGCCCAGCGTCTGCCAGGCCATCGTATAGTCCGGCGCCACCGTCGTGGCGCGCCGCAGCAGTGCTTCGGCATCGTCGTGCTGTTGCTTGCCGCGCCAGTAGCATTCCGCGAGATGCCGCATGGCATTGACACTGTTGGGATTCTTGCGCAGGACCTCGCGAAACAGCTCGATCGCCTCGTCTTCCTTGCCGCTCCTGCGCAGATCGATCGAGCGAAAAATCTCGGCGCGCTCCGGGTCCTTTTCCGCATAGTCCTGCAGGTATTTCTGCGCTTCGTCGGGCCGGCCGGCCGCCAGCAGCGCCTGGCCGAGCTTGCGCTCCACCGCCGGCAGTGTCGGCTGTAGCTGCATTGCCCGTTCGAATGCCGGAATCGCTTCGTCATTCCGGTTCTGCAATGCCAGCACGCTGCCCAGGTCTTCGTGCAGTTGCGGAAAGTCCGGCTCGATCTGCAAGGCAAAGCGAAGCTGCTCCTCGGCTTCCCTGACGCGCTGCTGCTTCACGAGGGCCAGGCTCAGCAGGCGCATGTGATCGGCGCTCCCGGGGTGATCCCGGAGGTAGTCGCGACACACTTCCTCCGCCCGCAACGGTCGATTGCGGCGAATGAACTCGAGCGCACGTTGTATCGTTGCGTCTTTTTCCGGCAGTGCTGCGGTCATCTCAGGCGCTACGACCGGTTTGCGGCCGGCAGGCGGTCGGCGGGCACATAGTCGAAGATGAATGAAATCCGGTCCTCGGTACCGAGGTTCATGACGCTGTGTTTCATCTGGTTGTTGATCTCGTAGGCATTGCCGACCTCGAAGGCGTAGGGTTTGCCCGAGATCGTGTAGCGCACACCGGGCCCGGTCGTTATCGGCACGTGAATCCGATGGCCGATGCGGAAAGATTGCAGCGAATCGCGATGCGGGTTGATGCGCCCCTTGCTTTTCAGCCTGGCGGCCATCGCGCGCAGCACGGTGCCGCCGGGCTCGTAGTAGGTATCGATGATCGTATCGATCAGCGGCAGCGCAACGTCTGCCAGCCTGTCCCAGCCGGCTTCCCGGTAGATCTCGCCGTCCGGCCAGCTCTCATCGCAAAACAGCATGACGATCGACTCGGTATCCTTGTGTACTTCGTACAGCTGCTGGCGAACCGCCTGCTCGGTCCAGGCCGCCGTCTCCTGTGCCAGGATCCTGGCTGCCAGTGCCTGCATGTCGACCGGCCCGAGGCAGCGCTGATCTTCACCGAAATCCATATTGGGTCCCTGATTGCGAATACCGTATATTTTATCGAACCGCAGCGACAGCGTCGCTAACAATACCGGACCGAATACCCGCATGCGCATACTCCGACACTCATCGCTGCTCCTGGCCACCATGCTGCTGGCCTGCTCGGCGGACGACAGCGGGTCCCTCGTTTTGAACGCGGATGATCCGCAGTTGCGCTACACCGGCCGCTGGAACTTCGACAGCCCGGCCGAGCCCTGGGTCGGCTGGCAGGGCAGCACCGTCAGCGTCGCGTTTCGTGGCAGCGGCATATCCGCCACCGTTGAGTTTGTCGACGAGGGCGAAACCCTGCGCGTCGTCGTCGACGGCGTTCCCGAGGAGCCGGCCCGGTTCGTGCCGGGCGGCAAACAGACGATCGTTCTGGCCGCAGAACTGGATCCGGACATCACGCACACCGTCACGCTGATGAAAGAAGAGTTCGCGACCTCAAAACTGATTTTCCACGGCTTCGAACTGGCCGATGGCAACGCAATTCAATTGCCACCGAGGCCGGACAAACGTATCGCTTTCTTCGGTGACTCCAACATGGAGGGTTACTCCCTCTACAACGAAAAGAACGAGGGCGGCAACGGCACCTGGTTTGCCTATCCTGCGACGGTCGCGCGAATGCTGGGCGCCGAGATGCAGTTGCAGGCAGTCAGCAGTGCAACCCTTGACGGCCCGACGGCCAACGACGTGGTGTCGTTTGTCCGGTCTGAGGCCTATCAACGCGAGGACCCCGACTATCACGACGGTTTCGAACCGCAGGTCATTGTCGTGAACGCCGGGGCCAATGACATCTCGCAGGTTGCGGCCGACGAGCGCAAACCGGCGACGATGCAGCATTACCGGAACGCGATCGCCGCGCTGCGTGACGCTTACGGCGAGAAGCCGCATATCGTGCTGTGGAACTCCTATGGCTGGGACCCGGATGAGCCGGCGCAATACAACGCCGAGATTGTCGAGGAAATCGGCGGCAACCTGTCGAAGGCCGACTTCGCCTGGTGCTGGGAGCAATGGCACGGTGACATGGTCGACCACTCCGGGCAGGCCGGTCGGCTGGCCGCGCATATCGCGTCGCTCGGCCTCGGCTTTTCCGTTCAGCGTGGCCTCGATGTCGTCGATGGCTATGGCAGCGGCTACGACGTCGCCAACGGCAGTTTCGAAGGCGGTGCGCGCGATGGTTATGGCGGCTTCGGCTGGCGCTACCATGCCGACGGCGTCGAACGTGTCGCCGTGGACGATGCGGCAGACGGTGACTACGTGATACGGCTCGACGCAGGCGAAGAGGTGCACCAGTGCATCGACGCGACCGGCGGCACCGCCAGGCCGACCGGCGACACACAGCAGTTTCGGGTCACGGCCGCCATTCGCAGCCGCGGCGAAACCGGCACGGCGGTGCTCGGCGCCGACCACGCGGCCCGGGATATCTACAACCGGCACGCGCCGGAGGCGGTCGAGTTTATCGTCGACGGCCAGTGGCAGGATTATGCAATGACCGTCACCGCGCCGGACGGAACGTGGCAAACCTACGTCATCCTGCGATCGGCCGGCGGCGAGCTGGAATTCGACAATATCCGGGTCACGGCCCTGTAACGCCCGGCCCGGCGCCGCTGCACCCCGGCTGTATTGGCCACAGCCCTGCACGCTTGAGGTACAATCCCGCGTCTACCCGCCCTTTCAACCAACTAAAGAGAAGAAATGTGAGCAACGCCGAACAAATGAACGTAGCCAGAACTCGACCCGGATTCATCGCTGCACTCGACCAGAGCGGCGGCAGCACGCCGAAGGCGCTGGGCCTGTATGGAATCACCGAGGACGCCTGGTCAAACGATGACGAGATGTTTGGAGTCGTCCACGAAATGCGCAGCCGCATCATGACCAGCCCGGCCTTCACCGGCGACCGCATCCTCGGCGCGATCCTGTTCGAAAACACGATGGACCGCGAAGTCGAAGGACAGCCAACCGCCGCATACCTCTGGAACGTCAAGAACGTCGTGCCGTTTCTCAAGGTGGACAAAGGACTGGCCGATGTTGAAAACGGCGTGCAGGTAATGAAACCGATGCCCGGCCTGGCGGAACTGCTGGAAAAGGCCAGGGCCGCGGGGATTTTCGGCACGAAGATGCGCTCGGTCATCAAAGAAGCAAATGCCGATGGCATCAAGGCTGTCGTCGACCAGCAGTTTGAAATCGGGCGCCAGATTGTCGCGGCCGGCCTGGTGCCGATCATCGAACCCGAAGTCGATATTCATTGCCCTGACAAGGCGGCTGCCGAGGACATCCTGCACGCGGCCATCCTCGAACACTTGAATGCGCTGGGCGACGACGAGATCGTCATGCTCAAGCTGACGCTGCCGGAGAAAGATGACTTGTATGCCGACTTCGTCGCGCATCCGAACGTGGCGCGCGTGGTCGCGCTGTCCGGCGGATATTCCCGCGAAGAAGCAAATGACCGCCTCACCCGGCAAAAAGGCATGGTCGCCAGCTTTTCGCGCGCCCTGGCCGAAGGACTGAACGCGCAGCAAAGCGATGACGAGTTCAACGCGATGCTGGACGCCTCGATCCAGACGATCTTCGAGGCATCCAGGACCTAGCCCTGTATAATCACGCCCCCCGCAAAAAGGGGTCAGAGCCCGCTCGGAGCGGGCTCTGACCCCTGTTCGTATTAAGGAAAACAATGAGTTCTGCGAAGATAATCTACACCAAGACCGACGAGGCTCCGGCTCTCGCTACCTACTCGTTCCTGCCCATCGTGCAAAGCTTTACCCGGGCAGCCGGCATCGATGTCGAGACGCGGGACATTTCCCTGGCCGGCCGCATCCTGGCCAACTTCCCGGAGAACCTGACCGAAACGCAGCGGCAAAGCGATGCACTCGCTGA
>JAUIDP010000094.1 GCA_030429005.1 Gammaproteobacteria bacterium | reverse complement strand
GACAACGGCATGCGCATCATCACCGTCGAGGACCGCAGTAACCCGATCGTCAGCGCTGTATGGACGGCGCATGTCGGCGACAGTGCCGAGCCGCCGGACTTCACCGGCAACTCGCATTTCCTCGAGCACCTGTTGCTGTTTCGCGGCACCGAGAAATACCCGCAGAACCAGATCGGTGAATGGGCGGCCAGCCGTGGCGGCTATTTCAATGGCTACACCTGGTACGACTACACGGCTTTCGTGCTGATGACCGCTGCGGGTGACCTCGACGGCATCCTGGACCGCCATGAACAGATGATGTTCCACGGAGCATTTTCCGGGCAGGACTTCGAGACCGAGAAAAGCGCGGTATTCGAGGAACTGCGTTCGGGCCAGGACACGCCCTACGGCTACCTGTGGCGAGCCGCGTCGTACAACATGTATCCGGAAGAGACGTATTATTCGCGTTCCACCATCGGCACGATCGAAGCAGTACAGGCTGCAACGGTCGAACGCGTCCGGGAGTACTACGAAGACTACTACGTCCCGAACAACATGACGCTGGCGGTCGTCGGCGACTTCAACACGGAAGACCTGCTTTTAAAGATCGAGAAGCGCTTCGGCGCGTACCCTGCCGGTGATGTCGAGAACGTGCCGTACGATGTTGTGCCGATGAATTCCGGCATCAATCTCGTGACCGAGGAACGCGAGGTGGGTAAGGCCTACTTCCTCGCAGCTTTCGAGGGACCCGATGCCAGTTCGCCGGAATGGTTTCCGTACCTGTTGCTGACCGAGTACCTGGCGGGTGGCAATACGTCTGTCCTGTACACGGAACTCGTTTCGGACAGCCAATTGCTCGATGACCTGTACATGAGCGCATTCCCACGCCGCTTCGCGAAGGGCTGGCAAGGCATATCCGCGGAAACCGAACCGGGCGAGGTCGTGCCCGCCGTGAATGCATTGTGGGAGCAGCTCGTCGCTGCCGGGCAGAATGGTATTAGCGATACCGACCTGCAACTGACAAGGCAACGCCTGCTGAAACAACACTGGCAGCAACTCGACGATGTGAACGTGGTTGCGGAACAGTTGGCGATCGCCGATGCACACGGGGACTACGGTCTGTTCGCAGATTTCGAGACGCGCCTTGCGGCAGTGACTGCTGCCGATGTGCAGGCCGTCGCGAGAAAATACCTGACCCAGGACCGGTTTTTCCTGATGTCGCTGTTCCCGCCGGGCGAGATTCCGCCGGACTACGAGACTGACGTTCGCGCCAATGCGGGCCGTCTTGCGGCGGCGGGCAGCGCCGTTCAGCAATTGGTATTGCCGTCGGGTGTGACGTTGCTGCATGAACTGAAGCAAGGCGCGGCGATGGAAAGTTACACGGCGGCCATTCACGCTGGTGCGCGGCACGGTAAAGCAGCCGGGCTGGCCGAGGCTGTTGCAGACATGCTGGTTCGCGAAACCGGACAGTATTCAAAAATTGAATTGCAGAACTACCTCGACGAGAACGGCTTCAGCCTCGATGCGATCACAACTCTCGATGCCAGTTTCATCACGCTGCAGGCGCCGCGCGGGTCGGCGGACGAGGCGATGGCGCTGCTCGTCGAGGTACTGGCGAATCCGCGTTTCTCGACGGAGGAATGGACCAACCAGCAAAGCGAGATGCTGGCGCAGCTTGACAGCGCGCTCGATCAGCCGCGCGTCGTCGTTGATGAACTGACGAAAGCGACAGTCTATGCGGGCACCGACTACGGACGCTCAGTTGCTGACGAACAGGCGGCGCTGCCAGGCCTGACGGTTGCCGACCTGAAGGCCTTTCATGACCGTTTCTACAAGTCCGGCGCTATCGGTGTGGCCTACACCGGGAGTGTCAGCGCTGTCGCAGTAAGCGAAGGCCTGGCACCGCTTGCCGGCCTGAAAGGCAGGGCACCCTCGATTGCAACGATTGCGATTCCACCGATCGACGGTGTCACCCACGCGGCACAGGCAATGCCCGGCAAGCAGCAAACCAACCTGAATGTCGTCTGGTTGGCACCCGCTATCCGTTCCGATGATTTCATCCTGTGGCAACTTGCAACCCGCGCGATTGGTGGCGACCTCGCCGGCCGGCTGTGGAAACTTCGCCAGGACGAGGGTCTGGCGTACTCGGTCTGGCTGTTCAACCAGCCAAATGCCGAGCAGCCGATAACCATGGTTTACATGGCCACTGCTGCGGAAAAGCGCACGGACGCGGTGGCAGCTATACACCGCGAGGTTGACAGGGTGCAGGCAGGGCTGACGCAGGAGGAACTGGACCGGGTCAAGGTGTCTTTCATGGCCAACCTGAATCGACTTGACCGAACCTCCGCCCGCCGCTCGCTTCGGCACGCCGGCTGGTGGGTTGCCGGTTTCGATGCGAATCATCGCGAGCACCTGAACGACGTCATTGCCCGGGCAAGCCTGGCCGATGTCAACCGGGTCGTGCAAGAGGTCCTGCAGCCTGGCAACTACATGTTTGTCGAGGCCGGCGCTGTCGGGGATGCCGAAGACTGATGTCCGGTAGGGCCGCCACGTTCCTGCCGATCGTGCTGGTTACGGTCGGCTCGGTGCTCGGACTGGCTGCAACAGACCTGGTACTGCCGGCAATACCGGTTCTCCCCGAGTTCGTCAGCGGATCGGCGGAGTCCGCCCAGTGGGTGCTGGCGGCGTTTGCATTCGGGACGGGCGCCGGGCTGCTGTTGTTCGGTGAGTTGGGCGCGCGGTTCCGGCTGGTCAATATCCTGGTTTTGTCGTTGTTCGCCTTCGCTGCGTTGTCGTGGCTGGCGACGCAGGCGCCGACATTGGCAGCAATGTCGGTCGTGCGCTTCCTGCAAGGAATTGCGGCGTCCGCGTCCGCCGTGTTTGCACCGGTCATCATTCGCCAGCTCTATGAGGGGCCCGCGGCCGTGGCGATGCTTGGCAGGCTGGGCAGCATCGAGTCCGCTGCGCCGGCAATCGCACCGATCATCGGCTTGCTTCTGTTGAATCGATACGGCTGGCAGTCGTCGTTCTACCTGCTTGTGCTGGTTGCGGCTCTATTGGGCGTTGCCTGGATCGCCGTCGCCCGCCAGCAGATCCGGTTCGGGCGTCTCGAAGAAGCAGCGGGGGGCTATGTTGAGTTGTTGCTGAACTGGCGCTTCATGCGCCAAGCGGTGAGCCAGGCCTGCACGCTGGGTGCCGTACTCGTCATCGTTTTTTCCGCGCCCAAGGTCATCACCGGCAGCATGGGCGGCGAGTTGTCCGACTTCATCGTCATGCAGGTGCTCGGCATTGCGTTTTTCGTCATCGCTGCGAATATGACCGGCGTATTTACAAACTGGTGGGGCCCGGATCGATCGATCCTGATCGGTTCCTCGCTATCCGCCGCGGGGTGTATCGCCATCTGGCTGATGGTCGTCTTCGGGCAGCAGAGTATTTACCTGCTGTGGTTCTTTTTTATTTTCGTCAACCTCGGGCTGGGTATCCGCGGCCCGGTCGGTTTCTACCAGGCTCTGCTCGCATCCGGTGACAATGACTCGCGCGGCTCGGCGTTGGTCATACTGTTCGTCATGCTGCTGGCAGCCGCAGGCACCGGTGCGGTTGCGCCCATGATCGAGTCCGGCCTGCTGCCGGTTGCGATAGCCGCGATGCTCCTGGCGGCCAGTTCGACGTTGATACTGGTTCTGCCCGCCAGGTCTGAGCGGTTGCAGGACTAGCCCAGCGGCCCGTGCTCTCGCCGTTCGTTTGCGAGCAGCGCATCGACCGAAAGCTTTCCGGCGCCGGTCAGCGCGAACTGGAAACCAATGCCGACGAGCACGATGGCCGGCCACCAGCCGCGAAAGTCCTGTTGCCAGTGGACCATGACCAACGCGACGAAAAAATGCCCGGCGACGATGATGCCGGCCCAGCGTGCCAGGAAACCGGCGATCAAGGCGATACCGCAAAGAAATTGCAGGTAGACGGAGAAGGGCGCGAGAACGCCGGGTAATGGAAAGCCGTTCGCGGCCATGAACGCTTCGAATTCCAACATCCGTTCGGCACTGACCATGTTGTCCACGACGCCGTAGACGAGGAAAGCGCCGGTCAGCACCCGCAGGAACAGCAGGCCGACGTCGGCGTAGCGTTCCAGCCCCTGCAGGTACACGAGGTCACGTTTCATCCGGCAGCAACCTTGGCAGAGTTACTGCTCGGCCTGCAACTGGTAATGACCGTCCCAGATCGTGTTCCAGGTCGCCTTGTCGTCCGTCGAGGTGGCCCAGAACTGGCGCACACTGCCATCGCCGTTCTGCGTGAACTCGAACTTGTGGTGCGTGACGGCGCCATCGGCCGGATTGACGGTTTCAGCCGTGTAGAAAATGCCCCCATCGCGGGCCTTGCCGGTGAATTCGATAATCGTGCCGCTGTCACTGATCCAGATCTGGCGCCAGTGGTCGTAGCCCGGGTCGTAGTAGTTGAAGCTCTTGCCAAGCCCGCCTGTCGCGCTTTCCCATTGTTCGAAGATCGCGCAGTGGCCGAGGATCGGCTGGATGTTGTTCGTGCCGGCTGCCTGGCCACCGGAGGAAACGTCCCACTTGCCGATCCAGAAATCGAAAGCATGGTGCCGGTCGTCCGCCTGGCAGGGAAAGCGGGCAGCATTGATCTTCTCCAGCGCAGCGACAAAGCGCGCGTCATCCGCGATGCCGGCGTAGTCCTGTTCGCCTTCGACCAGGCTCGGAATGCCGAAACCGTTCGCGGCCATGAATTCGAGCTGGGCCAGCGCGTCGCTGGAGCGGCCCTCGCGAGCATAAATCCGTGACAGGCGATGCGCTGCACCGACCGGTTGAAACCCGAGCTCCGCGGCGCGCTCGAAGTGCGTTGCCGCGGTGCCCAGGTCGCCGCCGTTATCCATCAGCAGTGATCCGAGCTGGTAGTGCCCGGCGCCATCATCGGGTGCTTCGGCGACCAGCTCGGTGAAGAGTTCAATTGCCTTGCCGGCGTCGCCGGCTGTTGCCGCCGCATTGCCTTCGGCGCGCAGTGTTTCGACGTCAGCCGCAACTGCAGCCGATGTGGCCAATAGTGCCAGTAGAGTAAGAATTCCACGCATGGTCCAGCCCCCGCCTGCAATGCTGTTATTCGTTCTACGGCGTATTGACCGCAACCTGGCCGCGTAGTTCCTGACGCCGGCCATTCAGCATCCAGCCGATGGGCGTATACCGTACCAGCACGGCATAGCTGACCAGCCCGATCAGCAGGGTGCCGAATGAGGCTATCGCAAATTCGAGCCACAGGTTCCAGCTGGTGTCCAGCAGCAGCATCTGGATGAACCACAGCACCGGCAGGTGGATGATGTAGATCCAGTAGGACGAATCCGCGATATAGCGGATCACGTTGTTGGCCTTGTCGAGCAGCGCCTTGCCGGCGACGAGGCAGACGACGGTCATGTGCACGGCGATAAAGGCCTCCAGCACACTGACAAGCAGGTGATGCCAGGACGGGGGCGGGCCGGCCTGGTAGGCGAGCGCCTCCTGCAGGCTGATCGTGCCGGGATAGTCGCGGTAGACGAAGACATACAGGATGATGCTGCTAACCAACAGCCACGGTGCGTAGGGCCGTGCACGATCGATCAGGTCCTGGTCCCGAAACAGCTGGCTGCCGACGAGAAAGAACAGGCCAAAGAACCCGAACGACCAAAGCCGCGGCAGAAACTGTTCCGGTGCGGGGAAAGGTGATGACTGCGTGAACAGTGCCGGCGCCATCAGCAATGGCAGGACCAACAGTACGAACTTCACATTACCGAGGATGCGTGTCCACCTCATCGCCAGGACACCGAAGCGATGCAGCAATACGTAGACGAGATAGAACTGCACGAGGTTGTAGAGAAACCACAGGTGCGTCGTCGACGGCGGCGGTCTGGGTGCGTCCGGCGCGTTCATCATCATTGCCACGAACTGCAGGAACGGCGGCAAATTCTGCACCTGCTGTATTGCCCAGCCGATCAGCACGATGAAGCTCAGGATGACCAGCGGCAGGAAGATCACGAACGGCAGCAGGATCCGCAGTGCACGGTTCCTGAGAAACCCGCCGACACCGCGTTTCTCGACCAGGTAGCAGGTAAAAAAACCGGCGATCAGGAAAAACAGCGGCATCCTGAACAGGTGCGAAAACCAGGCTACTGCCTCCATGGCAACAGACTTGTCCGGGCTGGCGACCATCCAGACTTCGTTGAACATCGGGCCGTAGGCAATCGCCGCGTGGAAGAAAATGCCGAGCAGCATCGCCAGCGCACGCAGGTTGTCCATGTAATGGTAGCGCACGGTCGTCCTAGAGATAGTCATGTTTCCTCGCTTGCGCGACAAAGATCAGCGCGATAAGTACGCAGGCAGCCAGGATCTCCAGGCCGATGAGCATCATTGCCGTGCTGTTCCAGACAGCGACCGGACCTTGCATGTGCGCGTTGATTTCGGGAATGCTGCCCACGAAGTAAATGAACAGCGAGATACAGAGATTGCAGAAGGCCATTACGACGATAGTCCAGGCTTCGGACTCCGTAACCATCGCCACCCCGAGGATCAGGATGTTGGCGACGAACAATTCACCCAGGATGATCAGTGAGAACGGCAACATGCCGTTCGGCAACGTGGCCGTGCTGCTGAAGATCGCGATCACGGCGGCAGCAATCAACAGCCAGGCGATGCCGAAAATGCCCAGGTTCGCGAGCATTTTCGCCCGCGTGTACTGCATGAAGCTTATCGGCAGGCTCATGATAAACGGCAGGGTCTGCTTGCCACGTTCGTGCACGACGCTGACGAAGATCAGGTGTATACCGATGACGACGACCACGGTGATCAGCATGGTTGAGCCAACGTAGAACGTAGCACCTGTCGCCATGGCCACCAGGACCAGCGCAACGACGGCAAGGGCCGCATAGCCGAACATCGGCAGCCGGCTGATATCCCAGTCCTTGCGGATCAACTGCCAGGTAATTGAAGTCATGCTGCTGCTCCTGTTACTTCTGCGCGACTCGCTTCCACCTCGGTCACGAATATTTCCTCGAGCGTCATCGTCTCAACGCCCTGGATGGTTGCGCCGGCATTCTGCAGGCCGTCGGTGATGCGGGTGTCGAACCGGCCAGTGATAACGCTGCCCAGCCGACCGTTCAGCCGGGTTTCAACGACGTCCGGCAGGTCGGGCATGGCAAAGTTTTCCGCTGCACTGAAACGAACCCGGCGCCACCGTTCGAGGAAAGTCTCCTTGTCCTGCGAGGCAATCACGCGGCCGCGGTCGATGAAGGTAATCTGGTCGGATACCTGCTCGACGTCTTTCGTGTTGTGCGACGAGAACAGCACGGAACGTCCGTCGTCCTGCAGGACGTCCATCAGTTCGTTCAGCACTTCCTTGCGCGCTACCGGGTCCAGCCCGGTCGTCGGTTCATCCAGCAGTAATAACTTCGGCCGCCGCGCCAGCACCAGCAACAGGCCGGCCTTGACGCGCTGGCCGTGGGAGAATCCCTTGAGCGTTTGCCCGGGTCGCGTATCGAAGCGCCGGGCCAGCGCGGCGGCGTAGTCGTCGTCCCAGCCCGGGTAGATCGACTTCACGAAGTCCATGTGCCACTGCAAGGTCCGGGACTGGTACAGCCGCATGTCTTCCGAGGCGAAACCAATGTCCCACCTGGCGGCAACCTGTTCGTCGGGAACCCGGTGGCCGAGCACCCGGACTTCACCCTGGTCTGCCCGGATCAGGCCCATCAGGATACGCAGCGTCGATGACTTGCCGGCACCGTTCGGTCCGATGAAGCCCATGATGCTGCCTTGCTCAAGCTGCAGGTCGATGCTGTCCAGCCTGAAGTGCGGATAGGCCTTGCTGACGCCGGCCAGTTGAATTGCGAGTTGCTTGCTCATTTTTTCCTGCCTTGCAATAGCGATTGCAATCGCCTGACGAGCTCATCGGGGGGCAGCCCCTCCGAGCGCGCAATCTCGATTGCCTTGATCAGATGTTCTTCCATTTCCTGTTCCCTGAGGCGCGAGCCCAGCTTGTCCGTGGTGGCCACGAATGAACCCTTGCCCTGCCGGGTCACGATGACACCCTCGTTTTCCAGTTCCTGGTAGGCTCGCTTGACGGTGATTACGCTGACTTTCGTCGCGACGGCCAGTTCGCGAATCGACGGCAGAGCGAAACCCGGCGGCCAGTCGCCGACGCTGATCCGCAGCTTCACCTGCTCGATGATCTGCAGATACATCGGCCGGCCATCGCTTTGCGAGAGGATGAAAGGGTCGTCCATTGGCTTGCTGAACCGCCTATCTGTGCATAGTCAATATACACAGTATATACACATATACACAGTTGTCAACTGTGTATAGACGGCTAGTCGAGCGGGATCGGTTCCTCGCCGCGCACCGGCAGCATCAGCAGCAGTGCCAGCAGCGTAACGGCGGCATTCGAGGCCATCGCGAAGGCCCAGCCCCAGTTCTCTGCCAGCCAGACGATGACGACCGCATTGATGGCGCCCATGACGTTGGCGCCGGTGTTCATGATGCCGCCGGCCGCACCGGCGAACTGGTGGCCGATCGTGATGCTGGCGGCCCAGTAGGCGCCTTCGGTCATCTGCTGGAACGTGAAAGCAAAACTCAGGATGGCAACGGCGAGTAGCGGGTCGCCGAAGTACGCGCCGGTGAAAAACAGCACGGCGCAACCACCCTGGCCGATGATAATGGGCCAGCGATAGCCCCAGCGCAGGCCAAGTTGCTTGCAAAGCCGGTCGCAGAGCCAGCCGCCGAATGCCGCGCCGCCGGCAGCGAGCAGCCAGATCTGGCCGCTCAGGGCGCCGGCCCTGATCTCGTCGAACAGCCGTGCCTCGACGAGATACAGGAAGAAGTAGGACAGCACCGAGTAGAAGACGAAATTGGAACAGGCGTAGCTGGCCGTCAGCAACAACACGTTCCTGTTGCGCAGCACCCGCACCCAGCCGGGCGGGTTGATCGGCGACAGTGACGGCGGTGGCCGGCGTGCGGTAATCATCTCCACCTCGGCGGCGTTGGTGGCCCGGTGCTCGGCAGGGTTGTCCCGGGAGTACCACCACCACAGCGCCGACAGGATCAGGCCCAAAGGTGTCAGCACGAGAAAAGAAATGCGCCAGCCATACTCGATCATCATCCAGGCCAAAAGCGGAGAGGCAGCCGCCGATCCCAGCGTCAGG
>JAUIDP010000093.1 GCA_030429005.1 Gammaproteobacteria bacterium | reverse complement strand
AGACCTACCGGTTTGTCGATGAATTGTCAGCGCGCCTGGACCTGAACCTGCACGTCTACCAGGCCGACATGTCGCCGGCCCGCCAGGAAGCGCGCTACGGCGAGCGCTGGAAGATGGGCGCCGCCGCGCTCGAAGAGTACAACCAGCAGGTCAAGGTCGAACCGATGCAAAGAGCGCTTGATGAATTACAGGTTGGTACCTGGTTTGCGGGCCTGCGGCGCACGCAGGCCGCCAGCCGCCGCAACACACCGTTTCTCGAGCGCAGCAACCAGCGCTGGAAAGTGCACCCGATAGCGGACTGGAGCGACCGCGACGTACATCGCTACCTGCAACAGCAAAAGCTGCCATACCATCCGCTATGGGAACACGGCTACGAAAGCATCGGTGACTACCATACGAGCAAGTCGATCCACGAAGTCAGCGACAGGGACCAACTGCGATTCTTCGGCGGCAAACGCGAATGTGGCTTACACGAAATCGGCTCGACAGCGATCGGGGCAGGTTCTGACGTCTATTGAGTGTTCGCCCTAGGCGGCAGCCGAAACGCCCTGGCCAAGGCCGGAGCGGGTCGGTAACTCGACTTTCGCAGCCAGCGCATCCACGGCTTCCTGGGTTTCGGCGGTGGTCGCCTGTTCGATCGAGTCGGCCGGCCAGTGCGGCGCAAACAATGAAATAAAATCCAGCATATAACGGCGCAATGCACGATCCCTGGGCATACCTATCCACGTCGTTACCGTGGGAAACAGTCCCTTGGCGCAGGTCGCCTGGAACTCCTGCAGATCATCCTCGGTAATAGCCATTGGCGCGATGACACCGACACCCATGCCGAGGCGCACATAGGTCTTGATGACATCCGCATCGCGCGCCGTAAACACCACGTTGGCTTCCAGGCCCTGCTGCTTGAAGGCGCGCAGGAACGACGACTCCCGGTTGGAGCTGAACACGTAAGTGATCAGCGGATACTCGGCCAGCGCAGCGAGCGTCAGGCTTTCGCTGGCTGCAGCGAGCGGATGATCTTTCTTCGTCAGTACGATCCTGTCCCAGCGAAAACACGGCAGCAGATTCAGCTCCGGGAACAACGCTTCGGAGTCGGTGGCAATGGCAAAGTCGACGCGGCCTTCGGCGACCAGGTCTGCGATCTGTTCGGATGTGCCCTGGTGCAGTTCAAGGTTGACGTTGGGATAGCGCTCATGGAACTGGCCGATAACGCCGGGCAGCACGTAGCGGGCCTGCGTATTGGTAGTCGCGATCGACAGCGTGCCCTCCTGCTCCGACATCAGGTCCTTGCCGACACTGCGAATGTTCTCCACGTCAAGCAGGATCTTGCGTGCGTAGTCGACGATCGTGCTGCCGGCCGGCGTGATCCCGACCAGCGACTTACCTTTGCGCGAAAAAATCTGCACACCGACTTCCTGCTCCAACTGGCGCAGCTGCTTGCTGATACCCGGTTGGCTCGTATACAGGCGCTCGGCGGCCGCCGTGATGTTCAGGCCGTTGTCCACTACGCCGAGCAGGTATTTCAATTGAATCAATGTCATAAGGTTTCGCCAGTCGCAGCATACAGCCGTTGTGTTGCCGCGCGGCAAGGCCGTGTCAGCGCATAGTGTACAGAAGACCGGCGAATTCGCACGCTTATTACCTCGCGGCCTTGATGCCTAACAATTCGGTATTTCGCAGCAGCAACACGGGCAATTACCGTTTGCCGTGACTTACCGAGGATTGCAATTGAACCGCTTGCCGATATTTCTGAACCTCATCGACAGACACTGCCTTGTCGTCGGTGGCGGCGTCGTCGCAGAACGCAAGGTCACGCTGTTGAGGCGTGCCGGCGCCTCTGTCTCCGTCCTGTCACCCGAGCTCTGCAACGGCCTGCAAGACCTCGCCGAGGGCGGAAACATCACGCACATCAGTGATTCCTACCGACAGAGCTTTGACCGCCGGTTTTGGCTCGTCGTTGCCGCAACATCGGACGAGCACCTGAACCGGGAGATTGGCGCCGACGCCGAGTCGCAAGGCATTCTGTGCAATGTCGTCGACGACAATGCTGCATCAACCTTCATCCTGCCAGCGATTGTCGATCGATCACCCGTGGTTATCGCGATCGGCACCGAGGGCACGGCGCCGGTTCTCGCCCAGCAGCTGAAATCTCGGATCGAACAGTGGCTGCCGCGCCAGGTCGGCGAGCTGGCCGCCCAGGCCGGGCGCTGGCGGGAACTCGTCAAGAAACGCTTTGACAGTCTGACGATGCGCCGTCGTTTCTGGCAAGCCTTCTTCGATGGCCCGATCGCGGATCACCTGCTCGCGGGACGACAACGGGAAGCCGAACAGGCCATGCGTGCCGAACTGGTCGGCAACTGCGACAGCGCGCCGGCCACAGCAGGCGAAGGCTGGATCGTCGGCGCCGGTCCGGGTGACCCGGACCTGGTCACGTTGCGGGCACAACAATTGCTGGCACGCGCGGACGTTGTTCTGTACGACCGGCTGGTCTCGCAGGAAGTACTCGACTTTGCACGCAAGGAAGCGGAGTTCATATTCGTGGGCAAACGTGCCGGGGCCCGGGCGATGTCACAGCAGGCAATCAACACGCTGTTGGTCGAACAAGTCAGGAAAGGGCGGCGCGTGTGCCGCTTGAAAGGCGGCGATCCGTTTATTTTCGGTCGCGGCGGCGAGGAAGCACTGGCACTGGCCGATGCCGGCCTGCCCTTCCAGGTTGTGCCCGGCATTACCGCGGCGATTGGCGGTGCGGCGTATGCGGGCATTCCACTGACACTGCGCAACGTCGCCGGCAGTGTGACATTCGCAACGGCAAGACTGAACGGTGACGAGGGTCCGGACTGGGCCAGGATTGTCCGCGGCGGCGACACGCTGGCGCTGTACATGGGTACCGGCAACGTTGCAGAGATTCGCCGGCAATTGCTCCATCACGGCGTTGCGGCGGAGACGCCGGTCGCGTTCGTCGAGAACGCCACCACGGATGCACAACGCAGCCTGTTGGGTACCGTCTCGTCAATGCAGTCGCTGGCTGCACGCGAAAATATTGAATCGCCAGCCATCATCTATATTGGCGCAGCTGTCGCCGCTGCCAGTGAGCTGGCCTGGTTTTCCGGTGGCTCGACTGCCGGTCGCTTTCCGGCAACATTACACGGCGAAGCGGTTGCAAATGTAAGTATGTAGTTTGCGACTTTTGTGCTTGACGTTGGCGAACCGATTTACATAGACTGCAGTTACTCATCGAGACCGGCTGAGGGATAGGCCCAGTGACGCCGGGGCAACCTCCAGGACTTACCATCCTGGAAAGGTGCCAACTCCTGCGGTGACCTGATCACCGAGAGATGAGTGTCGTAGTAACACGCGGCGAACTGAGCGCGTGGCGGGCACGGCACACACTCCCTTGCGGGTTTCGCAGGGTTCCGATGAGAAGAAACAGAACCGGAACCTTTGACAGAGACCTGAACCATGACCAGCAAAACCGACTCCGCGACGATCGCCGTCCGTGCCGCTATCGAATCCGACCAGCAACACGGCGCTGTTGTGCCGCCGCTGTATCTCTCCTCGAATTTTGCGTTTGCCGGGTACGGCAAGAAACGCGACTACGACTACACGCGCTCCGGAAATCCGACGCGCGACGCGCTCGCGGATGCGTTGAATGAACTCGAGGGCGGGGCCGGTGCCGTTGTCACATCTTCCGGCATGGCGGCACTGACACTGCTTTGCCAGTTGCTCGAGCCTGGCGACCTGATCGTCGCGCCACACGACTGCTATGGCGGCACTTATCGATTACTGAGCAGCCTCAGCAACAAGAAGCACTTCGAGGTTGCTTTCGTCGACCAGACCGACGCTGCAGCCGTCGCACGCGCCTGCCGCCGCGGCCCCAAACTGATCCTGGTAGAAACGCCGTCAAACCCGTTGTTACGCATCGTCGACATTGCCTCCATCAAGGCTGCCGCGCAAAGTTGCGGTGCCCTGCTCGCGGTCGACAACACTTTCCTGTCGCCGGCACTTCAGAACCCGATCGCGCTCGGCGCCGACCTCGTTGTGCACTCAACGACGAAGTACATCAACGGGCACAGCGACGTCGTTGGCGGTGCAGTGATTGCAGCCAGTGAGCAACTGGCCGAGCAGCTCTGCTGGTGGGCGAATTGTCTCGGCATCACCGGGGCGCCGTTCGACAGTTTCCTGACACTGCGCGGCCTGCGCACTTTGCAGGCCCGTGCGCGCCAGCATGAAGAAAACGCGCAGCAAATCGCGACGCTCTTGCAGGCGCACGACGCCGTCGAAAAGGTCTATTACCCGGGGCTGGCGGATCATGCCGGCCACGAAATCGCAGCGCGGCAGCAGCGTGGCTTTGGCGGCATGCTCAGCTTCGAAATTCGCGGCGGCGATGATGTGGTACGGGCTTTCCTTGAAAACCTGCAATTGTTTTCGTTGGCGGAGTCCCTCGGTGGCGTGGAAAGCCTGGTCTGTCACCCGGCCTCGATGACGCACGCACCGGTCGCCGCCGAAGCGCTCGAGAACGCGGGCATTGGCAGAAACCTGGTGCGCTTGTCCGTCGGCATCGAGTCGGCCGGCGATCTCGTCGCCGACCTGACCAATGCGCTTGGTATCGCCGGGCGAATCAGGGCTGTTCGCAGCGCCTAGAATTCAAAGCCGAAGCGAACGCCGGCAGTGAGCGGGCGCGCAGGTCCGAACTCATGCTGCACGTATGGCGTATCCGGATCGCCGTCCGGGTAGTTTGAGTCGAACCATTCTTCGTCGAACAGGTTTTCAACGTACGCGCTGATTCGCCAGTTCTCCGTGCGGTAGCCGACAAGAATGTCCGTCTGGTTCATGCCTGCGATCTTCTGGTAGACAATGCTCGGTGCCGGCCAGTCGCCGCGCCGGTCGTCTTCCCAGCTCCAGGCGATGTTGCCGAAGATTTCACCGTTGCCCACCGGGAAGCCGGCATTCAACACGGCGAACGCCGTGTATTCCGGCGCCCACGGTATTGACTGCCCGTCACAAACGTCTGCGTCGCCGGTAACGCGTTCACCTTCTCCGCAGAACGGCGCAATATCGCGTGCTTCCGAATCGAACCAGGAACCGCCTGCCCGGAGAGTCACGTTGTCTGACAGCGCTGAATTGATTTCGAATTCAACGCCCTGGCCATCCACCTTGCCGATGTTGTCCACGACCGCACGAGGACCCTCGGTGTAGATCGCCTGCAGATCTTCATACTCATACATGAAGGCGTTAATCGACAGCTGCGTTCGGCCACCGATCGTCGTTTTGTAGCCTAGGTCGAAGGATGTCACCGTTTCCGGATCGAATTGCAACGGCTTGTCGTCCGGTCCGGCCTCATACTCACCCCAGACCGGGTCCTCACCGGGATCAAGGTTGGTTTGCGTAATCGTAAAGCTGCCGAAGCCGCCCGGCTTGTAGCCAGTCGTGATACTGCCGAAAATCAGGGAATTTTCGCCGACGTGCCAGTTCGCCACGACCCGGTAGGTCGTATCGCTCCAGTCCGCCTTGTCCTTGACCGGTCCGTTCGGTGTGCGGAATCCGGTTTGCACTTTCTGCCCGAGAATGGAATTGCCCGGATCTGGCAACACTTCCTGGGAAAACTCTTTCTCATCCCAGCTGTAACGCACACCGAAACTCATATCGAAGGTGTCACTGAAGGCGTAGCTCAGGTCGACGTAGGCAGAATACCCCTGGTACTTGCCAATGATGCGGTTGGCATCGTGAATCAGGCCATCCGGAGAGGGCGTCCACGTACAACTACCAAAATAATAGTCGAGCAGATTGTCGCAGTAGTATGTATTGCCGTAATAAGTGTCGTAGTAGTTGTAATAATAGAAGGTCGACTCGCAGGTGTATGGAATCTGGAACGAGTACGCACCGTAATACCAATAGGCCGCGCAGTAAGCATCTTCCGCCTGTACGCCGATAAAAGTGGTATCAATATTCTCCTTGTAGAACGAGGCGCCGGCATACCAGCTAAGCGGGCCATCAGAATCGGAGGTAATGCGAAACTCCTGCTCGAAGTAATCACCCGTCTGGTCCTGGCCGTACTCAAACAGTACAACCGGAATCGCGTCATAGTCTTCGGCATACAGGTAGTCGTGATCCTTGAAGCCGGTGATCGATGTAAACGTGCCGATCGACGTATCGACATCGAATTGCAGGCCGGCCTGGAAGATCTCGCCGCCGTCGGTGCTGCCGAGCGTATTGTTGTTATTGACGGTACGCAGGTCGGGGTCGAACTCGATCGGCATGCCACCGTTCAAACGAGTTCCGACGACGTTGAACTGGTCGCCCTCGCCCGTTGCCCGGTAAACGGTGCCGCTCTGGTCCCTCTCTTCATACTCGAGGAAGAAGTCCGTCGTTACGGTATCCGACTGGTAGCGGAAGCTGGCGCGTACCGCATCTTTCTCGTGCGATATCAGGTCAGGCCCACCCTGCAGGTTCTTGATGTAGCCGTCTTCCTCGGAGTGATAGCCCGACAGGCGCATTGCCCAGTTGTCGCCGAATGGCACGTTGAACGCGCCTTCAACCACAACGTGACCCCGTTCGCCAACATCGACTTCGACGTAGCCTTCGGACTCATCGACGTTCGGCTTGGTCGTAATGATATTCATCGCGCCACTGACCGAATTCCGGCCGAACATGAAGCCCTGCGGTCCACGCAGGATCTCGGCGCGATCGATGTCATACAGGCTCGAAACCGCCGAGCCATTGCGGCCCTGGTAAAGGCCGTTCTTGAAAATACTGACTGACGGGTCGCCGCCATTGCCGTAGTCGATCGTGCGAATGCCACGCACGCTGACGAAATCGAGGAAGCTGTCTTTCGTGTTGCCGGTAATACCCGGTGTGAACGCAATCAGGTCCTTGACGTCATCCAGGTTCACTTCCCGGAGAAACTCGCCGGACATCGCCGTGATGGCCAATGGCACATCCATGACCGACTCGGCACGCTTGGTCGCTGTAACGACGATTTCCTCGAGTTCCTGCGCCTGCAGCGGCGCTGCCGCCGCACCCGCCACGAGCGCACAGGACACTGCCTGGGCAATCGCTTTTTTCTGTGGCCTGAACGTGTCGGCCTGTAGCGTGATGGCGTGGTTTGAGTCGTCGCTGTGTAAGTCGATGGGATCGGTGCTGCTTGCTGTTGTCGCTGCCATAGTACCCTCCGGCGAGGCTGCTGGTCAGATAAGCCCGGCTGGGCTCCATTTGCACGTACGCTTCAGACTACAACCGGTGCTGTGTTATTGCAACAAGACAAATTTGCCAGTCAGGCACCAACAAACAAGGGCTCTGCAGGCCCGAAAGCCTGTCTCGAAAAAACCACAATTGGCTAGTCATCGCCGAGTGGTACACGCGCTTTCGCGAGCGCCTCGCGAGTTGGCTGCAGCTGCTCCTCGTACCGTCGCCAACGGCCGATCGAACGCGTATGCGCCGGTTGTCGAACCTGCACAGCGCTCGCCGTCGTTACCGCCGCGTCCTGCTCGTGGAAGTTCAGGCAGGCATCCTCCCAGGGCAGCTCCAGGAAATCGATCAATGCCCGCGCGTTCGTTTCGACATCACGCGCCGTGTCCTCGTAGGCAAGGTCGTAAAACCGATCGCCGAACCGATCCCGCCAGACGGCCATCAGGTGATAGTACCGCGCGTGGTGTCGTGCCATTTCAGTCTGTTCATAGGAGTGAGGATAGGCATCCGCGAACAATTGCTTGAAGCTCGCAAAACAGGCATCCATCGGGTTGCGCGTGATATGAATCACTTTCGCATTCGGTAGCGACTTCAGAATCAGCGGCAGGTACAGGTAGTTCGGCGGCAGTTTGTCGACGAAGCGCGGCAACGAGCCGCGAAACTTGGTCGTCGTCGCCAGGTACGCCTTGCCGAGGCGCTCACTCGCGAGACCCGCGCCCGCCTCGGCCAGCCTGGCCGACTGGCGTTTGGGCTCACGGTAGTCGGACAGGCGCCGCACGGCCATACCGAACTGCTTGAGCTCCCCGGCCGAATGGACCTGTGAATGACTGGTAATGATTCGCTCGACCAGCGTCGTACCGGTGCGTGGCTGGCCGACGATGAAGATCGGCGACGAATCCGTATGTCCGGGCTCGCCCTGCGCAAACCAGTCGCGCGTGAAGACACGGTTGAACGCCTCGTACATCTCCACTTCCGCCGCTTCGTCAAACTCCAGTGTCGTGCGCCGCGCCGCTGCGCCACGCGCGAAGGCGTCGAACGCGCGGTCCCATTCCTCGAGGTCTTCCAGTTCCTTGCCGAGGCCGTAGTACAGGAATGACAGCGAGCGCTGATTGCGCGACTCGTTCTGCACCAGGCGCTGCAGCTCCTCGACATGCTCGAAGTCCGTCGCCTTGCGCAGGTTCGACAGCACCCAGTGCGCATTGGCGTTGCCCGGGTTGAACCGCAGCGCCTTGCGCAACGACACTTCGGCAGCATCCAGGTTGCCCAGGAACATCTGGTTGTTGGCCAGGTTGACGAGGAAAGGCACGCTTTGCGGCTCTTTTTCAACCGCCTTGCTGACCCACTTCGCCGCCTCCTCCTGGTCGCCGAGCAGCCCGAATACCGCGGCAATCGTATCCATGACCATCGGGTTGCCATCGTTGTGCCGAACCGCATTTGCCAGCGCGGCATCGGCACGCGCCGTGTGACCCGTGATCATCAGGTGGCGTGCAAGATTTGCCCAGCCTGCTGCATGATCGTCCTGCAGCGTTGTGACGGAACCGAACGCGTTGATTGCGACCCCGGGTTGCTTCAGCTCCGTCGCAACCAGGCCAACGAGAAAATGCGCTTCGACAAGATCCGGTTTGGCACCGAGCAATCGCCTGCAGCATTCCGACGCATCGTCGAGCCTGCCCGCATGCAATAAGCGAAATCCTTCACGCAACGTGTCCTGCATCCACGGTGCAACCGGGTAATTCGATGGCCTGGTCGTTGTTCCGCTCATCGCCGCAGTGTATCTGGTTGTTGCAACCCGGGCAGCAGCACTCTAGGACGCGTCGGATCGTGCCAGCCATACGGGCGGCGAATACACGTCTACGGTTACCGGATCGCCTTCGCTGATGACGCCGGCGACTTCGACAACACCGACAACGCCACGACTCAGCTTCGCAGCTTTCGAGAACGCCGTAGGCTCCAGCGGTTTGCCGTCTCGTCGCTGGTATTTCCCGGCCAGCTGTTTACCCATATCGAGA
>JAUIDP010000092.1 GCA_030429005.1 Gammaproteobacteria bacterium | reverse complement strand
CGGACGGTTTCTTGCCGATGGCGAACACGCCGGCCAGTGTATCCAGCCGGTCAGCGAGCGCCAGCATCTGGCCGTCCAGGCTTCCTGGCAGTGCGTCGCCGGCAAACCTGGGCTGGTAATGTTCGCCGATCGCGGTTGCTACCGATGCAGGTTCGCCATCGAGTCGTGCGTAGTAGCCGCCCATTGTCCCTTGCAGGTCCGGAAACTCGCCGACCATGTCGGTAACCAGGTCGCACTTGGACAGCTCCGCCGCTCGTTTCGCGTCGCGCGCATCGACGGCCAGCGCCGTGGCGATCGTGCCCACCAGCGAAGTCACGCGGTTGCTCTTGTCCGCGAGGCTGCCAAGGCCACGCTGGTAAACGACCTCGCGCAGGATCGCAGTGCGTGAACCGAGCGGCGTGCGCCGGTCGCTGTCCCAGAAGAATGCGGCGTCTGCGAGCCGCGGGTGAATCACGCGTTCGTTGCCGCTACGCACCTGCTCCGGGTCGGCACTCTCGATGTTGGCGACAGTAATGAAATACGGCAGCAGGTTGTCGTTCCTGTCGGCCACCGGAAAATAGCGCTGGTGCCCGGTTAGTGTTGAAACGACGACTTCGCGCGGTAGTTGCAGGTAGTCCGCATCGAAGCTGCCAGTCATCGGCACCGGCCATTCGACCAGCGCAGCCACTTCATCGAATAGTGATTCGCCATCGACCACCTGCCCGCCTGCGGCTTCGGCTTGTGCAGCGACGCCGTCAGCGATTAGCTGCCGGCGGCGTTCGAAGTCCGCGATGACCGAGCCCTGCTTCTCCAGCGTTGCCGCGTAATCCGACGCTTTGGCGACGGTGATGCTGTCCTTGCCCATGAAGCGATGGCCGCGGCTTTCTTTGCCGGCTCTGACGCCGAGGATCGTCGCGTCGATTACCGTCGCGCCGTGCAGCAGCACAATCCAGTGCACGGGCCGGACAAACTCCGCGTCGCCGCTGCCCCAGCGCATACGCCGCGGAATCGGCAGCGCGGCCAGTGCGCGCTCAAGCAGTTCCGGCATCAGTTCCGCGGTGCTGCGGCCAGGCTCACTGACGTCGCAGGACAACCACTCGCCCTTGTCGGTTTTTGTGCGGCCGAGGTCCGATGGTTCGACGCCGCATTTCCTGGCGAATGCCTCGCCCGCGGCAGTCAGGTTGCCGTCGTCGTCGAAAGCGACGGAAACCGGCGGTCCTTTTTGCGAAGAGCTGCGATCTTCCTGGCCGCTCGCCAGTGACTCGACGATCACGGCAAGGCGGCGCGGGCTCGCGAAGCGCCGGATCTCGCCGCGGGCCAGCCGGGCATCGTCGATGCCGGCCGCGAGATTGTCGGCAAAGGCATCCATCAACGTACGCAGCGCTTTCGGTGGCAACTCTTCGGTGCCGATCTCGACGAGAAAATGTTTGGCGTCGCTCATCGGGCAGCAGCCTTTGCAGCAACCGTTTCGAGCATCGGGAACCCGAGCGCCTCGCGGCTTGCGTAGAACGCTTCGGCAACGGCGCGCGCCAGTGTGCGGATGCGCAGGATGAAACGCTGACGCTCACTGACGGAAATGGCCTGGCGGGCGTCCAGCAGGTTGAAGGTATGTGATGCAACCAGCATCTGTTCGTAGGCCGGTAGTGCCAGGTTGAGATCGATCAGGCGCATGCCTTCGTGCTCGGCGTGGTCGAAGGCATGAAACAGGTCGTCAACATCGGCCTCGTCGAAGTTGTAACGCGACTGCTCTGCCTCGTTCTGGTGATAGACGTCACCATAAGTGATCCGGCCGAGGGGCCCGTCGGTCCAGACGATGTCGTAGATGCTCTGTACATCCTGCAGGTACATCGCAAGACGCTCGAGGCCGTAGGTGATCTCCCCGGTGACCGGCCGGCATTCGAGGCCGCCGACCTGCTGGAAGTACGTGAACTGGGTGATTTCCATGCCGTTCAGCCAAACTTCCCAGCCGAGCCCCCATGCGCCGAGAGACGGCGATTCCCAGTTGTCCTCGACGAAACGGATGTCGTGTATCCCCGGGTCGATACCGATCGCGCGCAGCGAATCGAGGTACATCTCCTGGAAATTGTCCGGTGACGGTTTGATTGCGACCTGGTACTGGTAATAGTGCTGCAGCCGAAAAGGGTTGTCGCCATAACGGCCGTCGGTCGGCCGGCGCGACGGCTGTACGTAGGCGGCGCTCCACGGCTCCGGGCCGATCGCCCGCAGGAAAGTTGCCGGGTGGAACGTGCCGGCGCCCATCGCCATGTCATAGGGCTGCATGATCACGCAGCCGCGATCCGCCCAGAATTGCTGCAGCGTCAGGATCAGGTCCTGAAAATTGAGATTCTGTGGCGTTTTTGCCTTGCCCATGAATTGCGCTACCCGGCCCAAAGCCGCGCAGTATATCTCGCGCTGCGATTCGTGGCGCGCTCTTTGCACGATCTGTTTTGGGGCGCCGGTCGCGCTACGCACCACTTTGGCGCACCAAAATGGACGAACGCACCAAAATAGTGCACAATAATTACCAACAAAGCAGAAAAGTACATTGAAAACAGTGCATTACGCGATGGTCCAAGTTGGCACACTCTGTGCAACAGCGTAACAACACCTGCCGCTTGCGAGCGGCCATTTTTTTGCATGCACTCCGGAGGAAGCACTAATGAAGGCCAAAGAGGTACTCGACCTTATTAAAGAACATGAGGTCAAATTCGTCGACTTCAGGTTTACCGACACGATCGGCAAGGAACAACACGTCACCGTACCCGCACATACCGTCGATGAAGACCTCTTCGAAGACGGCAAGATGTTTGACGGTTCATCGATATCCGGCTGGAAGGGAATTAACGAGTCGGACATGATCCTGATGCCGGAAGCCGACTCGGCGGTCGTCGACGTATTCTCTGATGAGACTACGCTGAACCTGCGCTGCTCGGTCATCGAGCCTGCGACGATGCAGGGCTACGAGCGCTGCCCGCGCTCGCTCGCCAGCCGCGCCGAAGCCTACCTGAAGTCGACCGGTGTCGCCGATGAGGCGTACTTCGGTCCGGAAAACGAATTCTTCGTGTTCGACAACGTGACCTGGGAAGACTCCATGCAGAGCGTGGGTTACAAGATCGACTCTGACGAAGGTCACTGGAACACGAGCCGTGAACACGTCGACGGCAACACCGGTCACCGCCCGCGCGTAAAAGGCGGCTACTTCCCGGTACCGCCGGTCGACTCGCTGCACGACATTCGCTCCGCCATGTGTCTCGCCATCGAGGATATGGGCGTAACGACCGAAGTGCACCACCACGAAGTTGCAACCGCCGGCCAGTGCGAAATCGGCGCGAAATTCAACACGCTGGTGCGCAAGGCCGACGAAGTACAGATCCTGAAGTACGTCATCCACAACGTCGCGCATGCCTACGGCAAGACGGCAACCTTCATGCCGAAGCCCCTGGTCAATGACAACGGCAACGGCATGCACGTGCACCAGTCCTTGTTCAAGGATGGCGAAAACCTGTTCAGCGGTGATGGCTACGGCGGTCTGTCCGAAACTGCGCTGTATTACATCGGCGGCATCATCAAGCACGCCAAGGCACTGAATGCTTTCACGAACCCATCAACCAACAGCTACAAGCGACTCGTACCGGGATTCGAAGCGCCGACAATTCTTGCCTACTCGGCGCGCAACCGTTCAGCGTCGATCCGTATCCCGTACATCTCCAATCCGAAAGGTCGCCGCATCGAAGTGCGCTTCCCGGACTCGATGGCGAACCCGTACCTCGCTTTTGCCGCACTGATGATGGCCGGTCTCGACGGCATACAGAACAAGATCCACCCGGGCGATGCCATGGACAAGGACCTGTACGATTTGCCGCCGGAGGAAGAAAAGGAGTTGCAACTGGTCGCTTTCTCGCTCGACGAGGCGCTCGCCGCGCTGGATGCGGACCGCGAGTTTCTCAAGGCAGGGGATGTTTTCTCTGACGACCTGATCGACGCCTATATCGATTTGAAGGGCGAAAATGTCACCCGTTTGCGCATGTCGACGCATCCGGTCGAATTTGACATGTATTACAGCCTGTAAAAATCGCAAAACTGTGAACCGGGCGGCATTTTGCCGCCCGGAAACTGGCCCGGAATCGCGTTCGCTTGCTATGCTAACTGGATGGAAAGACGCCAAATTCTTGCACTTTTCGGGGTCCTGGCCCTGTCTGCCGCTGTGGCAGATGACGCCTGGAAGTGGACCGATGAGGACGGCGTCGTGCATTACTCCGATGTTCCGCGAGAAGGCGCGGAAGTCGTCAACCTTTCCGAGTACAACAAGAAGACCGGCGCACGTATCTCGAGCAGCACGACGCTCACTCGCCGCCAGGAAGAGCCCGAAGAATTCACCTACGAGCGCCTGGAAATCGTTGCTCCTGCCGCGGAAGAAACCCTGTGGAACATAGAAGGGCGACTGACGGTCCAGATCGCGATCAGCCCGAATCTCGTGCAGGGACACGGCATTCGCCTGTACTTCGACGGCGACGCCCAGGACATCCTCGGTACGAGCACGCAGTTGACGGAGGTCTATCGCGGCACGCACAACCTCGTAGCGGAAGTTCTGGACCAGACCGGCAGGGTGATCTCACGCAGCGACCCGATCCGGTTCTACGTACAGCAGAACTCGATACGGTAAACCGCAAGCGGGGCTCAAAAGGGCCCGGCGATGACGGCACACTGGGTGGCAACGCCCGCACCATTCTCGACAGCCTGAGTTCCGGCGTAATCCTGCTGGATGCGAGCTTGTTGATCGTCGGTATCAACCCGGCTGCAGAAAATGTTCTCGGTATCAGCGCGCGCCGCGCGCGCGGCGAGTCGTTCCTGAAACTTGTCGACGATGAACCCGAACTGCGCGACACGCTGAGCCGCGCCATCCAGAACGGCAATACCTATGCGAACGAGCTACGTCTCGGCCCGAACGAGGTTGACGCAAGTGGCCGCATCGTCGACTGCCGGGTTACGCCAATCGATTGCGACGATGCGGTGTTGCTCGTCGAGATGCACGACATTACGCGCCGAAACCAGATTACACGGGAGAACGCACTGTTGATCCAGCACGGGGCCGGGCGGCAGATGATTCGCCAGCTTGCGCACGAAATAAAAAACCCGCTGGGCGGCATTCGCGGTGCTGCGCAACTGCTGGCACGGCAACTGCCGCACGCCGAGCTCTGCGAGTATACCGATGTCGTGATCAGCGAAACGGACCGGCTCGCCGCGCTGGTCGACACATTACTGGGGCCCGGCGGGCCGCTGAACAAGGAACCGCAGAACGTTCACGAGCTGATCGAGTACGTTGTGCGCATCGTCGAGGCCGAAGACAGCCGCAAGCTCAACTTCGTCCGCGACTACGACCCCGGTCTGCCGCTGATCGATCTCGACCGGGACCAGATGGTGCAGGCGCTTCTGAACCTGATTCGCAATGCGGCAGCGGCCCTGGATGGCCAGGGCACGATTACGCTGCGCAGCCGCGCCGTCATGAATTTCACGATCGGCAATGTGCGGCACCCGGTCGTCGCGTCACTTGAAATCGAGGACGACGGCCCGGGCATCCCGCAGGAATTGCAGGACACGATCTTCTATCCGCTGGTAACTAGCCGCAGCGATGGCACCGGCCTGGGCCTGCCAGCGGCGCAGGAGTTGATCAGCCGCCACGGCGGGCTGATCGAGTTCGACAGCCGGCCGGGCCGGACCGTGTTCATTGTTCGTATACCGCTGCAATCGGAGACCAACGCAAATGGCGGGTAAGTTACTCGAAGTCTGGGTAGTGGACGACGACCAGTCCGTCCGCTGGGTGCTGGAAAAAGCACTGCGCCAGGCCGGCATGTCAACGCGCACCTTCGAACGCGCGGAACACCTGCTGGATGCAATCGATACCGGAAGCCCGGATGTGCTGGTCACCGATGTGCGCATGCCCGGCATGTCGGGCCTTGCGCTGCTCGAGCGCCTGAACCACCTGCGGCCCGAGCTGCCGATCATCGTCATCACCGCCCACTCCGACCTCGAAAACGCGGTGGCCGCGTACCAGGGCGGCGCTTTCGAATACCTGCCGAAACCGTTCGACATCGACGAAGCGGTGGAGCTGGTCAAGAAAGCCGCGCGGCAGAACGGTGCCGCGGATGCCGAAGAGACCGCGCCGCAGCCAATCGCCTCGATCATCGGCCAGGCACCGGCGATGCAGGAAGTCTTTCGTTCGATCGGCCGGCTCGCCGGATCCAGCATGACCGTCCTGATCACCGGCGAGTCCGGCACCGGCAAGGAGCTCGTGGCGCAGGCGCTGCACCAGCACAGCCCGCGTGCCAAGCAGCCATTCGTGGCGCTGAACACGTCGGCAATAGCCTCCGAACTGCTCGAGTCCGAACTGTTCGGTCACGAGAAAGGCTCATTTACCGGCGCCAACTCGCGCCGCATCGGCCGGTTCGAACAGGCAAACGGTGGCACGCTGTTTCTCGACGAGATCGGTGACATGTCGCCGGACCTGCAAACGCGCTTGTTGCGCGTGCTCGCGGAGAACGAGTTCTACCGGGTTGGCGGAGAAACCTCGATTCGTGTGGACGTGCGTGTCATTGCGGCGACCAACCAGGATCTCGCGCGGGCCGTCAAGGAGTCCCGGTTCCGCGAAGACCTGTACCATCGCCTGAACGTGATTCGCATCAACACCCCGCCGTTGCGGCAGCGCCGCGAGGACATCCCGCTGCTGTTGAATCATTACCTCGCCGAGGCGGCTGCCGAAATGGCAACGCCGGCAAAGACCATCGACGCGGAAGCGGTCGAAACGCTGCAGAACTACGACTGGCCCGGCAATGTGCGGCAGCTGGTCAACGCTTCGCGGCGGCTCACCGTTACGGCGCCGGGCAAAGTCATTACGACGCGCGACATCCCGCCGGAACTCGGCGGCAGCGACACGCCCGGCCGCGCGGCGCAGGAGTGGACGCGCAGCCTCGAGGCCTGGGCGGAATCCAGGCTGGCGAGCGGCGGAGACAGGGCACTGCTGGATGACGCTGTTCCACAGTTCGAAAAGACCCTGATCCGCACGGCACTGGCGCGCACCAATGGCAGCCGCAAGGACGCCGCGTTGCTGCTGGGCTGGGGCCGCAATACGCTGACGCGCAAGATGAAGGCGCTGCATATCGACTAGCGCCGGTCAGGCCGGGTTAGCCGTCCGCCAATGCCCCGACGATGTCAGTGACGGACTCGAAGCCGTGCCGTTCGAGGTAATCGGCAATTCCTGCATTGACCTTGCTGCATATCAGCGGGTCATAGAACAGGGCCGTCCCGAGCCCCACCGTGCTGGCGCCGGCGAGCAGGAACTCCAGCGCGTCGTGAGCGGACGCGATGCCGCCCTGGCCGATGATCGGCACATTGTGTTCGCGGGCGACAGCATACACCTGGCGCGTTTTCAGCAAAGCGATCGGCTTGATGGCCGGGCCTGACAGCCCGCCCTGCACATTGCCGATGACGGGCTTGCGAGCCTCGACGTCTATCGCCATGCCCATGACCGTGTTGATAACGGCGAAGGCATCCGTTCCGGCCTCGATACACAGGCGCGCGTTCGCGGCAATGTCGGTCTGGTTCGGCGACAGCTTGGTGATAATCGGTTTGCGGGTTTCAGCGCGGCAGGCGGCCACGACCCGCGCCGACATCTCCGGGACGTTGCCGAACTGCACGCCGCCCTCCTTGATGTTCGGGCAGGAGATATTGATCTCGATCGCATCAATCGGCGAGTCGTCGAACAGCCGCGTGACTTCCGCATAGTCCTCGATCGTCGAGCCGCAGACGTTGGCGATGAAGCGTGTCTCGGCGAAATCGAGTCCGGGCAGGATGTCGTCAACGACCTTGTGAACACCGGGGTTCTGCAGGCCGATCGCATTCAGCATGCCCATCGGCGTTTCGTAGACTCGATGCGGCGGGTTGCCGAGGCGCGGCTCCAGCGTCGTGCCCTTGAGTACGACTGCGCCGACATCGGCATTCGAATATCCCTCGACGCGCGTGTATTCCTCGCCGAAGCCGACGCATCCCGACAGCAGCACGATCGGCGAGTTCAGGGCCAGGCCACAGAAGTCGACCTGCAGGGATTTGGATTGAGGGCTCGGCATCGCTGCGGCATTCTACGTCAATGTTCAGCCTGATTCTCTACGAACCGGAGATACCGCCAAACACCGGCAACATCATCCGGCTGTGTGCAAACACCGGTGTTGCATTGCACCTCGTCGAACCGCTGGGCTTCGATCTCGAAGAAAAAAAACTGCGTCGGGCCGGGCTGGACTATCGTGAGTTCGCCGACGTTTCGACACACGCCTCTCTTTCGGACTGTATCGCGACGCTCGGCCAGCCGCGGACATTTGCATTGAGCACGCGCGGCACGACCCGCCATGACCGGCCGGAATACCGGCCGGGCGATGCCTTCCTGCTGGGACCGGAAACGCGCGGCCTCCCGGACGAGGTATTGACGTCGCTGCCCGAAGCACAGCGGTTGCGACTGCCAATGCAAACCGGCAGCCGCAGCCTGAACCTGTCAAACGCGGCCGCGGTGATCGTCTACGAAGCCTGGCGCCAGCAAGACTTCCGCTAACCGACCCTGGAGTTCGTCCTGTACCGGCTCAGGCCGGGGCGATGTTGCTGTTCAGCCGGAACTGGTTGGTCGGGTCGAACTGCGCCTTGATTCTGCTCAGGCGTTCATACGCCGGACCGTAGTTGCCGGCTGCCTTGCTGCCGTCGAAGTCAATGTTGTCGTAGTAGCCGCCCATGTGCGGTTCGAGTTGCTGGTACCAGTCACGGGACTGCGCAATGCCTTCCTCGTCGTATGCGGGATCCATCCAGCCGCCGCCCACGCCAATCATCGTTTCCGCGTTGCGGTGCGGGAAGGCCGTATCGAGTTCCCCAACACGCTTGCAGGCACCGCCGAGCGTGTGCGTGAAACAGAACAGCCTTGGATCGGCCTTGAAGGAATCCACCAGCGTGTCGACCAGGCCCTGCGAGATTTCGCTGACCATGCCGCTCTTGACGTAGGAACGCACGCCGTGGCCGAACGTCGCGTCCTCCTGCGTCTGCATGACCATGTAGTCCTGCATCTTGACACCGGGGTCGATCGGCGTGCCGACCTTGAGCAGCGGCTCGATCTCCTTTTCGCCCACGGCCGGATCACCGTTGTAGACCACTTCCATGATGATGACGCTGTCGCCTTCCGGCAGTGTCACCATCATTGGCCCGAC
>JAUIDP010000091.1 GCA_030429005.1 Gammaproteobacteria bacterium | reverse complement strand
GGAAAGAACAGATATGAGTGCGAATGTAGAAACCATCACCGACTGGCGTGACTACTACGAGCTGACCAAGCCTCGTGTCGTCATGCTGATTGTCTTCACGGCGATCGTCGGCATGTTTCTCGCTGTACCGGGCTGGCCCGGCGCGGTTCCGCTGCTGTTCGGCACACTGGGCATCGGGCTGGCGGCATCGGCTGCCGCGGTTTTCAATCACATACTCGATGCCCGTATCGATATTCACATGCTGCGCACCCGTGGCCGGCCGTTGCCACAGGGCCGCGTCTCGGAGCGGGCGGCACTCAGCTTTGCCACGGTGCTCGCGGCAATCTCGATGGCGCTGTTGTGGTTCGTGGTCAATCCACTGACCGCGGTGTTGACCTTCGCATCCCTGATCGGCTACGCAGTGATCTACACCGTCTACCTGAAACGCGCCACGCCACAAAACATTGTCATCGGCGGGGCCGCCGGCGCAGCACCGCCGGTGCTCGGCTGGACCGCGGTGACGGGCGAGGTTCACAGCAGTGCCCTGCTGTTGTTCCTGATCATTTTTGTCTGGACGCCGCCGCATTTCTGGGCGCTGGCGATTGCGCGCAAGGAAGAGTACGCCAAGGTCGGTATCCCGATGCTGCCGGTCACCCACGGCGAAGCCTATACGCGTCTGAATATTCTCTTTTATACGATTCTGCTGGCAGTTATTACGGTCATTCCCTACCTGACCGGCATGAGCGGTCTCATTTATCTCGCCACGGCAATCGTGCTCGATGCCTTCTATTTGTATTACTCCATCCAGATGTGGCGCAAGCCGGACGACCTCGAGCTGCCGATGCGCTCGTTCAAATTCTCGATTTCCTATCTCGGCTTCCTGTTTGCGGCACTGTTGATCGACCACTACTTCCTGTTCCAGATCAACCTGTAGTCTTGCGCAACGTTTTCGTCGCACTGCTGTTCCTCACCTGGGTTCTGCCCGCGCACGCCCAGTCGGATGCGCTCGAGGTCATTCGTGACTTTCGCCTGCAGGGGCTGCTCGAGGTGGCCATGCAGCTTGCGGAAGAGCAACTCGAGGATGCCGATCCGCGCTATGCACTGGAGCTGAACCTCGAACTGGCGAAGATTCACGATCGCATTGGCCTGCACACCAATACGCGGCCGGTCGCCGCGGCTCTGCAGCACATCAGGACCGCCGACAGGCTCGCCGCCCGACTCGACGACGAGGCGCGGGCCGAGGTCAGCCTGGCGTACGCGGAATACTTCTACCGCGCGGAAATGGGCGACCGCAGGTTCGAGCAGGCAACGCGTTATGCTGAACAGGCTTTGGAGGCGTTCCAGCCGCTGGAGGATTTTCATGGCCAGGCCGACGCAGTACATCGGCTCGGTCTTATCCGGCTGCAGCGGCGCGACCTCGACCAGGCGAAAGTGCTGTTTGAGGAGTCGTTGCGCCTGGATCGGATCGATGGCGAACGCGGCCTGTTGCGTGCGGATTATGAGCGGCACGTCGCTTTCGTGTATGCGCTTCGCGAAGAGTACGCCGAGGCTTTGCCGTATTTCGAACGGTCGCTCGCAGTACGGGAACAAATGGGTGCTATCGATCCGGCGATGTTTGCGGCGATCTCGCTGGCCTCGACGCTGGTTGAACTGGACCGCGCCGAAGATGCGCTGCCACACCTGGAATATGCCGCAGGTATCGCGGAAAGCATTGATTCAAAGGCGGGTCGAAGCCGGGTACAGGCGATAGTCGACAGGTTGCCCGACGACCTGCGATCGAGTACTGACTAGGACGCGAAACACACCACCGAGATGGCCACGGCCTCGCGTTGCGGGTCGGGATTCTTGTAGGTATGGCGCTGGTCGCCGCGAAAAACCAGCATGTCGCCCTCGCCGAGCTGCCAGTGCTGGCCGGCCACGACCAGCTCGACAGTGCCGGACTCGCAGGTCAGGTACTCGCGGGTACCGGCCGTGTGCGGCACCCCGACCATGCGGCCGCCCGCTGCGATTTGCATGCGTGAAAACTCGAGCCCCGGCAACGGTTCCGGCACCAGCGGCCGCAGGCTGGCGTCCTGCCTGCGGCGCTCCCTGACGTCGGCCGCCGCGATCAGCTGGATCTCGTTGCGAGGCGTTCCGACCAGTTCCTCGATCGATACCTGCAGGGCCGTGGCGGCCTTGCTCAGGACATTCAGCGTCGGGTTTGCCGCTCCGGATTCCAGGCTCGCCCAGGTCGGGCGCGGCAGGCCCGACAGTTCGGCCATGCGCTGTTGCGAGAGGTTGTGTGCTTCGCGCAGGCGGCGCACGTTCTCGGCCAGGTTTCGTTGCAGATCGGGCATGCCAGCAGGATAACAATCTGACATTTTACTGGCAATTGTGTTGCTGTGATGTCCAACCGGCCGCAAGCTGTGTTCATCCAGGACGACGTATGGGAGAGAAACATGGCCACCCGACTTGAACACGCCAACATCCATGTTCGTGATGTCGACGCAACGGCGCAGTTCCTGCGCTGCGCATTTCCGGACTTCGCGATTCGTCGCGAAGGCCTGCACCAGGGCCGGCGCTGGCTGCACATCGGCACTGACGATACCTACATCGCGCTCAACCAGGCTTCCACAGAGCCCGCCGAGCGCTGGGTGCCTTACGCCGGCGTACCCGGTGTCAACCACCTTGGTTACGAAGTGGACGATGCCGACGCACTGCGCGAGCGTATGCGTGCCGCCGGCTATACCGACTCGACCGTGCCCAATGAGCACCCGTGGCGTAAACGCGTCTACTTCTATGACCCGGATGGCAACGACTGGGAGTTCGTCGAGTACCTGAGCGACGACCCGGCGAAAAGGAATGATTACGAAATCGACTGAAGCGTTGTTACAGTGGCAACGCTATGAACGAGATTTCATTTGATGATTTCCTGCAGGTCGAACTGCGGGTGGGGAAGGTGGTTTCAGCGGAAGAGTTCCCCGAGGCCCGCAGTCCGGCCTACATTCTGCATGTCGATTTCGGCGACGAAATTGGCGTACGCAAATCAAGCGCCCAAATTACCGACCTCTACAGTGCGGACGAACTGATCGGCAAGCTTGTCGTCGGGGTGGTCAACTTTCCACCGAAACAGATTGGCCCGATCAAGTCCCAGTGCCTTGTCACCGGGTTTCATAACGGAGACGGCCACGTTGCCTTGTGCGTTCCGGACCGACCGGTTCCGCCCGGTACGAAGTTGCTCTAGGGTCGATCTCGGCGGGGCGAAGTGCCAGAAAGAAAAAGGCTTTCAGGAGTTCAAGATGCAGCGACGATGCTCGCAAATTCCGCGAGCAGGAAGTCCTGCAGTGCGACCACGGATTGCGGCTGGCCTTTTCGTGACGGCGCAACCAGGCTGAGTTGAGCCTTGCCGGCATGCCATAGCGGCAGGACCCGCTTGAGCTGGCCGTCCTGTAGTTCCTCACGACAGGTATAGGCGGGCAGAGCGACAATCCCGGCACCGGAGGCCGCCGCATGCTTCAGTGTTGCCATGTCGTCGCTTTTTAGCCGGGGCGTGATATCGACCGTGAACCTCTCGCCGGACGGCTGCTGCAGTTTCCATTGTCCATTTGGAGACTGCCATCCAAGCGCGAGGGTTGGGTGTAGACCGATGTCTGACGGGTGGGACAGTTCCGGCCGCCCGTCGAAATAGTCACTTGATGCAAACAAGTGCCATTCGACTTGCGCAAGTTGCCTCTGAATCAGTGACGAGTCAGGCAACGGTCCCGCATGGCCGCGAATCGACAGGTCTACGCCCATGGCGACCAGGTCGATGTTCTGGTTGGTCACATGCTGCGACACGGTGACGAGAGGGTTTTCCGACAGGAATCGTGCAACGAGCGACTTCAGGGCAAACTGGGCGACGCCAACCGAACAACTGATTGTCACGTTCCCGGACAGCAGGTTCTTCTTCCGCCGCACGGCATTTTCGGCTTTCTCCATTTCATCAACGACCGTACGAGCGTGGGCGTAGAACGTCTCACCGAGGTCTGTAACGTTGAATTGTCGTGTCGTGCGCTGAATCAGTCGCGCATCCATCCGCTCTTCAAGCTTTCGGATGTGGCGACTAAGGCGGGATTTCGGCAGCCCCAGTGCATCCGCTGCCGCCGAGAAGCCTCGCTTCTCCACCACGTGGACGAAATAGAAGTAGTCGTTCAGGTCTGGGTCCGACATGGGGCTGGTCCGGCGCAGTTCATTCTCACCGCATATTGTCCTATTTTTGGAACAGATTGTTCAAATTTCGGTTCTTCTAATAGTTATTGTCCTGTTCATATACTTAATCCAGGCATTTTCTTCACAAGTAACGGGGTGCGAGATGAACACAGCAAACGCTTCAACCAGGACCACGGCGACCGCCAACACGGCGACAATGACCCCGCCCGTCAACGGCGAGGCGCTGTCGATCGGGAACGGATTCTCCGCCGACAGTTTTCGGGCAGGGACGGTCGGTCCGGCGATGGACCCGCTGGTGATGGTCGATCACTACGTTATGACCGAGCCGACATTCGGCACGCATCCACATGCCGGGCTATCGGCCGTGTCGCTGATCTTCGAGAACAGCGAGGGGCGTTTCCACAACCGGGATTCCCTCGGCAATGACTTCGATCTGCTGCCGGGCGACCTCTACTGGCTGACAGCCGGCCGCGGCGCCATACACAACGAGTCACCCAGACCCGGTGCGCGTATCCACGGGTTGCAGGTGTTCGTCAACGTCCCGCAGGAGTTTCGTTACGAAGAACCGTCATCGCTGCTGGTCCGTCGGCAGGACATGCCGGTGCTCACCAGCGATCAATACCGCGTTCACGTGGTCCTGGGCGAGTCCAACGGTGTTGCCGGCAGCGAATCGCCCGGGCTGCCGATGACGATTCTGGACGGCCAGCTCGCGGATGCCGGGAGATTTACACATGAACTCGGCACAGGTCGAAACGCCTGGGTACACGCGATTGAAGGAGAGATCGATGTGTTCGCAGATGCACCAGCGTTTGCGAATGCCGTGCGGCTCCGGGAAGGCCAGGCACTCGCAATTGAGAACACGTCAACGGGAACGCCTCTCTCTTTTTGTGTTTTTGCAGGCAGCGGCACGAACGCGCATTTTGCCGTGCTCGACGGCCAGGCGGTGCAGCAACCCTTTGTCCAGCAGGGCCCTTTCGTAATGGCAACGGCTGAGGACATCGAGGCGATCAGGAAAGACTTCGATGCGGGCCGGTTTGGGGCTATAGACTAGTTCGCGGTTCTCTGAAGCCCAGAAGCGCGAAATCACGCACACCCGGAGGTTATCCGGACTGACATACTCAACAATGACGGCTACGATTGATTGCTCGTAGTCGTCATTGACCCGACGGCACACGATTACCGAAGGAAGCGAGATGGAGGAGTTCTTGGCGGGGATGTGCCGGAACGACAGGGTGAGCAGGCCATGATGCGTGCATTGCTGTGTTTTCTGGCAGCGTCGTTGTTCTCGGCTGCTTCCGCCGAGCCAACAGTCGAAGACTATGGTGCGCTGCCTGAAGTCCAGAACATGGCGATATCGCCGAACGGGGACCTGGTTGCCTACCGAAAAGTCACAAGTGACCAGGATGTCATCCTGGTAGTTTCGCTGCGGAAAAAAGCCGCCGTTGCTGCGATAGATGTAGGCCACATCAAGCCCCGCGATATCTTTTTTGTCGACAATGAGCATGTCTTGATTCGTGCTGCCGCAAACAAGCGGGTTGACGGGTTCCGGGGCCGGTTTGATGTCAGTACATTGTTTTCACTGGATATTGAGTCCGGAAAGATCCGGCAACTCCTGGAGCCGGGAGATGGCGCTGTCTACCCCGGACAGTCCGGACTCGGGCGAGTCGTCGGAAGTACTCCCGATGGCAAGTATCTGTTCATGCCGGCCTACTACGGAATACCGCAGCTCATTATGGGCGAGTTTTCTTCGCCGCCCCTCTCGTTATTGAGAGTTCCGATTGGCTCTGGCAAGCCAAGGAGAATCCAGTCGGGCGATAGTTCAACGATAGACTATTTCGTAGACGAGTCCGGCGAGCCTCTGGTGAAGGAGGAGTTTGACGAGACTGATAATCTGCATAGCATTCACGCTCGTCAGCAGGATGACTGGGAAGAGATCTACCGGAGCGAAGGTAAGCTGAAAGATCGGAATTTCGTCGGCTTGACACCCGACAGGAAGCATCTCGTTGTGCTGGACACCAGCGACGATACCGGCCGTACGGCCTACTTCACGTTGAGCCTGGATGGCGGCGAACTAAGCGAACCGTTGTATGACCGTGACGATGCCGACATCGTCAGGGTCATTGTTGACACACAAAGAGTGGTGCAAGGGCTGCAGTATTCCGGGATCATGCCAACCTACCGGTTCTTTGACGACGTCATTGATCGGCGGGTCAAAGAGATTCAGGATTATTTCCCGGGTCACTCCGTCCATATTGTCGATAACTCTCCGGACTGGAAACACATCCTTGTCCTGATGGAAGGGTCACAGTCGTCGGGAGAGTACTACCTGTTCTCTGCAGAGCCCGAACCCGTGTACATCGGTGCACAACGACCAAATATTGCATCGGCGGATGTGCACCCGATCGGGACAGTGACTTTCGCGGCGCGTGATGGCTTGCGCATTCCAACCATCATCACGATTCCCAAGGAGAGTGTTTCCGACTTGAAGAACCTGCCAGCGGTGATCCTGCCGCACGGCGGCCCGGCGTCATTCGACCGGGTTGATTTCAACTATGAAGCCCAGGCCCTCGCTTCCCGGGGGTACCTGGTGATCATGCCGCAGTTCCGCGGATCGAGCGGGCTCGGACGGGACCACCGGGTAGCCGGTTACGGGGAGTGGGGTCGCAAAATGCAGGATGACCTCAGTGATGCGGTCCGGTTTTTTGGTGAAAAAGGCATGATCGATCCCGAGCGGGTTTGCATCGTCGGCGGCAGCTACGGCGGTTATGCGGCATTGGCCGGCGGAGCATTCAGTCCGGATCTGTACAAGTGTGTGGTGTCAATCAACGGCATTGGTAACCTGCAGCGGTTTCGCAACTGGATTCGCGAAGAACAGGGGCGTTCCAGCGAAGCGCTTGCCTACTGGGAAATGCAAATTGGCAGAGACGACTACTCGCCGGACGATGCGCGTGCCCGTTCACCTGAGCTTGCGGCGGACAGTTTCTCCGCGCCGGTTCTTCTCATTCACTCGGAATCCGACGAAATCGTGCCGATCTCCCAATCCGAGCAGATGTACAAGGCCTTGAAAAAGGCCGGAAAGAACGTCGAGTTTGTTGAGCTTGACGGTGACGATCATTATCTCTCGTTCGGAGAAACACGCACAAAGGCATTGCAGGCAACCCTACGATTTATTGAAGAGAACCTGTAGGTCGTTGGTGCCTCACTCCGGAACTCGGATCGGCGATAATGCCCGGCAGGCTTGCATGCAGCGAACGGCCTACTCGACCTGGTACAGCAGACCTGACTCCAGTTTCATTACGGCTTCAAACCGATCGACACCGACCTCATCGCGGTTGATGGCCTCCATCAGGGGCATGGCACTTTGCGCAAGCACGTAGGTCAGCTTTCGACCTGATTCCCTGTGCGTAAATTGAACCCTTCCGAGTTCGCCCTCTGCCGTTCGCTCCGGGTCGATGCTCAGAGTGCGCTGACCCACACTGGCCGATACGGCTATGGCAATGCCGTCAACGATGCAGGGGCACGGTGACTGCGGCCCATCCGTATAGACGACGTCGAGCTCTCGCCGATCGGCGTCCAGCCGTTCCATTGCGTCCAGACCGATACGGATCCCATAGGCAATGAGGCTGCCGAAGCCCCCGTGTACCCGGTCACCCCACTCGACCCACTGTTGCGGCGACTGCGCGTTCGCATTCTGTACCGAAAAGAACAGCGCAAGAACGATCGCGACGCCAATCGTCAGGCGAGGCATGCCGGTAGCGCCACGCGGATGTGAAACACTAAGTCCGCGATTGGTTTCCATCGATTCGCAATCCTGATCCATCCTGTCAATAGCTGCACTCTACCAGACCGAGCCATCTCCGTGATCGTCGTCTGATAGCCTCGTTCACGCTCATCACCCAATTCTAAAAAGGCTGCAATCACGTCGTCATCGAGACAGATCGTAATCCTCTCCAAACGCCTCAGAATTGCTTAGAATCCCGGTACTCTCGCTGTTATGCTCAGCCAGACCTGAGTGAGACGTAACTCCCTGATTCGCGGGTGTCGTTCAATGGTAGGACATCAGCTTCCCAAGCTGAGAACGAGGGTTCGATTCCCTTCACCCGCTCCAAGTAAATCAACCAATTAAGGGTCGATCGCTGTTTGCCGCATGATTCGTGGGGCAGGTTCGGGACAGTATGCTCCCGGAGGTCACTTGTCCCTCAGGCCGCAATCATGGGCATCTGTCTTCTGACAAAGTCTCCAAACATCGGCACGGCGAACGAGTACTTACCGTAACGATTCTTGTAAACAAGCCCTTGTTCGCCCAGTGAAGCCAGCATCTGGTTTACGTGACTGGGGCTGAAACCCTTTGATAGTGCTTTCTTCGATCGATCTGAGACTTCTTGAGTTGTGAACTCTTGGTCGCAGTTTGGGAGTGAGGCAATCACTGCCATAAGTTCCCTCTGTCGATCTGTTGCTCGAGCCCAGCGACCCGCGAAGAAATCTGTATCAAGCTTGCCGATGATGCTATCAGTAGGCACCTTATGCTCGGCGCCATCACGAGCCTGCTGAACAAAGATGTCATAAACTTCTCTGCAGATGAACTGAATGAAATACGGGTAACCGCCGGACATCAAGGAGATGGTCGAAACTGAGTCGGGACTTAATTTGACCGGGCAGTCTTGCGCCTTGACCGGTTTTTCGATGGCATCACGGGATTCACCGTCGCTGAGTTTCGCGAGGAAGAGCACGCGAAACATGCGCTCCGCGTAAGTTCTCGCTTCGACCAGTTTGGGAAAGAGCGTAGGCAACCCCGTCAGTACCAGCATAAATGGGATGCCTTTGCGTTGAATTGACTGAAAAACGTCGAGGAGTAGCGAAAGAGGAAACTGCTCTTTCTCTGCGTGATCCGCCAGGTTTTGCGCCTCGTCATAAGCGAAGATGATTCCCCTCGCGCCGGACGCCTGCATGGTGGCCCACGTAATTTCTAAGATGGTTTTGAGTTTGTCGGCGACCAGTCCCGGCGTAGCTTCATAAATAGCTTTCAAAGTGGGGCTGTCCAGATTTGTCCTTACGGTTTCTTGGTCGCCGGTGAATCCTATCGGGGGTCGTTGTGCTTCCGTTAGGACTAACCCGGAGCCAACAACAGATAGGTCGGTGATCAATCTCGTCGCGAGCGAGTCCTCCGAAACACTGGTTGACTCG
>JAUIDP010000090.1 GCA_030429005.1 Gammaproteobacteria bacterium | reverse complement strand
AACCGAGTCGGACTGGTACGGCGATCGTCTTGATCTCGGGCGCGGACTCGTGGCGACCACGTACGGTGCAGCCGGCGCGAGACTGACCGACCACGGCCGCATGGTTGCAGAAACACGCGCACCGGTGGTTGAGGTCGTTGATACGACGGGGGCCGGTGATGCCTTCACCGCTGCGCTTACCGTGGCACTGGTTGAAGGCATGCCGCCGCAGCGCGCGCTGGAGTTCGCCTGTGCAGCCGGATCGATTGCGGCGACCGGCAGGGGAGCACAGCCTTCGATGCCGGACCGGGTAACGCTCGAGCGATTTCTCACCGCCACGGCGGCTTCATTCAGTCGAGCTTGAATGACGCGGGCAACAGGTCCTGGATAGAGAAAGACTGCCAGCTATCGGCATCGTTCAGAACGAGGATGCGGGTGTTGGTATCGGCGAACTCGCTGATACGCTGCCGACAACCGCCGCACGGTGTGCAGGTACTGACCTGCTCACGTCCTCCGGCTACGGCAATGGTTCGAATCCGTTTCCCGCCAGCCGCAACCATGGCGGCGATCGCACCGGTTTCAGCACAACTGCCTTGGGGGTAGGCCGCATTCTCGACATTACAGCCGACATGTACATGGCCCTTGTCATCAAGCAAGGCCGCACCGACCTTAAAGCCTGAATAGTGGCCGTAGGCGCTTTTGCGCACGGCGAGTGCCCGGGCGGCCAGTTGCTGATCTGTCGTCGTGTTAGTCATTGCCACCGGGCGCCTCAGTCAAAAGCGGTCCAGGAACCGTGCATCGGGTTTGGCAAGATGTACCAGCCATTGCCCCAGTACTCGTCGAACTCATCGAGCGCGGCGACGCGGCTTTCGCGCGTCGCGGCCCTGGTGCAGGGTGCAACGGCCTTGTCGCGCACACATGGTACAAAGTCACCGTAATCGTCGCCAATCAGCATGAGGATGCGGTGCGTTTTCGCGACGTGCAGACGCCGCGTCAGTTTCTCCCGGGTCCAGCCGCGCTCTTCCGAGAGAAAGACATGCTCGGCGTCCGTCGCGATACCTGTTTCCGCGATGTCATCAATGGTCGTGCGCCGTTGCGGGCAGGGGTCGGGATCGCCGGCACGCGGCTCACAGGGCCGGTTGGTTACGAAGAACACTTCAACGCCGAGCGCACGGGCCGCCGCGACAAAGTCTTTGACACCGTCGATCGGCGTTGCAGGATTGTTCCTTGAGAATTCATCGAGCTTCCAGTTTTCGAACGGCGGTTCAAAACTCATCTGGAAATCTATATTGCTGACTACTGTCTCATCCACATCGAGAATAACAGCAGGCGGCAAATCGGCGGCATCCTGCTGCTCGGGCAGGGCACTCCAGCTCTTATCTGCGATAAAGCCGGGCAGTGCGCGTGTTGCCGTCTTGTAGGTTTGCCGGGTGAGCGCGCGGTATTCGGCGCCGTGCTTCACCCAGAACAAGCCCAGGTCCATGCCGGGTCGCCCGGATTCATCGGCATTCCCGCTGGTACCGGCTGCTAACGGTTCAACGCTTGCATTGTGAGTGGCGCATGCGGCCAGCAAAAGGCTGCTGGCAATGGCAAGCAGTGGCGCGCCTGCTTTGTTTTTGATCATGGCAACAGGTTAGCATGGCATGCACTTATTGGGCACGTATGCAGACGAAATCGAGGCACATCAATGAGCTTGGCAATTAAGGTCTTTCGCACAATTCTGGTTAGCGGGGTGGCGTTACTGGCTGTAGCCTGCGCTCCGCTCGCCGAGCGCACAGTAACCACCGAGAGTGGCGGTCTGAGCTTCTTCCACCTGAACGATACCTACCGGATCGACGCCGTAGAGGACGGTGCCAAGGGCGGCTTCGGGCGCGTCACCACCCTGTTACGCGAAGCGCGGGCCGACGGGCGGGAGCCGCGCGTGCTGCACGCAGGCGACTTCCTGTACCCATCGCTCGAAAGCCAGCTCTGGGACGGGCTGCAGATGATAGATGCAATGAATTTCATGCATGATCTCGCCCCGATGCTCGTCGTTATCGGCAACCATGAAACCGACAGTCGTAATCCCCAGCATTTGATCGACGCGGTACGGGCGTCGAAGTTCGACTGGCTGGGTGACAACTATCGTTTCTCGACAGGTGCTGCCGACGTGGATGACGCGCTTCACAGCCGCTACATGCTGGATTACGCGGGCAAGAAGATTGGCGTCCTGTCGTTAACGATGCACCCGGATGATGGTGGCAATGACAGGGACTACCTGTCAGTCGACGGTGACTACAAACGCGTTGCCGAGCGAGTCATTGGCGAGCTGGAACAAAAGGGTGCCGACCTGATAATAGGGCTAACGCACCTGCACCTGTGGGAAGACAAGGAGATTGCGGCACTCAAAGCGCAACATCCGACGTTCCGTCTCATTGTTGGCGGGCACGAGCACGAGCCGGAGTTTATCGCCGAAACAGCGAACAGCGCGGCGATTGCAAAGGGTGCATCGAATGCGAGAACGATCTGGCGCATCGATATCGATGTCGATGAGCAAGGCGAGCTGCAGTTATCGCAGCTAAGACCACTTGCGCTGGATGAGTCTGTCGCAAGCGATGCTGACTATGACCTGCTGGCCGGCAAGTGGCGCAGCCGGATGCTCGAGAAGTTTCCTTTCATAACCGCACGCGTAGGCGAAGCGGCATTGCCGATGGATGCTCGCGAGGTATCGATTCGCGAGCGCGAATCGAGCTGGGGCAACTTTATCGTTGACCAGATGCGCAGGGCCTTCGGCGAGCCTGCGGCCGATCTCGCGTTTCTCAATAGCGGTACCTTGCGGCTTGACGATTACGTGGTAGGCGATATTCGCTTCGAAGACATTGGTCGAACTTTCGGTTTTTCCTCCTACCTGCGACACCTTCAGATCAGCGGTGCCGAGTTCCGGGAATTGCTTGAAGCCGGATACCGGGGGTTTGCGCCGAGCCAGGGGTATTTCCCCCAGGTTTCGGGCTTTCGCGTATGCGTGGATCGCAGTCGCCCCGAGTTCGAACGGATCGTAAGCCTGCAGGTGCCCGCGGCAGAAGGATGGCAGGAAATCGACCCTGACCGGGACTACTCTCTGGTGGTCAGTGATTTCGTTTACGGTGGCGGCGACGGCTATGTGTTCCCGGAACACATTGTTGCATCGCGTCCGGCATCGGAGCTCAAGTACCTCGTGCTGGACGCGATCATGGCCGCACAGTCACGCGGTGAAAAGGTTGGCGTTGCCGTTGATCCGGCCAACCCGCGCATCGTGATTCTTGGTTCCCCGGACGGGATTTGCTGGCCCGACTAGGGCATAAAAAAAAGCGGCACTCAAATGAGTGCCGCTTCAGGTCGTGCTTTATCAGCAAAGTGCTGCTGGTTTAGTCTCCGAACCGGACATCAAATCCGATACGCGCTTCCCACAGGCTGCTGTTGTTAATGGTCCGTTCCATATCAACCCTGTCGAAATCGTTGAACACGAACTGGCCAGCGCCGTTGACGTCAGCATCGACAAATATCGGGGTGAAGAACACAGAGTCCGTGATCTTGCCCCAGTCGTCGTTGAGCAGGTTGCCGAGGTTGGCGACCTTGACGTACAGGCGGCCACGCAGGCCAACCGGTAGCGGGATTTCCTGGCTGATGCGCAGGTCAAAGCGCGTTGACCAGTCTGCATGACGCTGGTTGCGTTCGGTGAAGCCAGGGCTCAGGCCTTCGTCGCTAACCCAGGCAAAAAACGCCGCCTGGTCGAAACCGGCATCGAAGACCACGTTCGGGTCGCTCGGTCCGGTCGGCACGTACAGCAGGTGGCGGCCAAAGAAACCGTCGCCTTCGAGGTCGCCACTGGCCATGCCGTAACTCTGCGGCTGGCCTTCGTTGAAATAGCCGAACAGCGTGAAGCGTGTCAGGTTATCGCCGAAGAAGGCACGCTCGTAGTCGAGACGCAGCGTGAAGCGATTCGGAACGACGTAGTTTGACGTGCCTGCCAACGGGTTGTTGACGTCCAGCAGCGCCGTATTGTCGAAGTTAGAGCCAGCCGTAGAGGAGGTCATCGGGCTGACATCTTCGGCATCCGTGTAGGCATAGCCGACGAGTACATCCAGACCCCATTCGAAGGACTTCTGGGCAACGATCGAGAAACTGTTGGAAATCGGATTCTCGTTCGAGTTGGTCAGCATGTAGTTATCACGCAGACCCGGGATGTAGTCATAGATCGGCGTGCCGGCGGTGGTCATGCCCACAATCTCTTCGGCTACGTCGACATAGTAGGCCGGGCTGCCACCGCGAGAGTGCAGGTAGTCGATATCGACCGTGATGTCGTACCAGGGCATGTCCCAGGTTGCGCCGAGGGCCATTTTCCATTCACGCGGCTGTTCGAAATCTGGGTCGATCAGTGCGAGGAATGAGTTGTTGGCATCGGCAGGCGAGACACCGAGTACGTCATCGACGAGGATCTGCGGCACATCGTAGCCCGGGCGATTGCCGTCGCTAAGCGGAACCGAGTCAGCCATGCCCGGCAATACGGTGAACGTATCGGTGCCGGTAATGTCGCCATAGTCGTCTTCGTCACGACGGAACTGCGCGTTGGTCAGGCCGTCGTTGCTGTACGAGTTGGAAATCCAGACGTTCGGATTGCCACCCGAGTACAGGCCAACACCGCCACGCATCGTAATATCGTCGGTAACACCCCAGGTGAAACCGAGGCGCGGCATCAGGAGGTCGACGCCGTCAATCGTTGCATCATTACGAAAGCCTGTGGCTTGCGTAAATGCGTCGTTGTAGACGGGCGCATCGTCGGTGCTGAAACGCTCGTAACGCAGGCCGGCGACAACAGTCAGGTCGAGCTGGTCAAAGAACATTTCATCCTGGATGTAAAAGGCATCGAGCGTGTTGCTGAACTGCGCTGCCGCATCGTTGGGATTGTTGGTACCGCCACCACTGCCGTAATACAGACGGCTCGGACGACCCAGTTCGAAGCGATCGATACCGGACAAACCGCAGGCCGGGTCATCGAAGCGACCCTGGGCGTCAAGCGCCGCACAGAAAGCGGGATTGCCGTCGGAATCATCGAAGAAACGATACTCGCCGCCGTTGGAGTGCTGCACAAAGATATTGAAGATGTCCAGCGTTTCGCGGTCGTAGCCGGCGGTGATGATGTGGTCGCCAACGAGCCAGTTACCTGACAGCTTGAAGTACTCGGACTCGTTGTTCAGGGCATTCGCCTGCCGCGAGTCATCTGCGCCGAGGTACACGATATTGTTGTCGAGATTGATCTGCATTTCACCGAAGTCTTTCGGTCCGACAGTTACCTGCGAGTCGTTCATTTCGCTGGTGCTGTAGAAAATCTCGGATGAGAACGTGTCGGTCCACTGCGAGGTCAGCTTGCCGGTGTAGGTCGTAAACTCGGCACCTTTGGTGTAGCCGTGGTTAGCGAATTCGTATTCATTGTCATCGCCGTCCGAGTCACGTGCCTGGAAGCCATCGTAGTAGTTGTAGATGACAGAGGCAGTGTGATTGTCGTTGATATTCCAGTCGAGGCGCACGAGGTATTTCTCGTCTTCCTGCGTGCCGTCACCTTGCTGACCACCTGGATCGTAGTTGTAGATATTCTGCGCGATCGTGTTGATCCGGTCGTAGTCAGCCTGACTCAACCAGGGGCGCTCGTCGCCATTACCTGAACCCGCATAGCCCTTGGCAATGAAGCGCGGTGTTTCAGAGTCTTCATAGGCGGCGAAGAAGAACAGGCGATCCTTGATGATCGGGCCGCCAAAGTTGAAACCGCGGTAAGTCTTGTCGTAAGACGGCGTGCCGAAATCTTCGTTGCTGTCAGCGACCGTGTCGCCACGCAGGCTGTCGCTTGAGTATTCGTAGAAGACTTTTGCTTCCCATTCGTTGCTGCCCGACTTTGTAACAGCGTTGATGTTACAGGCCGAGAAGCCACCGTAGGTCACGTCAAACGGTGCGAGTTCGACAGCAACCTGCTCAAGCGCGTCGTACGGGAAGGGCTGGCCGACGGCCGTTGCATAGCCGTTTTCGTTGAGGCCGAAGCGGTCCGACTGGCTGACGCCGTCCAGCGTGATGTTGTTAAAGCGGGGGTGCTTGCCCGCGCAGTTGACGCCAAAGCCGTCTTCGTCATTGTCGATCATCAGGCGCGGATCGATGCCGTACACGTCAGAGATGTCACGGCTGAAGGCAACCGCCGATTCGAGATCGTCGAGCGAGAACGTCGCTGAAGGACCGGCGGCAACTTCAACCATGCTGCCCGCCTGGCCGATAGCCACGATTTCTTCAATTTGCGATTGCTGCTGCAGATTGACGATCAGGTTGTAGGTATCACCGACACTCAGAAGTGGTACGTCAACGGTCTTGGTGCTGTTGACGGTGACCCGGTACGGGCCGCCCGGAAGCAGGCGGGTTGCAAGGAACAGACCGTTGTCGTTCGACGTGTAGCCGCGCGACGTGCCGCTGCGCAAGTCCTCGACGAGAACCGCGGCACTAGCGACCGGGTTGCCGTTCGGGTCCAGGATCTTGCCACGAATCGAAGACGTTGTTTCCTGTGCGTTTGACGCAACAGGTATCGCAAACAGCAGCGCCAGGGTGGCGGTTTTGATGCTGTTCTTGAAGAACGTCCGTAGGCCTGATCCGAGGTATCGATTAGTTATCTTCATGTGTGATCCCCAGGGGTTAGTAAAGGAGCGAGAGAATAGGTCACGAATGTGACAGATTGATTTCGCTCTCGGTTTTTTTAAAGCAGAATATCCGACGCAGAGCGCTGGAAGGGCTAAGTTTTGCCGGTTGTGCGGCTCAATCTAACGCAGCGAAAATGCTTGCGCAATAAGGGTTTGTGGGCCAATTCGCAGTCGTGCTCAAGCATCCCTGCGCGCGCCTGCATTGCGGCGGCAGAAAACAGTTTACGACAATGTTACAAGTTATTGTTTTTCTATCGGTTCGATCGTGATTGCGAGCGGCCAGTGGTCCGAGACGCCGCTGCGATCGCCAGGTGAAAAGCGCGCCGGCGTGCCGTCGGCCGTTCGCTGGGCCTCGGTCTGGTGCAAAACTCGCAGCGAATCCGCGCTAATTTTCCATGTTGCGTTTTCGCCACGCGCGGGCGACCAGAAGATCATATCGAGGTATGACCAGTTGTCGTCTGGCGCGTAGTAATAGCTGCCTTTGCAGCCCTCGCAACCCAGTTCGTGGGCAATTTGCCAGTACGGACGGGCGAGTCGGTCCAGAATGCCGGTGCTTTCCACCTCGGTGCTCACGGTGTTGAAGTCGCCGGCCGCAAACGCGTGCTGCTCGTCGGGCAGGGCCTGGCGCAGGCTCGCCAGTTGCCGGTAAGCCGCTTCGCGCATGGCCACTGGATGAAAAGGTGCCGGGAAATGGACCGCGAAGCCTGTCAGGCTGGAGCCATCCGGTAGCTCAAAAGTGGCCTCTAGAATACCGCGCGTGTCGCCCTCGCGGTCCGCGAACTCGGGGAAACGCGACGGATGCAGCCGGGCTTCACCAATTAATGGCAGGCGGCTCAGAAACCCTGAGTCGATGCCGCGCTGGTCCTGACCTTCAAGCAGTATCGCGGGTCCGTAAGCAAAATCCGCCAGGAATTCAGTGCTCAGGCGGTCGAGCAGTGCGGCTTTTTCGACTTCCTGGAAAACAATAATGTCGGGACCACCGTCAACCTGCCGAATCGCATCGGCCAGCACCTTGAGCTTGTGCTCGAGAATCGACTCATTCCAGTCCTGCGTAAGGCATTCCTCGCGCCAGCTCGCAACCTCAATCATGTTGCACTCCGCGATGTGCGCTGCAGACTGTTTTGCCGCGATTGGCAGGTAGGCCTTGTCGTCCTTGCCCGGGTCGTCGTAGGTGTCAAACAGGTTTTGTACGTTGAACGTCATGATGGTGACGGCAGGTGTCGCCGCCGTCGCAGGGCTTGCCGTATCGCGCTGACAGCCGACGCACGCGGTCACAACGCATAGCAGGGCAATCGATAGTTTGAGCATCAGGGGCGGTCCTTAAAGTCGATACGCAGCAGCGGAGCATGCTTTTTCTCCACGGTGACTACAATGCTCTGGCCATTGGGGCTGAGTGCGGCGGCTTCGGCGTTGGGCAGTTTGTGCAGCTTAAGCGCCAGCGGTGGCCGCTGCAGAGCGTGCGACCAGTCCGGGCTGTCAGCCCGCGGAAAATAGTAGATAGCGCTGTAGGTCATCACGATCAGGGTTTCGCCGTCGTGGGCAATGTCCATGGCCGTCGGCTGCCAGTGCCAGTCTTTCGACATCGGGGCGGTCGCAACGTCGTTACGTCTCGGCGGTGGCAGCGTTCGCAGGTCGGGCCCCCGTTCGGCGAGCACGATGTCGTCGCTTAGCGGTTGCAGCGGCACTTCGTACAGGCGTGCGGGCAGGTCCCGTTTGCTAATAATCAGCACACGGCGGCGTTCGGTGTCGACGGCAACGGCTTCTGCGTCGCGGGGCCCTTCGGGGTAACTGAAATTGATGCGCCATGCCGGTTCGAGCGACACTTTGCTGTCACGGCTGAGATCCGGTTCGGCAATCACGTAAAGCGTCAGGTACTCGCGCTTGCTCTCGTTGTCGCCAATATCCGCGACCAGCAGGTAGGGTTCGCCGTCGAGTGTGAACGACGCCATGTCCTCCCAGTCCCGGTTATCGGCATTCTTCAGTTTGATGCGGCCGCGTGCCTCACCGTGCATGCCGAGGGCATACAGTCTTGCCTTGTCACCACTGTCATTGTGGGTCCAGAGCAGGTCGTCCTGGCGCGCCGACCAGGCCAGTCCGCTGGCCTCGTCGATGTCCTTGTTTTCGAGTCGGCCGGCGTCGATACGTTGTACCGGGCGACCGGCGCTGCTGGCCGCGTTGGCGGGTGCGTCACCGCAGCCGTTTGCAGCCAGCGTGAACAAACCGCACACAAAAAAGCCCGACCAGTGGCCGGGCTTCATTTTGCGACTCGAAAAAGGCTGCATTATTCGCCGAATTTGTAGCCTGCTTCGATACCCCAGATACGCGGCTCGTTCACAAAGCCGGTGTTGTTACTGAAGTCGACGAAGCCGAGCACGTTGTGCTCATCGGTGATGTTGCGACCGAACAGGGCGATGTCCCAACCCGTGTCGAGGTTGCGGTAACCAACGCGCAGGCCACCTTCGAACTGACCGTCAGTCTTGAATTCCACGGCTTCGTACAGTGGCATGTTGATCTTGCCGGTGTAAGCCCAGTCGGTCATGAAATACATTTCCGACGCATTGCCCAGTTCTGCCGTGTACTGGATGGTCAGGTTGTAGGTTGTTTCCGGCGCGCGCGGGAACGGGTTGCCGTCGAGCAATACGCGACTACCTGTACCGTCCGTCGGGTCGACCGGGTCGAGCGGTGTGCACTGGCCAGAGCCGCAAGGCACTGTAGAGAGTGTGCGGTCCTTGATCTCGGTG
>JAUIDP010000089.1 GCA_030429005.1 Gammaproteobacteria bacterium | reverse complement strand
CGGTGTCGCCGCGAAATGTTTCGAGCAGCGACTTTTTCAGTGTTCCTACGCCGTGCTCGGCACTGAAACTGCCGCCAAGCTCGTCGACCAGTTCGTAGACTGCCTGGCTCGCGGTCATGGCAGCCCGGCGGAACTGTTCGGCATCCGCTCCTTCTGGCTGCGTGATGTTGTAATGCAGGTTACCGTCCCCGACGTGGCCAAAGGCGACGATGCGAGCATCCGGGATCATGCCGAGGATCCGCTGTTCGGCAGTTACCATGAAGTCGTTGATTCGGCCGATCGGCACCGAGATGTCGTGCTTGATACTGACGCCTTCGGCTTTCTGGCCCTCGGAAATGGCATGCCGAATGCGCCACAATTGTTCCGCTTCGGCAATGCTCTTGGCAACTACGGCATCCAGGACCCGGCCTGCGGACAACTCGTCGACCAGGTCCTCCTGCAAATCCCTGCTTGTGCCGCCCGCCGCGACATCCAGCAGCACCAGCCACGGGTACTGTTCCGAAAACGGCCGGGCTGACGACTGCGCGTGCCGAGAGCCATACAAGAAAGCACGCTCCGACATGAGTTCGAAGGCGAGCAGTTGGTCCGACAGCTGCGCCCGCAGGCGGCCAAGCAGTTCGACGGCCATCGTCGCCGACTCGACTGCCACGAGCGCTGTCGTCGTTTCCTGCACGGCCGGAAACAGCCGCAGGGTTGCCGCCGTGATAATGCCGAGCGTCCCTTCGCTGCCGATGAACAGTTGTTTCAGGTCATAGCCGCCCGTGTCTTTGCGTAAGGAACGCAAGCCATTCCAGATTTCGCCATTGGCCAGCACGACTTCGAGGCCCAGTACCTGCTGCCGCATCGTGCCATAGCGGATGACATTGATGCCGCCGGCATTCGTCGAAATATTACCGCCTACCTGGCAGCTGCCCTCCGATGCGAGGCTCAGCGCAAGCAGGCGATCGACTGCAGCCGCTGCCGCTTGCGCGTTTTGCAATATGCAACCGGCCTCCACCGTCATCGAGAAATCGTCTGCCGACACACTACGAATTCGATTCATACGTGACAGCGACAACAGGACTTGCTCGCCACTGTCGTCAGGCATGGCGCCCCCGCAAAGCCCGGTATTCCCGCCGTGCGGCACGACACCGGTACCGGCGGCGGCGCAGGCTGAGACAATCGCTGCAACCTGCTCTGTGGAATCCGGCGACACCATCACCAGCGTGCGGCCTGCTACCGCCCCCCTGCGCTCGCGAAGGTGCGGTTCCAGTTCCTGAGCGTCCGTCGTCCAACCGGCATCGCCGACTATGCCTTTTAAAGTTTCGAGTAGCATCGTCATTGCGACTCCTCATGCAGCAGCGCCTGTTCGCTGAAAGTTTGCCAGTCGATGTTGCTGCCGCAGAATACCAGCACGGTCTTCCTGCCACGCAGCGAGTCCTGCAACGGTCCGAGCAACGCGGCGGTACTCGCTGCACATGCCGGCTCGACCGCGATCTTCATGTACCGAAACAACCACCCCATTGCCCGCCGAATTTCATCATCGTCGACCAGGCAGAGACGATCGACGTTCTGCCGGCAAAGCGCAAACGAGTATGGCAATGCAAATGGTGCACCGAGACTGTCGGCGATTGTTGCCACGGAATCGATTCCCTGCGGCGAACCTGCGGCAAAACTCCGGTGCATCGAGTCTGCACCTTTCGGTTCGACACCAATTACCTCGCAATCCGGCCGTAATTGTTTGAGCGCATTCGCGACGCCACCGATCAATCCGCCACCGCCAATCGTGACAACGACAGCGTCGAAATCGGCAACCTGTTCATGAATTTCGAGACCGAGCGTGCCGGTGCCGAGCGCTACATCCGGTCCCTCGAAGGGATGCACGAACTGTCGACCTTCGCTTTCCCTGATTTCCTCAGCGGCTGCGAAGGCGGCATGCACGTCGTCGACAACAACGATTTGTGCACCCATGTCGCGGCACGCGGCTACCCTGGAAGGATTAGCGCTGCCGATCATGACAATCTTGGCTGTGGTCCCGGCCGAGCGGGCAGCGTATGCGGCCGCAATGGCGTGATTGCCCGCACTGACGGCGGTGATGCCTTTTGCCAACTGTGCGTCGTCCAGCTTTGACAGGACGCCAAGTGCCCCGCGAGCCTTGAACGTCCCGGTGCGCTGCAGAAACTCGAGTTTTGCATAAATCTCGGTGCCGCCACCCAGTCGTTCTTCCAGGTCCGCACAGCGAATCACCGGCGTACGATATATCGACGATGTCAGCGAGTCCCGCAATGCGCGGATCGCGTCGACTGTCGGTGCCTCGATCGGGTCCATATTGCCGAATACCATTCCTGTTTTATGTAAGATAGCGTTGCTGCAACAGTTCGCTAATGTTTTAGAATTAAGTCATATACGTCGGTTTTCTAATGATACGTGCGTGATCCACCGAAGATCATGTAATTTTGACCGACGCTTGGGGCCCAGATGGAATTTGACGATCTTTCGCAATCCGGAATTCGGCGTATCGCCGATTTCTCGCCCTACCTGGATCAACTGGCCGGGCTTGCGCAAGGTATGGGGCTGCGGCAGCGCAGCAACCTGGTCGACCTGGAAAAAAGCCTGCATCTGCACTGGTCACTTGGCCAGAACAATATCCTGAGTTGGGCGCCACACGAAAACGGGCTGCTGATTCTCGTCGTGCCGCACTATGCAATCGCTGAGTACACGTCGATCAACAGCGCTGAACATGGACCGCAAGTCTCGCCACGATTCATCACCGAGCTCATTTCCGGCGAGCGCAAGCTATCCGTAGCACAAATGGACAAGGTTGCGCGCCTGCTCTCTGTCGAACCGAAGTTCGTGCCGCTGCGCCAGGCGCTTAGCGGGCATCCGGTCGAAACGCAGATCATCGAGAAAATGATCCGCCGGTACGGTATCAATTACGTGGCCAGCCGGGCCGTAACCCTGTTCGACATCGTGGGTTTCAGCCTGCTGACCCCGTTCGAGCAAATGACACAACTGAACAGCCTGTCGTATTCGTTGAATTCGGCGCACGCGAAAATGCTCGAACAGGACGTGGGTATCAACTTTGCCCGCTCTTCGAGCGGCGACGGCTTCTACGTGTGGAACCGTGACGACGGGCTCGAAGCGAACGTCAACCTCTACCATTTCATGCACATCGTCCTTGCGGACAATGCGATTGCCCGCAGTAAGTCGGCATCGAAGGCTGTGCCAAGATTACGTGCCTGCTTCCATGTCGGCAGCTGCTACGAGTTCCACCAGGCCGAAGGGTTAAACCCGACCATGCACGATTTCATCGTCGGTGATGTCACGATCGAGCTCGCGCGAATGATCGAAGCCGCATTGCCCGGCCAGATCCTGGTCGGCGAATTCCTGGCTGACCTGCAGGACGACCGTCCCAAGGGCCACGAAGAATCGCAGGCGCACATCGATGCGGTGACATTCCTGCAACGCGCCCAGGGGAACCTGTCGAAACTCAGCGGCATGGAATTTTCGGGTGAGCGTGTGACAGCGATCAAGTGTTACCTGACCGGCGAGCACATGGGGGGTGGTCAATTTAATATTCGCCGGTTGTTGATACGCGACAAGCACGGCCTGTCGCGCGTTGCCTACAATGCGAAAGTGAATATATACCGCGAACTGGCTCAGCCAATTTTACTTGGCATCGAGGATCGCAAACTGGCACCGGTAGCCACCAACTGACCCGTTCGCGCAGATTTTCAGAAATTGGTCGGGGCGAGAGGATTCGAACCTCCGACCCCCACAACCCCATTGTGGTGCGCTACCAGGCTGCGCCACGCCCCGACCGGATACACCATCATAGCTGGGATAGGGCCAAGCTGCCCTGTCCGCCAGTTCGATGGGTGGTGAACTTACCGCCGCAGTATCTTCAGAACTTGTTCAAGTTCCAAGCGTAACTGCTTGATAATTTGTTGGCTTTGCGTGACATCGGACTTGGCCGTGTCGCCCATCAGGCGTTGTCGCGCCCCGCCTATCGTGAAGCCCTCGTCGTACAGCAGGCTTCGGATCTGCCGGATGATCAGCACGTCCTGGCGCTGATAATAGCGCCGGTTGCCGCGCCGCTTGACCGGCTTCAGTTGCGGAAATTCCTGCTCCCAGTAGCGAAGGACGTGTGGCTTTACGGCGCACAGGTCACTGACTTCACCAATCGTGAAGTAGCGCTTTCCAGGAATTGCAGGTAGCTCGTCGTTATTCCCCGGTTCCAGCATATGCCTCTACTCGGGCCTTTAATTTTTGGCCAGGACGAAACGTCACTACTCTGCGAGCACTGATCGGGATTTCTTCTCCCGTTTTTGGATTTCGTCCTGGTCTTTCTTTTTTATCCCGAAGGTCGAAGTTCCCGAAACCGGAAAGTTTGACCTGCTCCCCGACTGCCAGCGCCGCTCGCAGTTCTTCAAAATACATGTCGACCAATTCACGAGCTTCACGCTTGTTCAATCCTAATTCATTGAACAGCGATTCCGCCATATCAGCTTTTGTTAGTGCCATTGAATTTAGTCTCTTAGCTCGGCGCCGAAATCTTCTTTTAGTTTGCGCACCGCTGCGGCCATCGCAGAGTCCGCATCTTCGTCAGTAAGGGTGCGGGATGTTTCCTGCAAAATCAAGCCTAAAGCTACGCTTTTTAGCCCAGCTTCTATTCCCGGCCCGGCATAAATGTCAAAAATCCTGACGGTTGAAATAATCCCGGGTACGCTGTTTTCGACCGCGGTGACCAGTTCGTCGCCCGAGATTTTCTCGTCAACGACAACGGCGATATCCCGGCGGATCGACGGGTATTTCGAGACCGATTCTGCCGCTGGCACCGTCGCGGCAAACGCCTGTTCGGCGTCGAGTTCGAAAACGTAGACGGGTCGCTTCAGGTTGAACTGTTTGCCGTGCTTTGGATGCAGCTTGCCGATAACACCGAGGATCTGCTCGCCACTGACAATCTCAGCAGACTGGCCGCCCTGCAGCGCCGGGTGTTCAGCCGCCCTGAACTGCACTTTCGAGGCTCTGCCCGCGAGCTGCAACAACGCTTCAACATCAGCTTTTACATCAAAAAAATCAATGGCTTGTGACTTTTCTCCCCATTGTTCCGGGAGCCTCGCCCCGGCTACGACGCCGGCGACTCGCAACGTCTCGGTATGCGCCTCGAGCGTGCCGTGGAACGATTTGCCGATTTCGAACAGCCGGACACGCTCCTGTTGCCGGGCAATATTTGCCGCTGTTGCCAGCAACATGCCGGGCAGCAACGAGGAACGCATCACCGACATCTCCGATGAAATCGGATTCGCGAGTACCAGTGCCGAAGGAGCGCCCGCGACTGCCGCATCGCTGGCTGAATCAACAAAACTGTAGGTCATGACCTCCTGGAAATCGCGCGCGACCAGCGTGTCCGCGACCTGCTCCAGCGGTATGCGGGTCTCCGTATTGGGCCCCAGCGGCGTTTCTGCGACAGCCGTCGTGACCGGGATCTCGTCATAACCGTAGACCCGCGCGACTTCCTCGATCAGGTCGGCTTCGATACCTATGTCAAACCGGAAACTCGGCGGGACAACATCCCAGCCGACATCGACCGGGACGACCCGCATCTGCAAACGCTCAAGAATTGCCTCAATGGATGCGTCGTCGATTGTTACGCCCAGCAGGCTGGCCAGCCTCGCACGCCGCAAGCGAATTGTTGGCGCTTTGGGCAGGAACTTCTCTGCCGTGTTCAACACCAGCGGACCCGCTTTGCCACCACAAATTTCCATGAGCAACTGCGTCGCACGCTCGACTGCACGTGCCTGGCCCTGCGGGTCGACGCCGCGTTCGAATCGCAACGACGCATCGGTGTGCAAGCCGTAAGACCGTGCACGCCCGGCGATGTACTCCGGCGGCCAGAAAGCGGCTTCCAGGAATATATCCGTTGACGTATTCGTGACGGCCGTGCTCAATCCGCCCATGATGCCGGCCAGGCCGATGGCGCCACTGTCATCGCTGATGATGAGTGTGTCGTCGTTTGCTTCGATCTCTTTTTCGTCGAGCAGTACGACCTTTTCTCCCTGCGTCGCCAGCCGCGGGCGAATCGGGCCCTGCAACCTGGCAAGGTCATACGCATGCAGCGGCTGGCCGAGCTCGAGCATGACATAGTTGGTGACGTCGACGACCGGGCTGATTGCCCGGAGTCCGGAACGCCGCAGCCGTTCTGTCATCCAGACCGGCGATGTCGCGGAGGCGTCTACGCCCCTGATCACCCGGCCGGCAAAATTCGGACAGCTTTCAGGCTGCACGATTTCCACCGGGTGCACGGCGTCGATTTCGGCCGCTACTTCGGCAATGGCAGCACTCTTGATTTCGGCGCCGCTCAGCGCCGCGACATCGCGAGCGATTCCCAGCACGCTGAAACAATCTCCCCGATTGGGCGTGAGGCTCAGGTCGATCGAGGCATCCGGCAGCTCCAAATATGCCGTCAACAGCTCACCGACCGGTGCATCCAACGGTAACGCGATGATGCCGTCCGATTCGCTGCCGAGGCCAAGCTCTGTCGCGGAGCACAACATGCCATTCGAAACCACGCCGCGAATCTTCGACTTTCTCAGCTTCATGCCATTTGGCAGAGTCACGCCCGGCTTCGCGAAGGGCGTTTTCATTCCATCGTAGACATTCGGCGCGCCACAGACAATTTCCAGCGTTTCGCCACTGCCATCGTTGACCTGGCAAACGTTCAGACGATCCGCATTCGGGTGTTTCTCGTGCGACAGGACTTCGGCAATGACAACGTCTTCGAGACCTTCGCCCTGGACTTCGATGCCGTCGACCTCATGACCTGTCATCGTCAGTTGATGCGCCAGCGCCGAGGTATCCAGCTCCGGGTTTACCCATTCACGCAACCACGATTCAGTAATCTTCATGTCGTTACCTGAACTGCCGCAGGAAGCGCAGATCGTTTTCGAAAAAGGTGCGCAGATCCGAGACGCCGTAGCGCAGCATCGCGAGCCTCTCTACGCCCATGCCGAATGCGTAGCCCGAATACTCCTCGGGGTCGACACCCGCAGCCTCGAGCACATTCGGATGCACCATCCCACAGCCGAGAATTTCCAGCCACTTGCCCTTTTCCCACAGCAGATCGACCTCCGCCGATGGCTCTGTGAACGGGAAATAGGATGGTCGAAAACGCAATTCGATCGGGCGCTCGAAGAAACTCTCGACGAACTGGTGCAGTACGGCCTTCAGATTCGCCAGGCTGATACCCTTGTCGATGACGAGACCCTCGACCTGGTGAAACATCGGCGTGTGTGTCTGATCCGAGTCACAGCGATAAACGCGACCGGGTGCAATAATCCTGATCGGCACGCCCTCGGCGAGCATCGACCGAATCTGGACCGGCGACGTGTGCGTTCGCAGCAACTTGCCGTCCGGAAAAAAGAACGTGTCGTGCAAGGCACGCGCCGGGTGGTTCTCCGGAAAATTCAGCGCCGTGAAGTTGTGGAAATCGTCCTCGATCTCCGGGCCGGACCGCACGCCGAAACCTGCATCACGGAAGATGGTTTCGATGCGCGCCATCGTACGCGTAACCGGGTGACGGCCGCCGATCGACATGCCACGGCCAGGCAACGTTACGTCGACGCTTTCGCCGGCGAGCGTTGCCTCCAGTGCGGCAGCCTCCAGCGCTTCGCGACGTGCGTTCAGCCGTTCCTGCAAGGCCTGTTTGGCCTTGTTAATCTCCTGGCCGGCTGCTGGCCGCTCATTGACCGGCAACTGGCTGACTGACTTGGCGCGCGCTGTCAGCTCGCCCTTTTTTCCGAGGTAAGTGACCCTGACAGCATCGAGCGCCGCCATGTCGGTAGCGGCATCGATAGCCGATGCCGCTGATTCGACGAGTTCATTGAGAGCCTGCATGCGCCACTACCCCGGCCGGAACTACCGGCAGGAATAACTCAGCTGCTTTTTGCCAGGCTGGCTTTTGCTTGCTCTGCGATCGCGCCAAAACCCTTGGGGTCATGCACTGCGATGTCCGCGAGCACCTTGCGATCAACTTCGATATTGGCCAGGTTCAAGCCATTGATCAGGCGGCTGTACGACAAACCGTGCAGGCGGGCTGCGGCATTGATGCGGGCAATCCACAATGCACGGAACTGGCGCTTGCGCTGGCGACGATCACGGTAGGCATATTGCCCGGCCTTGATGACTGCCTGCTTGGCCGTCTTGAACAGTTTGCTGCGCGCTCCATAGTAGCCCTTCGCTTTGCCGAGGACTTTTTTATGGCGTGCTTTGGCAGTTACGCCACTTTTTACTCGTGCCATTTCTCAATCTCCTCCTAGCTGTAAGGGAGCATGCGGCGCACGCTCTTGACGTCGCTGTCAGCAACCTGCTGGGTCAGACCCAATTGGCGCTTACGCTTCGACTTCTTCTTCGTAAGAATGTGATTGAGGTGGGACTGGGCACGCTTGTAGCCGCCCTTGCCCGTCCGGCTGAAGCGCTTGGCAGCGCCCCGGTTGGTCTTCATCTTTGACATTTTTCACTCCACTTTAAAAGCCATGCTACGTATCGAAACCAGGTCGACCGACACAGGCGGGATTTTGTTTACAACTAGTGTTTCTTCGGCGCCATTACCATGATCATTTGCCGTCCTTCCATTTGCGGCATCTGCTCAACGGAGCCGTATTCCTGAAGGTCCTCCCGGACCCTGGCAAGCAAATTCGCACCGATTTCCTGGTGCGCCATTTCCCGGCCTCTGAATCTCAATGTAATTTTCGTCTTGTCGCCACTCTCGAGGAATGCGATCAACTTACGCAACTTGATCTGGTAATCGCCTTCGTCCGTTCCCGGCCGAAACTTGATTTCCTTGACGTGTACCTGCTTTTGCTTGCGTCGCGATGTCTGCGCCTTCTTGTTCTGTTCGAACAGGTATTTGCCGAAATCCATAATGCGGCAGACCGGCGGCTCCGCGTTCGGGGATACTTCGACGAGGTCCAGGCCTTCGTCTTTCGCCAGTTCAATAGCGTCCCTCAGGGGCATGACCCCGGCTTGCTCGCCGTCAGAATTAATTACCCGCACTTGCGAAGCGTCTATCTCTTCGTTTCGTCGTACACGCTTTGTAGCTGCGATTCCCGAATCCTCCAATTCAACACAAAAACCCCTTCTGCGCGCGCACCGAGGCGCCGCAGCAGAAGCGGGAACGCGATTCTATATAGCCGAAAAGCAAGAAACAACCGCGATAACGCCCATTTTCGCAAAAAAATCAGGCGTTTGGTTACTTATTTGGTGGGCGATGGTGGTTTCGAACCACCGACCTCCACGATGTCAACGTGGCGCTCTACCCCTGAGCTAATCGCCCGACAGATACACCCCTGCCTTCGTCTTGCTGCCCCGGGGCTGATCGCACGGTACTATCGGCCGGCCCCGGCAGCGGGCGGCATACCATACTCAAGCCCATTGCCCGGCGCAAGACCTGTGCCGAGCGCCAGGTCCCGAAGTCGCTGGATTTCGTCCCTGAGCCGCGCCGCCGTCTCGAATTCGAGGTCCCGCGCGGCTTTCAGCATCTGTTTTTCCAGCTTTTCCGCACGTTTCAGCAGCATTTCCGGC
>JAUIDP010000088.1 GCA_030429005.1 Gammaproteobacteria bacterium | reverse complement strand
CAGCAGCTGCCGGATCTTTTCGTCATCGGCAATCGCGAGCCGTCCCCAAGCGAATGCCAGCTTGTTTTTCTCCGGCTCCACGCCATTGAGTTCGATAGCGCGTTGCAGTGCCGCCAACGATACCGGCACCAGGCCCAGTTGCCAGGCGGCGCCAAGCAACAATACGTTGGCATAGATCGTGTTACCCAGCAGCTTTTCGGCCATAGCATTGGCATCGAGCGTCGCAAGGTTTTGTGCACCGACGACGTCACGTATGGCTCGAATCCGCTCCGGTGCCCGCAGGCTAGCGTCGCGATGCCTGACAAAGTCGCCGGTTGCCATCTCCGCCGTATTCACGACGGCTCGTGTTTCGCCGGGCGCATACGTCGCCGAGGCACGCGGCGATGAGCTCACCACCAGGTCACAGCCGATCAGCGCATCGGCGCGCGCTTTCTCGATGCGAACCTGGTTGATCCTGGACGGCTCGTCGGCAATACGAATATAGCTGAGCACGGTACCGAACTTCTGGGCGAAACCGGTGAAGTCGAGAACGCTGGCGCCCTTGCCTTCCAGGTGAGCAGCCATCGTAATCAACTGCCCGACCGTTACGACCCCGGTGCCGCCAACGCCGGTGACGAGCAGGTCGAAGCAACCGTCAATCGGCATGAACTCGGGCTGCGCAAGTCCAGCCAGCCATTCTCGCTCGGTTGCGCCGGGCGTGATGCCCGCGCGCGCCTGCAATTCGCCGCCTTCCACGGTAACAAAGCTTGGACAGAATCCGTTGACACAGGAAAAGTCCTTGTTGCAGTTGTTCTGGTCGATCATGCGTTTGCGGCCGAAGGGCGTTTCCCTTGGCAGCACCGACAGGCAGTTCGACTCTGTCGAGCAGTCGCCGCAGCCTTCGCAGACCAGGTCATTGATCACGACAAATTTCTTCGGGTCTTCGAGCAGCCCGCGCTTGCGGCGGCGGCGCTTCTCGGTTGCGCAGGTCTGGGCATAAACCAGGACGGTCACGCCGTCGATCTCGCGCAGTTCCCGCTGTACGGCGTCGAGGTCGCGGCGGTGATGTATTGTCATTCCGACCGGGAAGTCGCTCGCCTTGAACTGCCCCGGTTCATCGGACACGAGCGCAATGCGATCAATGCCCTCGGCACGCACCGAGTGTGCAATCGTCTGTACCGAAATCGGGCCATCGACCGGTTGGCCACCGGTCATCGCAACCGCATCGTTGAACAGGATCTTGAACGTAATGTTGGTGCCCGCGGCGACTGCCTGGCGAATAGCCATTGAACCGGAGTGATAGAACGTCCCGTCGCCGAGATTCTGGAAAGTATGGCGGCCGCCATTGAACCGGGAACGCGTGATCCAGTTGACGCCTTCGCCACCCATCTGGATCAGTCCCTCGGTATCGCGTTCCATCCAGTTCGCCATGAAATGGCAGCCGATGCCCGCCAGCGCGCTCGAGCCTTCCGGCAGTTTCGTCGAGGTGTTGTGCGGACAACCGGAACAGAAGTACGGGGTCCGGGTGGCGCCTTCAACCTGGATGATATTGCCAACCGGTTCCTGCAGGCGGTTGGCCCTTTCGGTCAGGTTGAGGCCGCTGAACTCCCTGTCGAGGCGTTCTGCGACAATGCGGGCCAGTTGCAACGGATGCAATTCACCGACCCAGGGAACGAGGCGTTTGCCATGCTCATCTTCCTTGCCGATCATGCGTTTGGGCTTGCGGCCCGGGTAGTCGTAGAAATACTCCTTGAACTGGCTCTCGATGATGCCGCGTTTTTCTTCGATGACCAGGACCTCGTTCTTGCCGTGCACAAAGTCGAGCGCGCCCTGCGGTTCGAGCGGCCAGACCATGCCAACCTTGTAGATATCGAGCCCAATCGTTTGTGCGAACGCGGCGTCGATTCCGAGCAGCCGCAGGGCTTCCATCAGGTCGAGATGTGCCTTACCCGTCGTGACGATGCCGTAGCGCGCGTCGGGCACGTCGAAGATCTTGCGATCGATGGGATTGGCCGCGGCGAACGCGAGTGTTGCGGCTTTCTTGGCTTCGAGGCGCTCTTCGATCTGGAAGCCCGGCAAGTCCGGCCAACGATAATGCAGCCCGCCCGGCGGCGCGTTGAATTCCGGTATGACGAATTGCGGGTAGGGCGGCAATTCAACCGACATCGCAGACTCTACCGTTTCCGATATCGCCTTGAAGCCGACCCACATGCCGGAGAAACGCGACAGGGCAATGCCGTACAGGCCGAACTCCAGGTACTCCGCGACATTCGCCGGGTTCAGGTTCGGCATGACAAATGTGAGAAATGCCACGTCTGACTGGTGCGGCATCGACGACGAAACCACGCCATGGTCGTCACCGGCGACGACCAGCACGCCACCATGCGGCGAGCTGCCGTAAGCGTTGCCATGTTTCAGCGCATCGCCGGACCGGTCTACACCCGGGCCCTTGCCATACCAGATTCCGAATACGCCATCGACTTCCCTGTGCGGGTCGGTCTCGACCTGCTGTGAGCCGAGGATGGCGGTGGCGGCAAGGTCCTCGTTGACGGCGGGCAGAAACTCGATGTTGCTGGCCGCGAGAAACGGCTTTGCACGCCACAATTCCTGGTCATATGCGCCGAGCGGCGAACCCCGGTAGCCACTGATAAAGCCGGCGGTGTTCAGGCCGGCTGCCTTGTCCAGCGTGCGCTGCATCAACGGGATGCGCACCAGCGCCTGGGTGCCGGTCAGGAAAACGCGGCCGGACTCACGACGGTAACGGTCGAGGAGTTCGTAATTGTCGAGCGGGTAAGTCCCGCCGGGTATTGCAAGAGAACTGGCCGCCATTGAGGCTCCGCGAAAACTGCCCGGGATGCCGTTAGCATGCCAGAATGCCATCGCAAGCCGATCCCGGATTGTCCCCGGAGATTACCCACAAAAGACAACACATCCCAAATTAGTAAAAAAACTGGTAAAATATTTCATCCAGTGCACAGAAACAGGAAATTCGTGCTTTCGAAGATCGACCGCCGCATCCTGGCGCAATTGCAAACCGACAGCCGACTGACAATGCAGGAACTGGCTGACAGGGTCGGTATGTCGAGCTCCGCCGTCTGGCGGCGGGTCAAGAGCCTGGAAGAGGCTGGTGTGATCGAACGCTATGCGGCACTGGTGAATGCCCGAAAATCCGGCTTCGGGCTCGCATCGATGGTGCACGTGTCGCTTGCCCGGCACGAGCAGGCGAACGTCGACCATTTTATCCGCGAGGTCCTGCGGCACCCGGAGGTGCTGGAGTGTTTTGCGACCAGCGGCGAAGCGGACTTTCACCTGCGTGTCGTTGTCGAAGACATTGACGCCTACAACGCGTTTCTCGACGATTTCATCTTCAGGTTGCCCGGTGTTTCGCAGGTTCGTTCAAACATCATCCTGAAGGAAATCAAGGCAGACACGGCGCTGCCGTTTCGGCAGTGATTTCCGTGCTATTGCGTTGCGACGTCGTAGAGCACCATGGCCAGCAGGATCGGTGCGACAAACCGCACAATAAACAGCCATGCCTTGTACATCATCGGTTCCCGTCCGCCGTACAGTTCGTCGGCGCTGAACTGGCGTTTGACGATCCAGCCGGCAAATATTGCAACCAGGATGCCGCCCGCCGGCATCAAGACCTGCGTAACGAGATAAACGAAGAACTCGAAAACGGTCTTGTCGGCGAAAACAGCAAAGTTGCCGAGAATTCGAATGTCGGCAAGGACGTTGAATGACAGCGCCGCAAGCAGGCTGAGGACAAAAGCCGTGCCGCCGGCAATCAATGCTGCCTTGCGGCGTGACAGCCCGAAGCTGTCACGAAGCCACGACACGGGCGGTTCCATCATGCCGATCGACGACGTCAATGCCGCGAAAAACAGCAGCACAAAGAAAATCGTTCCGAACAGGAGGCCACCCGGAATCTGCCCGAACGCAACGGGGAGGCTGATGAACGCGAGCCCGCCGCCACCGGCAGGCTCGATGCCGGCCATGAAAACAATCGGGAATATGGCGAGGCCGGCGAACAACGCAACCGTGGTGTCCGCGATGACAATCAGTGTCGCTGACTCCGGAAGGTTGGTCTGTTTCTCGATATAGGAGCCGTACGCCATCATGTTCGTGATGCCGACGCTGACTGAAAAGAACGCGGTGCCAAACGCGGCCAGCACAACGTGACTCGTGATCTTGCTGAAGTCCGGTCGGAACAGGAACTGTACCGCCGCAGCGAAATCGCCAACGAAGGCCGAGTAGATCACCATGGCTGCCAGCATCGTGAATAGTGCCGGCATCATCAGCTTGACTGCCTTTTCGATGCCGGCGTGCAAACCGCGCGACGATATATAGACCGTCAGCAGCGTGAATGCGATGAATGACGGCAGTATCGATCCCGCGGTTGCGCTGAGTTGCTCAAACATATGTGCCGACTGTGCGCCATCGAGTTGTTGCAGTTGGCCACTGGCTGCCTTGAATGCGTAAGCGAGCGTCCAGCCACCGACCACACAGTAGAATGCGAGCGCAAACAATGCCCCCAGCGCACCCAGCAGGATGCCCATCCAGCGCCACTGCTCGCTGTGTCCCGACTCCCTGGCTACGGCTGCCAGGCCTGCCGGCGGAGCGGCAGCGCCGCGGCGACCAAGCATGATTTCAGCCAGCAGCACCGGCAGCGCCAGGCCGAAAATCGCCGCCAGGTAGATCAGGACGAATGCGCCGCCGCCGTTGGCGCCGGCCTGGTAGGGAAACAGCCAGATGTTGCCGAGGCCGACGGCACAGCCCACCGATGCCATCAGGAATGCTCTTCGGGAAGTCCAGTGCAAACCACTCGCGGTTGTCATTGTTATTGTCCCCCTGCGGTATGGGTCCGAGTGTAACGTATTCAGCCAGGCGTCGAGAATCGCATGGACAGGTCGATCGCCTCTATGTGCTTTGTCAGCGCGCCGACCGAGATAAAATCAACCCCGGTTGCCGCGATTGGCCGTAAGGTCTCGAAGGTGATGCCGCCCGAGGCTTCCAGCTCAGCAGTGTGCGAGCTTTCGCTGCGGTTGAATGCGACGGCTTGCACAAGGTCCGCAAGCTCGAAATTGTCCAGCATCAATCGATCAGCTCTCGCGGCAAGTCCTGCGCGCATTTCGTCGAGGTTCTCTACCTCAACCTCGACCGGAATTCCGGGATGCAGTTCGTGTGCCGCCGCGACGGCGGCGGCGATACTGCCGGCGCTCATGATGTGGTTTTCCTTGATCAGTATCGCGTCATACAGGCCGATACGATGATTCACGCCGCCACCGCACAACACGGCATATTTTTGCGCGAGCCGCAGCCCGGGAATCGTCTTGCGCGTATCGAGTATGCGGCATCCGGTTCCCGCCACGGCATCGACGTATTGCCGCGTACGCGTTGCCACGGCCGACAACATTTGCAGGAAGTTCAGCGCCGTGCGCTCGGCAGTCAGGATCGATCGTGCCGGACCGGCAACGGAACACAGCGTGCTGCCGGCGGCCACCGTGTCCGCGTCGTCGAATTGCCAGTCAACCTGTATTGCGCTGTCGATCTCGCGCATTACCTCGTCGAACCACGGGCGCCCTGCCATCGTCATCGCGTCGCGAGTGATTACGGTCGCCTGCATCGTGGCGCCGGCAGCGACCAGGCTGGCAGTCAGGTCGCCGCTACCGACGTCTTCGGCGACAGCGCATGCGACGCTGTCCCGGATATGCCTTTCTAGCTTGTCGTCAATCGGGGTCGTTCCCACGCAATTCCCTCCGTCAGGTCAGCACCCATGGGTTCGTCTATTGTGCGAGCGCATTCGTGCCCGGCATAAACGGCATGCACAATCGCTCCGGGTACCCGGCAATCGCCGATGCAGCGGACGTTCTGCAGGCCGGCGGCGCAAAGGGCCTGGTACAGGGCATCATTGGGACGGCGCTTGCCGACGACGACCAGTGAGCCGCATTCCAGTGCCTGTGACGGTCCTCCGGCATAGATGCTCTCCAGGCTTGCAATGTGTCCTGAAAAGCCCGTCAGTTTCGACTCGAGCACGATCTGTACACCGATCTCGATCATGCGATGGCGGATATCAGCCATCTCGTTATTCATGAAAGTCCACGCGGATATCGCGCCCGCCGTCGTTACGATACTGACGTCGAGTCCGCGTTCGCGCAGCAGCTCGGCCAGGCAGCTGCCCATGTAATAGTGATCGAAATCATAAATGACGACCGGCCCCGAAATGTCCGCGCCTGCCAGCACATCATCAGGCGTGAAGACGTTGCCGGTTTCGAGGTGCCGGGTCGCGTGGCCCCTGTCGTCGGGGATTGCGGCAGACCAGTGTGCGCCGGTAGCAATGACGATATGCTCGCTGTCGAAAGCTGCAATGTCCTCGGCCGATAGTTCGTTGCCGAGATAGATGTCGACGTTGGCCATCGACTGCAGCAGGTGGCTGCGGTAGTCGCGTACACGCGCCCACGTCGCGAGCCCGGGCAGCGCGGACTCGATGGTTACCCGCCCGCCCAGGTTTGCGCGCGCTTCTGCCAGCGTGACGGCGAATCCGCGCGCGCCGAGGGCGCGTGCGCATTCCAGTCCCGCAGGGCCGGCGCCGACAACGAGAACGCTGCTGTTGCTGTCGCCCGGCGGCATTCTTTCCGGGTGCCATTGGCGACGCCACTCCTCGCCCATCGTCGGATTTTGCGTACATCGGACCGGTACGCCGTCGTGGTAGCCCGAAACGCAGATGTTGCAGCCGATGCATTCGCGGATCTCGTCTTCGCGGCCGTCGTCAATCTTGTTGGGCAGGAATGGGTCGGCAATCGAAGGCCGCGCGGCGCCTATCAGGTCGAGGATGCCGCGCCGGACCTGGCTGACCATCATGTCCGGGGATGTGAAACGACCGACGCCGACGACGGGTCGGTCCGTCAACCCCTTGACGAAACTGTTGATCGGCTCCTGCGCTCCCTGCTCGCTGAAACGCGCAGACACGGTTTCGCGGGTCCAGCTCGACGATTTGACGTCCCAGAGGTCCGGGAGGTCTGACAGCATTGCCACGACCTCGTGCGCCTCGGTTTCCTGCGTGTTGCCGGGAACCTCGAGCAGGTCTTCGGTGCTGAAGCGCAACGCGATCGCACAGGTATCGCCAACCGCCGTTTTCATTTCCTCGAGTATCTCGCGTGTCAGGCGCAGCCGGTTTTCCAGGCTGCCGCCATACTCGTCGCTGCGCTGGTTGAGCCACGGAAGCAGAAACTGGTATGGCCCGAAGTTCATCCCCGCGTAGGTATAAATAATGTCAAACCCGGCGGACCGCGCGCGTTTCGCCGCAGCGACATGCCAACGCCTGAAGTCGGCAATATCGCGCTTGTCCATCGGACGCGACTGCGCCAGGTTGATCCAGCCCGGGTAGGTAATATCGTCGGCAATACCCGATGCTGACAGCAGCCCCCGGCGCGACAGCCGATTGCCGGTGCCGCCACCGCCGTGCCATAACTCGACGCCGGCCAGCGAGCCATGCTTGTGCACGGCATCGACCATCAGTGCGTGCACCCTGATGTCTTCATCGTCCCACAGCCGCGAGTACGGCAGCGGTGCGTCGTCAGAACTCGGATGAATCGAGCAATAGCCGGTATTCACGACGCCCCAGCCGCCTTCGGCCCGGACCTCGCGCACGGCGGCCCGCACGTGCGGCATCTGTTGCCCGGTTCCGATGGCATGCGGCGTGCAATAAAAACGGTTACGCGTCGTGACCGGCCCGATCCGGACAGGTTCAAACAGGATGTCGTAACGTGGATTACGAGGCATTGCAGTTTTCCGTTTTGATGTCAGTGCCCCGGTCCGGTCAGAGCCGATCGCGAAGCCGATAATACAGCATCGCCAGCGAGACCAATGGGCGGCGCAACCGGTACGCGCCGGGTACGATGACCGGGCGAACGTTTGCAAACATGTCGAAGTGTTCCAGTGTGCCGGCAACCGCATCCGCCATGATGCGGCCGGCAAGATGTGTGGTGTTAACGCCGTGCCCGGAGTACCCCTGGCAATAGTAGACGTTGTCGCCGGTGCGGCCCAGTTGTGGCACCCGGTTCACCGGGACGCCGATCGTGCCGCCCCATGCATAATCAATTCGGGCGCCCTGCAGTTGCGGATAGATTTTCAGCATTTTCGGTACGTGCGATCTCTTGATAACGTCGGGGTCGTGTCCGAAGTAGCTGGCACGGCCACCGAACAGCAGGCGCTTGTCGGCACTCATGCGAAAGTACTGCACGGCAAAATTCTGGTCGCAGATTGCGAGGTCGCGAGGGTTCAGCCTCGCAACGACGTCGTCGGCCAGCGGCTCCGTGGCGATGATGTAGCTGTTAACCGGAAACATGCTGCCGCGCAGCTTGTTTTCGAGCAGGTGGTAGGCGTTCCCGGCCAGGACAACGGCATCCGCGGTGATCGTTCCGGACGCAGTCACTACCTGCGGCTTTGGTCCGTGCACGATACGTTCAGCCGGTGTCTGTTCATGAATCTTTGCGCCCAGCGACTCGGCTGCCCTGGCTTCGCCGATGCACAGGTTGAGCGGATGCAGGTGACCGTTGCCCATGTTGACCAGGCCGCCGACATAGACATCACTGCCGACCAGTTCGGCCGTGTCCGCCGCATTCAGCAGGCGCAACTCGTGAGGAAACCGCGCTGCCTGCAGGCGGCGTTGGTCGATTTCGAATGCACGCAAGTGCCGCGGTTTGCTGGCGACGTCGAGATAGCCGAACTTCAGGTCACAATCGATCGAGTATTTTTCGACGCGCTCCCTGATGATCGCATGTCCCGCCCAGCGCAGTTCCCCGAACACTTCCTCGATGTCTTTGCCCAGCTTCCTGGCAATTACTTTTTCACCGGGAATGCCGTGGATGAGCTGGCCACCATTGCGCCCGGACGCACCCCAACCGACCTTGTTGGCTTCGACGATGCATACCTGGTAACCGCGTTCGGCCAGGAACAGTCCGGTCGAGATGCCGGTGAAGCCGGCACCGATAATGCAGACATCGGTCCGCTGGTCACCGTCGAGTGGCGGGTAGTCCGTCGGCGCGTTGACTGTCGCCGCGTAGTAGGACCCGGTATGGGCCTGCGAATGCATCGTGCCGTTACCTGACTTTGAAAAAATGCCACTGTATCCTAGCTGACCGGGATGCCGCCGCGCATCCGCGATTTCAGACAGTGGAGACTGGCTTGACCCGACTCACCGGTACGACCGTTTCAGTCCATGCAGGAACGAATGCGGATCTTGGCAAGAATCGCCGATCGTCCATCGAGTTGGCGCTGGACGGAATTGTCGGTGACACGCACCAGTCGTTTGCGCGCAATACCTGGGCGGGCGACAAGCAACCACAAGGCACGAAACGCCGCAACGAACGGCAATGGTCCGCAGTTTCCGTCGAGGAGCTGGCTGAAATATCCGCGGCGATGGGACTGGATGCTGTCTTGAGTGCGTCGTGCGTCGGGGCGAACTTCTGCTTCTCGGGTATTCCGGAGCTGTCGCGCCTGCCAAAAGGCTCAACGCTGAGGTTTCCGTCCGGCGCCGAACTGATCGTCGATGGCCGGGCTCTAGCCGACTCGAGTGCGGGCTTCTTTCTCGGCCCGACGCTATTCGATCACGTCACGCCGAACATGCGGATCTATCAGGAA
>JAUIDP010000087.1 GCA_030429005.1 Gammaproteobacteria bacterium | reverse complement strand
ATATCGGCATTTCAATCGGCCTCGTCGAGATCAGCCATGTCAGCGGCTCATTGCAGGACGTTATGAGCGCGGCTGACTCGGCCTGTTACGTTGCCAAGCAGCAGGGCCGCGGCCAGGTGCATGTCTATTCGGCGCGGGATGAGGCCGTGGCCCGTGAGCGCGGCGACATCCAGTGGCTGCGCCAGCTCCAGACGGCATTGCATGAAGACACGTTTGAACTGGCTGTACAGCCAATTATCTCGATGCGTGGTACAGCAGAGTCCGGACCGGCCATCGAGGTGCTGATCCGGCTCACCGACCAGCAGGGCAAGACCAGCAACACGGCGGAATTCCTGCGGCCGGCAGAACGCTACCAGCTGATGCCGCAGATCGACCGCTGGGTTATCAATGCCACGTTGATGGCGATATCCGCCGGCGAGATCAAGCTGGCCGGAGGCCGCAGTTGTGCAATCAACCTGTCTGGCCAGACACTGGCCGACGAGTCGTTTCTCGGCTATGTCGTCGATGCGCTGGACCGCAGCGGCGTTGCTCCTTCCAGCATCTGTTTCGAAGTGACGGAAAGGGCGATCCTGTCGAATGTGCAGCATGCGCAGCGTTTCATCGAAGTGTTGCACGGCATCGGCTGCGAATTCTCACTGGACGATTTCGGCAGTGGCCTGGGATCATTCTCGAACCTGAAGCATCTGCCCATCGACTACCTGAAAATCGACGGTACCTACACCAGGAATCTCGTGACGGACCTGGTTAACCAGGAAATGGTCAACGCCATGATCAAGCTGGCCCGCACCATGCAGTTCCGGATCGTCGCCGAACAGGTCGAGCACCAGGAAGACTTCGACTGGCTGCGGGACAGCGGCGTTGACTTTGTGCAGGGCAAGTTTATCGAGCCGCCGGTACTGTTGGGCAACGCCAACACCGGTACCTTTCGGGTCTTGAGTCCCTAGGCGTTCAAAGCTGCGCGACATCGACTGAACGCTGGCAGTCGTCAACGTGAATCAGAACAAAGTGTTCTCGTTCACTTGAACGAGAGGGTGGTCCTGTAAATTGGCCCGTCAGTCGCCGCGATCTTCCGGTGGAATCGTCAATTCAATGATCGTTTGCGCATATTTGGCGGTGAAATTGGTACCAGCCAGGGCCAGCCGATTATCAACCTCGGCAACCAGGTCCGCTGGCAACAGAGTGTTGCCATCCTTGTAGTTCGCCCACCATGCCCTGCCGTAGTCATTCGCCAGCCAGAATGCGGTTTCCGATCTTACGCGCCATCTCCATTCGTCGTCCTCAAGCAATCCCAGTTCCGCGAGCAACCGGGTCGATCGCAACTGTTCGACGAATCCCCACAGCAGTGCTTCCATGATTCGTTGATCAGCGAGACTCAACTCCGACGCATTGGTAATCGATCGGGCCCAGGTGTCAGCGCCATTTTCGCCAATGACCAGTGTCTCCAGGTCTACCGCGCGCCGGCTTTCCTCGAACAGCAGCTGCGTTTTGAGCAGATCCGAGTTTTGTTTCAGTTGCACGCCAACCAGGAGCAGGCCGACAACGATGCCCAGATTCGCCGCAACCTGGAGCCATTCCGATACTTTGCCGTGGTTCATTGGTCCACCGCCTTGGGTAAGTGATACGAGAGCGGCATCATAACAACTACCGTGCGCCGGAAACGGGTCGACCGTTCGCGGCCAAGCCTTACACGCACACAAAAAAAGGCCGCGCAAATGCGCGGCCTTGACTTGGTCCGGCGCCGAAGTCTGCGACCAGGGCACCATCAACACTGCAATTACAGGTGGCTGCTCCTACATGAACTTCAGCAGTATGCCGCCGTACTGCACGAAGAACGGTACGAAGACGAGCGACAGGATTGCCGACAGCTTGATCAGGATATTCAGCGATGGGCCGGATGTGTCCTTCAGCGGGTCGCCGACCGTATCGCCAACCACTGCCGCCTTGTGATTCTCGGTGCCCTTGCCACCCAGGTTGCCGGCTTCGATGTATTTCTTGGCGTTGTCCCAGGCGCCGCCGGAATTTGACGACGAAATCGCGAGAACGCCGCCGGCAACCAGTGAACCGGCCAGCAGTCCGGCCGTGGCCTGGATGCCGAACAGGAAACCGGTCACGAGCGGCGCACCCATGATCAGGATGCCGGGCGCAACCATTTCCCGAACAGCCGCCTGCGTCGAGATCGAGACGCACTGTGCATAGTCGGGATCACCGGTGCCTTCCATGATGCCTGGAATATCGCGGAACTGGCGCCGCACTTCCTCGATCATCTTGAACGCGGCCGAGCCGACCGACTTCATCGTCATGGCCGTAAACAGGGCGGGCAGCACGGCGCCGATGAACAGGCCGCTAAACACCATCGGGTCCAGCAGGTTGATCGAGCCGAGAAGATCGGAGGTCGGATCCTGTTCTTTCAGCAGCAGATCGGCGCGGGTCAGGAACGCAGCGAACAGCGCGAGCGACGTCAGGATGGCGGCGCCGATCGCAAAGCCCTTGCCGATGGCGGCGGTGGTGTTTCCGGCCGAGTCCAGGACGTCCGTGCGCTCGCGCACGTGTTCGGGCATGCCGGCCATCTCGGCGATGCCACCGGCGTTGTCAGCGACCGGGCCGTAGGCATCGATCGTCAGTGCGATCACCAGCGTGCCCAGCATGCCGAGCGACGCAATGGCAACACCGTACATGCCGGCCAGCATCCACGGAATATAGATCGCAAGGCCAATCGCGAGATAGGGACCGACGGCACTCTTGTAACCGAGCGCCAGTCCGAAAATGATGTTGGTCGCGGTACCCGTCTGGCAGGATTCGGCCACTTCACGTACCGGCTTGTAGGTATCTGAAGTGTAGTACTCGGTGAGCAGGCCCACGACGAGGCCGGCGATCAGCCCGGTCAGGAAACACAGGTATACGCCGAGTGACGTATAGCCGACACCGTTGATCATGAACTCCGCCGGTACCAGCATGTCGGTCACGAAGTACATGACAATGGCCATGAGCGTGCTCGAAATGATCAGCATGCGTTTCAGTGCCGGGCCCACCTGGGCCTCGGTATTGACGCGGACCATCAGGATCGTAATCAGGCTGACCGGAATACCGATGGCCGAGATGACGATCGGATACAGCAGCGCATCGACGTTGCCGCCGAAAGCAATCGCGCTGATGACCATGGCGGCGCAGGTACTTTCCGCACAGGAGCCGAAGAGGTCGGCGCCCATACCGGCGACGTCCCCGACGTTGTCGCCGACGTTATCTGCGATAACTGCCGGGTTACGCGGATCGTCTTCCGGAATACCTGCCTCGACCTTGCCGACGAGATCAGCACCGACGTCGGCTGCCTTCGTGAAAATGCCGCCGCCCACGCGTGCGAACAGCGCGATGGCGGAGCCGCCGAGACCGAAGCCGGCAATGACTTCCATCAGGACGTGCGGTGGCAGATCGTCCGGCAGTACATACTTGAGGCCGAGGTAGATCAGCAGCATGCCGAGTGAGGCGAGGCTGACCAGTGCGAAGCCCATGACAGCGCCGGAGTGCAACGCGAGATTGAACGCGCTGGACAGCGACTGGTTGGCAGAGACCGTCGTGCGCGCATTGCCGGCAGTCGCGATCTTCATGCCGATGTAACCACTGGCGATCGAGATAATCGCGCCAAAAATGAACGCAACGGCTGTGTAGATGCCTTCATTGACGTTCTCGGTGTGGTGGTCATCGATCAGGAGGGCGATGACGATGCCGAACAGGACCATGAAGATGGCCATGAACTTGTATTCCTGCTTGAGGAACGCCATTGCCCCTTCGGCGATCGCCGCATGAATCTTGCGCAGTTTGCCGCGCGTGTCGGCGTCTTCGACGCCCATATCGACCGCAACGCGACTGACCGAGCGCGAGTAGAAAAAGGCCACAGCGAGCCCGAACAGGGAAAGGGCCAGGATAATCGTGACTGACATACTGATTATTACTCCGTCATTGTAGTCCGGCGGGAGAGGACGCAGCACGCAGGGCTGCAAAATGCCATGAACTGCACGTTAGCGATGCAGCACGAGTGCGGGATACCCCCCCGAATGAATTTCGCCTTTTTATTCTTGTCGACCGCACGGCAAACTTAGCTTTCATCCGGCGGCCGATCTCTAAAGCGCGCGCATCATACCACAAATTTGCTGTTCAGCCGCGGCTTCACCGATGCGTTCTTGAGCGTTACATGGACAGGTAAGCCATTGATATACGGAGGATAATCTTCGCCCTTGATCAGCGGGGCAAGATACCGGCGGGCGGCCGGTGTTATGCCAAATCCATCACCGCTGATATAGCGCCTCGGCAACATTTTTTCCTTGTTGGCGATGCGCGACAGCGGCGCCGACTCGATACGCCAGCGGTACGGCTTGTCGGAGATCCGCTTGATGACAGGCATGACGGCCGTTTTGCCCTGCAATGCGAACTCGACCGCTGCCTTGCCGACCGCGTAGGCCTGGCGTACGTCGACGGCAGAGGCGATATGCCGCGCCGATCGTTGCAGGTAGTCCGCGACAGCATAGTGATATTTGAATCCCAGGTTTTCCCGGATCATATTGGCTACGACCGGCGCGACACCGCCCAATTGCGCGTGGCCGAATGCGTCCCGCGTGCCGGCTTCCGCGAGAAACTGGCCGTTGGCGTAGCGCGCGCCTTCGCTGACAACGATGACACAGTATTCATGCTGTTTGACACAGTCGCGCACCTTCTTCAGGAACGCACGCTTGTTGAACGGCACCTCGGGGAACAGGATGATATGCGGCGCGTCGCCGGGCTGGCTGCCGGCAAGGCCCCCGGCGGCGGCGATCCAGCCGGCGTGCCGGCCCATGACTTCGAGGATGAAGACCTTCGTCGATGTCTTGGCCATCGACAGCACGTCGAGTGCCGCTTCTTTCGTTGAAACTGCAACATACTTTGCAACCGAACCGAAGCCGGGACAGCAATCGGTGACAGGCAGGTCATTGTCGACTGTCTTCGGGATGCCGAGACAGGTTACCGGGAAACCCATGCGCTTCGAAATCAGCGATACCTTGTGCGCCGTGTCCATCGAATCGTTGCCGCCGTTATAGAAGAAATAGCCGATGTCGTGCGCGCGGAAGACTTCGATCAGGCGCTCGTACTCCGCCTTGTTTTCCTCGAGGCTGCGCAGCTTGTAGCGTGCCGAGCCGAAAGCGCCGCCCGGGGTTGTCATCAATGCTGCGATGTTGCGTGCCGACTCGCGATTGGTGTCGATCATGTCCTCGGTAAGGGCGCCAATGATGCCGTTGCGGCCGGCGTAAACATTGGCAATCCTGTTGCGATGTTTCCGCGCGGTTTCAATTACACCACAGGCGGAAGCGTTGATGACGGCCGTGACTCCGCCGGACTGAGCATAAAAAGCATTCATAGCAGGCATATTGAAATTTCCCGGGTTGCTGGTCGGACGAGGGGCGAGGATAGCATTGATTGACGAATTCGCTCATAGCCGGTAGCGTACCTCGCCGCACTTACCCACAAGAGAACATCATGCGCATCGTACTGCTGGGCGCGCCGGGATCCGGCAAAGGCACCCAGGCGAAAAAACTGGAAGCGGACCGCAACATTCCCCAGGTATCGACCGGCGATATGCTGCGGGCTGCCGTGGCCGCGGGCACGCGCTTCGGACTGCAGGCGAAATCAATCATGGATGCTGGCAATCTTGTCTCCGACGAGATCATGCTCGGCATCATCAGTGAACGTCTCGCGGAACCGGATGCCAGCGACGGGTTCATCCTCGATGGTTTTCCGCGTACCCGGCAACAGGCGCTCGACCTGGATGAACTGCTCGACCAGATCGGCACGCCACTGGACGCGGCTGTGCTGATGGACGTTGACTTTGAGATCTTGATGAAGCGCCTGACGGGTCGGCGCACCTGCTCGCTCACCGGCAAGCTGCTGAATATTTATTTCTCACCGCAGGAAGAACTCGATGCGTGCACGGAAGCGGGCGGTGAGCTGCAGCAACGAGAAGACGACAATGAAGAAGTCATTCGCAATCGACTGGATGTCTATCGTGAACAGACCGAGCCGCTGGTCAATTTTTACCGCAAGCGTGGCAACCTGAAGACGGTGGATGCAGACGGCACAATTGACGAAGTCTACGCAAGGTTTCTGCAGGCTATTTCCTGAGCGGCCCGGGACACCAGCGATTACAACATTTCCAGCAGGCTGTCGCCGATCAACGCGCGGCGCCAGCCACTGAACACACGTGAATCGCGCGTACCGTTAATCACCGCGGCGGACAATTCCTTCTTCGGCGCGATGATCTCGGCCGATAGGTGTAGTGATTCCGCACACCGGGCCACGCGCTTTTGCATGTTCTTCAGGAGTTGCTTCTGTTCTTCGTTTGGCGCCGGCGGCTGCCGATGGTTGTGGTCGTCATTGGCCGATGCCTCAATGGCATCGAGCAGGCGTTTTCCGGATCGCCGTTGCAGGCCGCCCGGCACTCCGTCGATTGATTCGAGCTCTCCGGGCGATGACGGCAGTGCGGCTGCGATCGCCAGTAGCGTTGCGTCCCTCGCAATCCACTGGCGGGGGCGGTTGGCCCGCAAAGCCTCGGATTCCCGCCAGGCCGCCAGCCGCGCCGCCGCCGACCGCCGCCGACCGCGCATATTGCGCGCACCTTTCAGCCGGCTGATCGCATTCTCCGGGTCGATGTCATACAGCGCAGGGTCGAGCAACAGCGCGGAGTCCGCCTCCGCCCAATCGAGCCTTTCGAGCTTGTCCAGCCGCTCCGCCAGGATTTGCCGGGCCGGCAGCAGGTACTCAACGTCTTCGGCAGCGTATTGCAGAAGTGCATCGGCCAGCGGCCGCCGCGACCAGTCTGCACGCGTGTGCGATTTCGGCAATTCGACGCCGAACAATTCGTTGACGAGATTGGCATAGCCCATTTGCGGCGCGTAGCCGAGCAGGGCGGCGGCGACCTGCGTGTCGAACAAACTGACCGGCATACGCCCCGCCGACTGGTAGATGACTTCGATGTCCTGCCGGGCGGAATGGGCAACCCACGGTGTTTGCAGTGCGGCTTGCCAGAATGTGGCCATATCCTTACAGGTAAGCGGGTCGACGCAGTAGATGGCGCCGCTCGTCGCGACCTGGACGAGACACAGCTCGGCGAAGAACGTTTTCTCGCGCATAAACTCCGTGTCCAGCCCGATGCAAGCCGAATCGTCGAGATCGGCAACCAGGGAATCGATATTGTCGACCAGCAGGTAGTCGGTCATGAGTGCTCTTGTCATTCGAAAGGCAACAGGTTTCGGGGCGCAAGACTATCACGCGTTGACATGCGATGATTGCCCGCAATTCCAGTCACGTCCCACGCCATTGCTGCCGCTTATCCAGACACTGTTCGAGATCGCACTGTTACGCAAGGGGCCGCAGCACATCCCGCGCTCGGGCATCCTGCTGGCAATGACGGCATGCCTGTGGCTGCTCGCGGTTCTCTGCCAGGTCGCGCTGATCCAGGATATCGACGAGCGAGACTTTGTCCTGGAAGTGTTCAGTGTTCTCGTCGCCTTGACCTGCTATGCCGCGATTGTCCTGGCCTTCGGTCACGGCACCCGCCTGACGCAGACGATTACCGCTCTGCTGGGTTGCGGCGCCTTGCTCGTTTTCACGTTCACGATTGCCTACGTCTTTCTGCAGGCAATCGGCAGTCCGGTGCTGATGCTGCTGGTCGTCTGGGGAATCGTGCTGTGGTCTGTCTCGGTCAAAGGCCATATCATTGCCAACGCGATCAGTCGTCACTGGTACGCGGGACTGGCAATTGCCGTTGCTGTATTTGTGCTGCAGCATGTCATTCACGCACACGTTTCCACGCCCTGAACAATGTATTTTGAGTAAGCCCATGCACATACATATCCTCGGAATCTGCGGCACCTTCATGGGTGGCGTCGCGGTACTCGCCCGCGCCGCCGGTTTCCGGGTCACCGGCTGCGACGGCAATGTCTATCCGCCGATGAGCACGCAGTTGCGGGATCTTGGCGTTGAAATCTACGAAGGCTTCGATGCGGCGCAACTGGACGAAGAGCCGGACTGCGTCGTGGTAGGCAACGTCATGAGCCGCGGCGTCGAGGTTGTCGAGGCCATGCTGGACCGGGGTATTCCTTATACATCCGGACCCCGCTGGCTTGCCGACCACGTGTTACAGGGCCGGCACGTCCTTGCCGTTGCCGGCACGCACGGCAAGACGACGACCGCGAGCATGCTCGCGTGGCTATTGCAGGATGCCGGCCATGCGCCAGGCTTCCTGATCGGCGGTATTCCGGCAAATTTCGGTATTTCCGCGCGCCTTGGCGACTCGGAGTACTTTGTTGTTGAAGCCGACGAGTACGATACAGCCTTTTTCGACAAGCGCGCCAAGTTTGTGCACTACAGCCCGAGGACACTGGTTCTGAACAACCTCGAGTTCGATCACGCGGACATCTACGCGGACCTGGCCGCCATCAACTGGCAGTTTCACCAGCTGTTGCGCACGGTCCCCGGCAGCGGGCGGATCATCAGCAATGCGGCTGACCCGAACCTGCCTGCGGTACTGGAAGCAGGTTGCTGGACACCGGTAGAGACGTTTGCCAGTGAAGGGACCGCGGACTGGCGCGCGGCGTTTGCTGATGCCAGCGAACGTCGTATCCAGGTCGATGCGCCGAACGGGGACAGTGGCGAGACGCGCTGGAAGCTCGGCGGACGGCATAACCTGGAGAATGCACTTGCAGCGGTTGCAGCCGCGAGTTCGGCGGGCGTCAGCCTCGCGCAGTCGCTGCAGGCACTGTCGCGTTTTGACGGCGTCAAACGCCGCATGGAACGAACCGCAACCGTTGGTGACATCGCCATCTATGACGATTTTGCCCACCATCCCACGGCGATTCGGCGCACGATTGCCGGCGTCAGGCGCCGCTATCCGGGGCAACGCATCATCGTGGCCATCGAGCCACGTTCCAATACGATGAAGCTGGGCGTGCACAATGCCGAGCTGGCAGGCTCGCTTGCCGAAGCCGACCGGGTCTGGATGTACCGGCCGGACGGCATGTCGGCTGACTTCGATACTGCACTGGCGGAGCTGGGGAGCAAGCTTCGCCTGTTTCCGGACTACGACAGGCTCGTGACCGATATGGCGGCGGAATTGCGCGCGGGAGACCAGGTGGTTTTCATGAGCAACGGTGGCTTCGGGGCCGCGCGCCAGACGCTGACGGCTGTGCTGCAGCGGACCCGCAGTCCCGGCTAGCCGGAAGCCTGCACGGAGAATCCGTCTATACTGAATTCAGGATGACCTGAAGAGTGGCCGTGCACGTACCCCTGTTTCCGCTAAACGCTGTCCTGTTTCCCGGCGGTCCGCTGCCGCTGCGTATCTTTGAGCCGCGTTACCTCGGCATGGTGAGCCACTGCCTGCAGAACGACTCGCCCTTTGGTGTATTGCTGATCCGCAACGGCAGTGAGACGGGACCGTCGACGACGCACAATGTCGGCACACTGGCGCGCATCACGGACTGGTACCAGGGAAGTGACGGGCTGCTGGGCATCACGGCTATCGGCGAAGACCGCTTCCGTTTGATATCGACGACGCGCCAGGACGATGGTCTGCACACTGGCGAGATCCAGCTGTTGCAAAACGAGCCTGTTCTGCCATTGCCGGCCGAATACCAGGAAATGGCTGGCATCCT
>JAUIDP010000006.1 GCA_030429005.1 Gammaproteobacteria bacterium | reverse complement strand
ACAATATTCTCAAGCTCCGGCCACCGCTGGTGATCCAGCCTGCTGAGATTGACCGGGCGGTGACGGCGCTGGACGCGGCGTTGCGTGGGCTGAAGGGCTAGCGTGGAACTCGACTGGGTGTTCGCCTCGCTGGTGATCGCGAGCTTCCTGGCAGCGGCTTTCAATGCCGCTTTTTCAGTTGGCGGCGCGATGATCATGCTTGCGACGACAACGGCAGTGTTGCCGATTGTCGCGATTGTTCCGATGCACTCGAGCCTGATGCTCGGCTCGACTTTCGGGCGGATGTACATGTTCTGGCAGTACATACGCTGGGATGTCGTGGCGCCGTTTCTCATTGGCAGCCTGTTTGGCGCACTGCTCGGGGCAAGGATCTATTTCGAGCTGCCGGTGCAGTTGATCGGCGTTGCGATTGCTGTCGTCATGTTGATGGCGATCTGGCTTCCTGAGATCTCGTGGCGGCCAAAGATCAGGCACCCGTGGGCGGTCGTCGGCTTCCTGCATTCCCTGTTGTCCACGCTGTTTGCCTACGGTGCCGTGCTGCAGTCGGTTGCGCTGCACGCCGGCATGAACCGACGGCAACTGGTGGCGACACTCGCAGGGTGTCTGTCCGGCATGTCGGTGTTCAAGCTCGCGGGCTATGCGTGGTACGGGTTCGACTACCGGCCGTACCTGGTCCTGATCGGCGTTGCGGCGCTGGCTAGCCTGGCGGGTACGTGGTTGGGCAAGCGGCTCAGCGAGCAACTGCCGGAGAAGCAGTTTCGTATTGCCTACCGGGTCATCATTACGGTTACTGCGATTCGCCTGTTGTACACGGCACTGGCGGGCGGCGTCGGGTAGAATCGGCCCATGTTCAAGCACCTGCATATCGTCGGTTGTTCACCACGCAGCGGCACCACGCTGTTGCACGAGGCGATGGTGACCTGTTTCAAGGTCGACAAGCACTACGACCACGAGGTCCGGTTCAACCAGGTGACTGCCGTTGACGGCGATATCGTGATCACGAAACGACCCAAGGACACGATGTACATGCCGTCGGTTATCGACGATCCGGAGTTGTTTGTCGTTTACGTCATGCGCGACCCGCGCGATGTGATCGTAAGCCGGCACGGAAAGGACAGGAGCATGTACTACTCCAATATTCGCCTGTTCCGGGAGCTCAACGGCTACGCAAAAAAAATTGCCGGCCATGAGCGCTTTTTGCAGGTCAACTACGAGGAATTTGTCAGCAAGCCGGATATCGTGCAGGCGAAGATTGCGCGCAAGTTTCCCTGGCTCGAACGGCTGTACGATTTTTCCGACTACCACCTGCATGCCAACGTTTCCGAGAAGTCCCGCCTGGCGATGAACGAGGTGCGGCCGATAGCGCCGACCAGTGTCGGCAAGTGGAAGAAAAACCTGCCGCGTATCAAGGCGCAGCAATTGTTGCACGGCTCGCTGACACCGGACCTGATCGAGTGCGGTTACGAAACATCGGCAGACTGGGAGCGGGTGCTGGATGATGTGCAACCGGATCTGTCTAGTAGCCGTTACCCGGAAAAAGTATACTTCTGGCGGCGAGTTTCCCAGCGTATCGATGCGCTGCGCAAAGTTGCTGTCTATCGGCGCATGCGCCGGTCCGCCTGAACCCATACGGAGCGATTCATGCCAGGCTTGGGAGAAAGAGCCATCAGCCTGTTCTACCGCGCGGCCGTGTCGGGTGCACTACCAGTGTCCTGGTTCCGGGATGTCGACCCGGCGACTGTCGTCAAGGCAAAGAAGACCGGCAAGCTGAATCTTGAAATCGTCAGTCACTGCTGGCGCTATGGTCACTTCCTGACCTACCAGCTGAGCTCGCTGGTCAATCACCGCACGGACAAGTTCGACATCACGATGACGGTGTACCACGTTGCCGATGACGACAAGGTTGTGCCGGTGCTGGACTACTTTGGCCGCATGGAAATACCGGGTGTCACCTGGAACTGGCAGGCGTTGCCGAAAGAACAGTTGTTCCGCCGGGCGATCGGCCGCAACCTGGCGGCCAAAAACACCACCGCGGACTGGATCTGGTTTACGGACGCCGACATCCTGTTTCATCAGAAGTGCCTCGACACGCTGGCGGACCTGCTGCAGGGCCGTGACGATGCGCTGGTGCACCCGGAAATTGGTCTCGGCACGCGCTTGTTACCGGACGACGATGAGATTCTCGAGAAGGGTCGGCGAGGTCCGGCGATTCTCGAAATCCCGATCGACGAGTTTTCACCCTACGGCGGGCCGCGCAAGAAAGCCAAGGGACCACACCAGATTACGCACGGCGATATCGCACGTGCTTGCGGCTACTGCGACTCGATCGCGTACTACCAGAAGCCGGCCGCACGCTGGATGAAGACCTACGAGGACCGCGCATTTCGCTGGTTGATCGGCACGCACGGCACGCCGCTGCCGATCCCGAACGTCTGCCAGATCCGCCACATCGTCAAGGGCCGCTACGAAAAAGACTCACTGATGACAAGGATCCGCAAGCAGATCCGCAAAACCTTCACCCCCTAAAAAAAACCGTGACAGTTACTACTTACACCTTTTTCTAAAAATGGTGTAAGTAGTAACTGTCACGGTTTTTTGAGCCAGTTTTTTATTTTGCGGGAGAGGCTGGCTTTGTTGGAGTGGGGGAAGGGTTCGTCCGGGATCGGGTGGCCCAGGAATGGGCACAGGCGTGACCAGCCGTCATCGTTTGGCAGGTCGATGATGAGGAGGTCGTCCGGGCGGTCGGCGAAATATTCGAGGACTTCGCGGTTGTGTCTTTCGTAGCGGGCTTTGTAGATTTCTTCGTTGCCTGACGGGCAGCCGGCATTCTCACCATAGATCCACCGGCGCATCGGCGTTTCGGTCGTGGCGAAATCCTTCACCTGGCTGTTGATCCAGCTTTCCGTCGGGCGGCGGGTCAGGATGAACTTGCTGCCCGGAAAGTGTTCGTCCAGTTCGCGGTACAGGATCGGCCAGGGATTGTCTTGGAAAGCATCGAACTGATCGACCATTGCGTAGGCCATTTCGTGGACTTTGCTGGCGATGTCCGGGTCCTTGGTGCCGAAGCAGCCGGTGACCCTGTAACCCAGCTTTGTCAGCGCTGTTTCGAGGCTGGTTGTGCCGGTCTTGTGGAAACCGATGCAAAAGACTTTGGGCCTGGTCGCCTGGTTCATCGTCCGATTCTACGGTCTGCAATCGACGGTCAGCAACAATTCGGTCAAGGCGTGGTATTCGAGGCCGTTCTGGCCGGTGAGATCGGCGATACGCTGCATGCGGGTGTATATCGTGTTGGGATGCACGGCCAGCTGCCGCGCCGCTTTGAGTACATTCATATTACTGTCCGCGTAGGCGCGCAGCGTCTTGACCAGGGCTCCGCGGGCCTTGTCGTCCGCTGCAAACAGGGCCGCGCTCCAGCCCGGCAATGCCGGGCGAATGCTGTCCTGCGCATTGCGTAGCAACAGGCGTCGCATCGGAATGCCGGCAAAGCTGACCACGCGGTTCGCCGCATCGGCAAACTCGAATGCAAGCTGCGCTTCGGCGAGCGCCTGTGGAATGAAGGCGGTCGATGGCACATCGGTGCTCAGGCCGACGAGGACGGCATTGCCGAGCTTCAGCAAATGCCGGTGCGCTTCGTCCGACACACGGGAGCGTGCAGCCGTCCATCCCGACATCCGGCGCGTCGCGGACATGATCGTGATCACCGTGTTGTCACGTACACCGTTCAAGACGCGGCCCTGGAACGGCGTGAATACCTGGTCGATGGAATCGCAGATGCGCCGCACGCGTGCCGGGAATTCCATCTCGCCGGCGTGTACCGCCTGCGTCACCGCAACGCAGAACGACTGGCGTTGCTCCAGGTAGCCGGCGCGACGCAACAGCCGTGCCACGCGCCCGTCTGCCTCGTCATACCCGCCGAGCAGCACCGACAGCAATTCGCTGCGCAGGTCGCCTTCCGCCTCGGCGATCTGCCGCGTGTGAGCAACGTACTCCGAGGTGGCCAGCGTGCTGATCGAGTCGGTGTACTCGATCGAGAAATCCGCAACCGCGGCCAGCGTCTCGCCGACGCTGGCGCTGACATCGGCGCTCGCGAGCGCGGCTTCGCGCAGCCAGTGTGACAGGACCCGGTGGCCGCAGCGATAGGCGTGCAGCGTAGCCTCCAGCGGAAATCGCTGCTCTGCGCGGCGCACCGCGTGTTCCTTGACAAAACCGAGATCGACATCGCCGCCGCAGAGGTAATGCAACACCTGGTCGACGTGGGCATCGGCATGCGCCTGCAGTTCCGGGACAATCGCCGGGTTGCCCGAAGCGGCGAAGGCCGGCACCTCCTCGGCCACCGTGGCGTGCAGTTGAGCCCGGATGTCCCCGCTATGGGCATCGAACCAGGCTGCAGCACCCGGAATCACGCCAACCTTGCGCAGGGCGTCGAGGGCGGAGCGGAAGGATTGGCTGCGAATCGGCATGAATTGTGTAAACCACACAATTAGAGTCGCCAAAGTATAGCAAATACGCCAGTGTTTCCTGCTTAGACTGGCGATATTCTACATCTCCTGTCAAAACACACACTTGAGGAGAGTGGCTATGGCGAAGTACCTGTTTGTGTATCACGGCGGCAAACACCCCGAAACCGAGGAAGAAGTGGCCGAGGTCATGGACGCCTGGGGGAAATGGATGGGCGATATGGGCACTGCCGTGGTGGATGGCGGCAACCCGGTCGGCCTGTCGACGACCGTCAATCCGGACGGCTCAGTGGTGGATAACGGCGGCGCGAACCCTGCCAGTGGCTATGGGCTGTTCGAGGCGGCCGACAAGGATGACGCGATCGCCAAGGCGAAAGGCTGTCCGATCCTGGCTGCCGGTGGTTCTGTCGAACTCGCCGAAGTGATCGATATGTAGTGCCTGCAGCGGCGCCACGCAGCGCCCGGACGTCAGTCCGGGCCTGCGTATGGCGTTGCCGTGATGCGATAGACCTCGATCCAGGTCTCGCCCGCATCATTCGATAGTTCGAGCTTCCACTTCCAACCCGTCTCGTCGGCCGGGAAGAACGTGATGCGGCGAAGCGGCGTTGGCAGCGGCGCGACGTAGTGCATCACGATGTTGCCGTCGTCGTTCTGCGCGGCGCGAATGTGCGAGAAACCCGGCAGGCTGTCGGCCGACCAGGCAATTTCCCAGGTGCCGGCTTCCGGGTCATAGGTGCGCAGGTTGGTGCCGACGCTGCCGTTCGCTGGCAGCCAGAAGTCCTGGATGGCGGTGCCGTTGCCGAGGCAGGTGAAAATCCAGCGCGCGCCCTGGCCGGGAGCCCAGCCCGAGCCGTCTTTTGCAAACTGCGAATCCTCGATTTTCCAGTCGCCGATATACTGGCCAAACTGTGCCAGCGGGCCTTCCATGCAGGCCTCGGTCTTGCCAAACGGCAGGGCATCGTTGCCGGCATACGCGAGCGGCGCAGCCAGCAGGCAGCCCGCCAATGTTAAAGAACGCCAGACTGTCATAGACTTCTCCCCCAGGATATTCAATGAGTTGCACAGACGGGGCTATAGACCTCGACCTGCATGAAATTACTGCAATTATTTTTGGCGGTCGCGTGTGCGGCGGTATTGCTGGCCACACCGTGGCAGCAGGTTGACGCGCACGGCGGTGTCGTGGAGGAGGAAGACCTGTGCGTCATCACGATCAGCTACCTCAAGGCGCATTTCAAGATCTACCAGCCGCGCATCGATGGCCACAAGGAATATTGCGAGGACCTGCCGAATGCGACGACGAGTATCTTCGTCATGGAGTACCTGCACGACGAACTGGCGCGGGTGCCTGTGGACTTCCGCATCATCCGCGACGTCACCGGCAAGGGCCGTTTCGCACGCTGGGAAGACGTGGCCGCCATTGACGATCTCGACAGCGTGACGGTTTTCTACCAGCCGCCCGTCGTCGAGCCGGATGTCTTCACCGTGCTGTATGACTTTGCCGAGGAGGGTGATTTCATCGGCGTCGTGACGGCCGCACCGGCGAACAGCACGCGGCAACACATTGCCGTGTTTCCGTTCGAGGTGGGCTATACCGGCTATGGCTACTGGCCGCTGATCGTTGCCATTCTCGTGACATTGCTGGCGCTGTACGCGTTCAACAACCGCCGGCTCGCGCGGAGCCCGGCGTGAGACGCCGTTTCGCCTGGCTGTCGCTGTGCCTGTGTTGCCTTCCGGCCATGGCCGGGACGCCGGCGGACCTGCCCTCGTCGACGTCGCAACGCGGCCTGTTCACCGTGTCCTATGAGAGCGAACTCGAGCCGCTGCAGATCAACCAGTTACATGCCTGGGTCCTGCATCTCGAAAACGCACAGGGTGAAGCTGTCACCGGCGCGACGATCGATGTCGACGGCGGCATGCCGGAACACGATCACGGCCTCGCGACGCGCCCACGCGTTACTGCCGAACTCGGCGACGGTGCCTACCGTCTCGAAGGCCTGCGTTTCCACATGCGCGGCGACTGGGAATTGCAGCTGACAATCGTTGCCGGCGGCAAGACCGATTCCGCCGTACTGAAATTCACGCTGTGAAGCGGCTTCTGCCGGCAACGATTATTGCGGCGCTGTTCGCCGTTGGCTGGTATCACTGGCCGGCGAGCCCGCGACCGTTTACGGCAGCGGACATCGCCATCCTCGAATCGCTGACGCTCGCCAGCCTGCCGCCGTTGCCGCCCGACCCTGGCAACCCGGTTGCCGACGATCCGCGCGCCGCCGTCTTCGGCCACGCACTGTTTTTTGACACGCGGCTGAGCCGGAACGGCGGTATTTCCTGTGCCACCTGCCACCAGCCAGAGCGCAATTTCACCGATGGCCTGCCGAAGGCCCAGGCGCTGGGCACCTCCCGGCGCAATACACCGAGCATTGTCGGCACTGCCTACAGTCCCTGGCAGTACTGGGACGGACGCCGCGACAGCCAGTGGGCGCAAGCTTTGTCGCCGCTCGAGGATCCCAACGAGCACGGCAGCGACCGGCAGACGCTGGTCCGGCTGATCGCCGAGGATCCGGACTATGCCGCGTGCTACACCGGGTTGTTCGGCGAACTCCCGGACTTGCAGGATGCGGCCGGCGTCGACGCGGCGTTTGCCAATATCGGCAGGGTCTTCGCCGCCTATGAACGCCTGCTGATGCCAGGCCCGGCACCATTCGACGAGTATGTCGCGGCCGTCGTTGCCGGCGATACCGAGCGGCAGGCGGAATTGTTCAGTGACGACGAGGTTGTGGGCCTGCAGTTGTTCATCGGCAAGGCGAACTGCACGCAGTGTCATAACGGACCGCTGCTGACGAATAACGAGTTTCACAACACCGGCGTGATTGCGGCACCCGGCGAGTTGCCGGACAAGGGTCGCGTTGTCGGCGCGCGCGAAGTGCTGGCCGACCCGTTCAACTGCGCCGGCGCGTTTGGTGCAGGGTCACCGTCTGCCTGCGCCGAGCTGGAATTCATGCGCACCGGGCCCGAGCTGATCGGTGCCTTTCGCACGCCATCGTTACGCGGTGTCGCCGAAACAGCGCCGTACATGCACACGGGCCAGCTGCCAACGCTCGGCGAGGTCGTTGAGCACTACAACCTGGCGCCGCTGGCCATGATCGGTCACAACGAAGCGAAACCGCTGAAGCTGCGTCGCGGTGAGCTGCGGCAACTCGAGGCATTCCTGTTGACCCTGTCGGCGCCGCCCGCCGTCGATGCCAAGTGGCTGCGCGCTCCGGCGCGGGATTGAGCTTCTGTTATAGCCTGATGCTTAGCCCGGCGGGCGCTCGGCGATGTCCGTGATGTCCACAACGATGTCGCTGTAAAAGCCGTTGAAGTCCGACCGGCCGCTCAGGCTGTAGGCGCCGATTGCGCCGAACTCGATGTAGTCACCGACGGCAATGTCACGCGGCAGGGCAATACGGCCGCGCATCTTGTCGTCGGAGTCACAGGTCGGGCCAAGCAGTTCGAACTCGGTGGTTGCACCGCCGAGAACGCGCCCGTCGCGAATGGCGCGGCAGGCATAGCGATCGTGAGCGTCGTAACGCAGTTCCCAGAACGCACCGTACAGGCCATCGTTGATGTACAGGCGATTGTCCTTGCGCAGCAGGACCTCGACGACGGCGGACAGGCCGGGTGCGGCAAGTGCGCGACCGGGCTCGGCCAGCAGTTCGCCGTTGTCGGCCAGCGAAAACCGGGCGGCATCCTCGATCGCCTTCAGGTAGTCGCGGATCGGCGGTGCTTCGAAGCCGGGATACGACTTCGCGTAGCCGCCGCCGATGTCGATCAGCCGCAGTTTGAACGGCAGCCGTTCGAGCACAGCGATAGCGGTTTCGATGGCGTGCACATAGGCGGCCGGGCTCATGACATGGGAGCCGACGTTGAATGCCAGTGCCGGTTCGGCGCCGCTGTCGGCGACGGCCTGCAACAGGGCGAGCGTGTCATCGGCCGTAGCGCCGTACTTGCTCGACAGGTCAACCATCGCCGAGTCGTGATGCACGGCGAGGCGTACGAAGATGACCGACCGGCTGGCGTCGACTTCCCGCAGCAGCAGCTCGAGGCCGGCGGCGTGGTCGATAACAAAGTGGCGTACGCCGAAATCCTGTTGCGCGCGCCGCGCCGCATCGCGCAGGCGTACCGGGTTCATGAAATAGCAGGTCGCCGTGTCATCCACGGCATGGACTTCGCGAATTTCCTGCAACGACGCGCAGTCGACATGGCGTATGCCGCCATCGAACAGCGCGCGCAGCACCTGCGGGTGGTTGTTTGCCTTGATCGCATACAGCACCCGGCCCGGGAACCCGTCGATGAATTCCTGCGCCGTTTCCCGGTAGACATGCGGGTAGACGCAATACACCGGGTCGATGGGCTGCAGTTCCTCCAGCATGTCGAAGACGTTGGGATATGTTTGTGGCATTGATTTCAGCTCGCGGTAGTTCGTCGCCTGAGGAGCAGCCAGGAGATAACCAGGCCGGTGGAGACGATCAGGATAAAGATGGAGGCGAGGGCGTTGATGTCCGGCGTGACGCCCAACTTGACCTTGGAGAATATGACCATCGGCAGTGTATTGGATCCCGGCCCGGAAACGAAGCTGGCGATGACGAGGTCGTCCAGCGACAGCGTGAACGACAGCAGCCAGCCGGCAATCATTGCCGGTGCAATCAGCGGCAGTGTCACGTCAAACAGGACCCGGGTCGGCCGGCAGCCGAGGTCCATGGCGGCATCTTCCAGCGACTGGTCCATCGCGGCCAGGCGGGAGCGGACGATAACGGCGACATAGGCCATCGAAAACGTCGTGTGCGCGATCGTGATCGTGCTGAAACCACGCTGGCCGGGCCAGCCGACCAGTTGTTGCAGCGTCACGAACAGCAGCAGCAGCGACAGGCCGGTGATGACCTCGGGCATGACCAGCGGCGATGTCAGCATGCCGGAGAACAGCGTTTTGCCACGAAACCGGCCGAATCGTACCAACACCAGGCCTGCCATTGTGCCGAGAATTGTCGCGAACGTCGCCGAAGTTGCGGCGATCTGCAGTGACAGAAACGTTGCGTCCAGGATCTGCTCATTCTTCAGCAACTCCCCGTACCAGCGAGTCGAGAAACCGCCCCAGACGGCAGCGAGCCGCGAGTCATTGAACGAATAGACGACCACCGAGACCAGAGGGATGTACAGGAACGCATAGCCAAAGGCGAGCACCGTCAGGATCAGTCGGGACTGGCGCCTCATGCCGCACTCTCCGCCTCGCGCGCCTGGTTTCTTTGCAGGAACACGATCGGCACGACCAGGATGACGAGCAACATGATCGCGACGGCCGAGGCCAGCGGCCAGTCGCGATTGAAGTAGAACTCGTCGAACAGCACCCGGCCGATCATCATGGCTTCGGGTCCGCCGAGGAGATAGGGGATGACGTACTCGCCCATGGCCGGGATAAACACCAGCAGGCAACCGGCAACGACGCCGGGCCGGGCCAGCGGCCAGGTGATGTCCCAGAATGCCGCCGTGCGCGACGCGCCGAGGTCCAGTGCGGCGTCAACGAGATCCAGGTCCATCCGCTCGAGCGTGGCATATAGCGGCAGGATCATGAACGGCAGGTAGGAATAGGTCAGCCCGAGGAATATCGCAAAATCCGTGTACATGATCTGCAGCGGCTGGTCGATGACGCCGAGCCAAATCAGCAGGTTGTTGACGACGCCGTAATTGTTCAAAAGGCCCATCCAGGCGTAGACCCGCAGCAGGAAGGAGATCCAGAACGGCAGGACGATCAGCAACAGCAGGAAACTGCGTACGGCCGGTGTCGAGCGGGCGATGCCATAGGCCATCGGAAAGCCCAGTAGCAAACACAGCACGGTTGCGGCCGCGGCCAGCACGATCGAGCGCAGGTAGGTGATGGCATACAGCTTGTCGTTCAGCAGGAAGATGAAGTTGTCTGCCGACACCGTTTCCGAGAACGGCGGCCGCGCCATGATCGGGTCGGCGAGGCTGATTTTCAGGATGATGAGAAACGGCAACGCGAAAAAGACAAACAGCCACAGGTACGGAATGGCGACGATCAGGCGCCGCCACCACAGGTCTCTTCTGCCAAGGAGTTCCATTCAGCGGTCTTCGACGAGGACGATCGAACTGCGCGGCCGCCACGATACCCAGATCTCGTCTTCCCACTCGACGTAGCGCTCGGCGGATCGTTGCCGATTCTGCTGGCTGACGAGGATGATCTTGCCGGATGCGAGGCGCACGCGGTACAGCGACAGGTTACCGAGATAGGCGAGGTCGTCGACGACGCCGCGCATCCGGATGTCCGACGAGTCGCTCGGTTCGTCCCGGCCGATGAATACTTTCTCGGGGCGGACAGCAATACACGCAGGCTTGCCGACCGCGACATCATGCTGCCCCAGCGCAGTGATCGACGTACCGGCATCGGTCGATTCGATCGCTATACCATCGTCGTCGACCGCGGTCACCGTGCCTTCGAACGTGTTGATCGTGCCGATAAAGTCAGCGACAAAGCGATTGCACGGATACTCGTATATCTCCTTGGGTTTGCCGACCTGCAGGAAGCGGCCTTTGTGCATCACGGCAATGCGGGACGACAGCGTCATCGCTTCTTCCTGGTCATGCGTGACGACGACGAAAGTGATGCCCAGCTCGTCCTGGATGTTCATCAGCTCGAATTGGGTATGTTCCCGCAGCTTCTTGTCCAGCGCAGCCAGCGGTTCGTCGAGCAGCAGCACCTTGGGCCGCTTGATCAGCGCACGCGCCAGCGCGACCCGTTGCTGCTGGCCGCCGGAGAGCTGTACCGGTTTGCGCCGCCGGAAGTCGGCCAGTTGCACGAGCTCGAGCATCTCGTCGACGCGCTTTGCAATCTGCGCGGCCGGCGCGCGCTCCTTGCGCAGTCCGTAGGCGATGTTTTTCTCGACACTCATGTGCGGAAACACGGCGTATGACTGGAACATCATGTTCACGGGCCGTTCGTAAGGCGGGACCGTGGTCACATCGACGCCATCGATCTCGATACGGCCGGCCGTCGGTGTTTCAAAGCCTGCCAGCATCCTGAGCAGGGTCGTCTTGCCACAGCCGGATCCGCCGAGGATCGAGAACAGTTCGCCGCGGCCGATGTCGAGGTCGACGTTGTCGACGGCAACGAAGTCGCCGAAGTGTTTGCTGATGCCCTGAAGGCGGATAAACGACGGGTCCGGCTGGCTCATCACATGCCGCTCCTGGCCTGTACATAGGCGCGCGTGCGCCGGCGCGCATCTTTCGGGTCCTGCGCAGTGGTCGCGTACATCGTCTGCATGATTTCCCGGGTGGGGAAAACGGCGGGGTCGTTGCGCACGGCCGGGTCGATCAGTGGCCACGCGGCCCGGTTGGCGGTTGCGTAGTTCACCGTGTTCGTGATCTCGGCATTGATGTCCGGCCTCAGTATGAAGTTGATAAACAGGTAGGCGTTGTCCTTGTGCTGGGCATCGTCGGGGATGTACAGGCCATCCACCCACATGCCGGTGCCTTCCTTCGGTGCCGTGTAGCGCAGGTCGATGTCGATGCCGGCCTCGGCAGCGCGCCACTTGGCCGTCGCGTAGTCGCCGGACCAGCTCATTGCCACACAGACTTCCTTGTTCGGCAGGTCGACCAGCATTTTCGCGCCACTGAAGTAGCGAATATAGGGCCGCAACTCGCTGAGCCTTTCCTGCGCAACCTGCAGGTCCTCGGGGTCGAGCGAATTCGGGTCCATGCCGAGGTAGACCAGCAGCATCGGCATGACGTCGAGCGGGCTGTCGAGAAACGAAACGCCGCAATCGGCAAGTTTGGCGATGACCTCGGGCTCGAACAGGATGTCGCCGCTGTCCATCGGGTAGTCCTCGCCCAGGCGTTCGTACACCAGGTCCGCGTTCCAGGCATAGCCCGTGGTTCCCCAGAAATACGGCACCTGCTTGTCACTGACGTTCGGGTAAGCGTCGATGATGCGCATCGTCTCCGGGTCGAGGTGCCGCGCGTTGGGAATGCGCGACTTGTCCAGCGTGTCGTAAACGCCGGCAGGGGCGATGCGTGCGGAGAAGCTGTTGCTGTGAATAACGACGTCATAGCCGGAATTGCCCGCCAGCAGCTTGACGTCCACGACTTCGGCAGCATCGTAGACATCGTAGTTGACCTTGATGCCGTACTCGGCCTCGAACTTCGCAATTGTCTCGGTGCCGATGTAGTCGGCCCAGTTGTACACGTTGACAACGTTGTCGTCGCGTTGCCCGGCTTCGTCGCTGCATGCCGCAGCCAGCAGTGGCAGCAGCAGGACGAACAGGCCGCGCGTGTTCACGTCAGGCGGTCCGTGGAAAATGCCGGGGGAACGTGCTGGCGAGGTAGTTGCTGACGGCGCTGCGGGCCGCGTCGCGGCTCCAGCTGCGGGGGCTGATCAGGCAGGACAACCACAAGCCGTTGATCATGGCAGAAAGGGTATAGGCGACGGACTCGGCCGAGACTTTCGGGTAGTCGCCGTCGGCAATGATTTGCCTGCACAGGTCCGCAACAACATCGTCATACCGCTGATCCCATTCCGCACACACGCGCTGGTACGTTGGCCGGGATTTCACCTCGCCCCAGAACGCAAACCAGATCGCCAGTTTGCCACGATTGCAGATGGAAGGGCGCAGGTCGTGCTCCATGATGGCCTGCAAGCTGTCGGCTGCATCGGGGCCCGAGTTCTCCAGTGCCTTGTCGAACTTGTCCCGGTACTCGCCCGCGAGCGACGCCAGCGTCTCGGCGAGGAGGTTGTCCTTGCTCTCGAAATGCAGGTTGACGATGCCCTGCGACAGCCCGGCTTCGCTGGCCACGTCGCTCAGCGTCATGCTGCTCAAGCCCTTGCGCGCTATGCACTTCATCGTAGCGTCGATGAGTTGCTGGCGGCGCGCGGCACGCGAAGCGGTGCGCCGGGCGGAACTGGTGGTGGCGGCAGGCATGCCCGGATCATGACACAAAGTGAATGAATACTCATTCATTTTTCTGGACTCGGGCCGCGCCCCGTGAGACTCTTGGCAGCAATAAAAAGGGCGGAGACCTCATGAAAACCTATGACGCGATCGTTGTGGGCGCCGGGCACAACGGCCTGACAACCGCGGCCTTCCTGGCCAAGGCCGGCCTGGACGTGGTCTGCGTTGAGAAAAACGACTACATCGGTGGTGCCGCCGTCAGCCGCGAGCTCTACAAGGACTGGATGTACTCGAACTGCTCCTATGTCTGCAGCCTGTTGCGGCCGGAGATTTTTCGCGCCCTCGAGTTGCACAAGCACGGCCTGCAGATAACGCCGTACGGCGGCTCCTGCCAGTTCATGCAGAACGGCGACTACTACGGTTCGTATCACGATCCTGAAGTGGCGTACCGGGAGATGGCGCGGCATTCGCAACACGATGCGGACGCCGCCGAGCGTTACGGCGCCGACACGATGCGGCAATGCCGTTTCGTCCGCGACTCGTTGCTGCGCACGCCGCCCGACCCGACGTCATTCCGGCCGAAAGACATCCGCGAACTGCTGACAATCGGCGCGAAGTTCATGGAGATGGGCGAGGACCGCATGTACGAGACAATCCGCTTCTGGACGATGAGCGTGGCGGAATATCTCGACGAATATTTCGAGTCGGACATCATCAAGACGGCGTACTCCGGCAGCGGCATCATCGGCACGGCACTCGGCGTGCGCTCGCCGGGCACAGCCTACGTGCTGCTGCACCACTACATGGGCGAAGTCGACGGCAACGTCGGCAGCTGGGGTGTCGCGCGCGGTGGCATGGGTGCGGTTTCAAAATCGATTGCCGGCGCATTCCAGGGCTACGGCGGCGAGCTGCGTACCGAGGCCGGCGTCGACAAGATCGTCGTGAAGAACGGTCGTACCACCGGTGTCGCTCTCGAGAATGGCGACGAGATCAACGGCCGCATCGTCGTTTCGGCGATGGACGTCAAGCGCACCTTCCTGACCTGCATGGACCAGTCCGACCTGCCGGAAGAGTTCTACCGGCGTGTGCAGAATTTCAAGATTCGCGGGTCCTCCGGCAAGCTGAACATCGCCCTCGACGGCATGCCACGTTTCCCCGCACTGCCGGACGGCAGCACGCTGTACCAGAGCGACATGCATTTCATCGACACGATGGATCGCATGGAGCGCGCCTACGACGACTGGAAGGCGGGCACGTTCTCGAAAGACCCGTACGTCGACATGGTCGTGCCGACGATGACGGACCCGACGATGGCGCCGCCAGGCAAGCACTTCATGAGCTGTTTCGTGCAGTACTGCCCGCGGCAGATCGAGGGACGCGAATGGACGTCGCCGGAGAAGGAAGCATTCGCGAAGTCGGTGATCGACCAGATCGCGAATTACAGCCCGAACTTCAAGGACCTGATCCTGCACTACGAGGTGCGCACGCCGCAGGACATCGAGAATGAAATCGGCATTACCGAGGGCAACATCTTCCACGGCGAACTGACGATGGACCAACTGCTGTTCAACCGGCCGGTGCCGGGCTATGCGCAATACCGGGCGCCGGTGAACGGCCTCTACATGTGCGGTTCGAGCACCCACCCGGGCGGCGGAGTCATGGCCGCACCCGGTGCCAACGCGGCGAGGGAAATTCTTGCCGACCTCAATCGGCGCAACACGGTACCGGAGAACTTCGGCGATGACTGACAGATACGATGCGATTGTTGTTGGCGGCGGGCACAATGGCCTGGTCTGCGCGGCAATGCTCGGCCGTGCCGGCAGGAATGTGCTGGTGCTCGAAGCGAACGGCCAGGTCGGCGGTGCGGCGATTACCCGCGAATTTGCCGACGGCTACACCGTGTCCGCCTGTGCACACCTGCTGTACCAGTTGCAGCCGGTCGTGCAAAAGGAACTGGGGATCGAGCCGGACCTGGCGGTGGAGGACATGGCGACGATTGCGCTGGCCGAAAACGGTGAGCATGTGCGCATCGACGGCGTCCAGGTCGATGGCGTCAGCAAGGCCGATGCGCAGAATTTTCGGGCGTTTCACAAGCGGACGGCCCGCTTTGCCAAGCTGCTGAACAAGTACTTCAACAAGACGCCGCCGCGACTCGGCACCAGGGACTGGGCCGACATGAAAACGCTCGGCAGCCTCGGCCTGGACTTGCGGCTGCTCGGCAAGACCGAGATGCAGGCGTTCCTGCGCCTGATCGGCATGAACATACACGACGAGGTGACCGAGCGCTTCGAAAGCCCGCTGCTGAAAGGCGCGATCAGTCTCGATGCGGTGCTGGGCACACACCTTGGCCCGCGTTCGCCGAATACGATGCTGACCTACCTGTACCGGCTGGCCGGTGACTACGGCCGCGTGTCGACCCCGGCCGGTGGCATGGGCAGCATCAGCGAAGAGCTTGCACACATCGCGCGGCAGTCCGGCGTGACGATCCGTACGGGCATGCCGGTGACCCGCATCATCGTCGACAACGGCCGTGTTGCCGGTGTGGAGACGGCCAACGGCGATCGTTTTGACAGCATGACGGTCATCTCGAACGCGGATCCGAAACGCACGATCCTGGACCTCGTTGGCCCACAACATGTCGAAGCCCGTTTCACGCACCGTGTGCATCACCTGCGCGCCCGCGGCAATGCGGCGAAGCTGCACCTGGCGCTGGACGGCCTGCCGACGATCGCCGGGCTCGACAAGAAAGACTTTGCACAGCGACTCGTCATCGCCGGCGACGAACATTACGTCGAGCGCGCCTTCAACCCGGCCAAGTACGGCGAATGTTCAGCAGAGCCCGTTATCGAAATGACTTTTCCCAGCGTTCGCGACGACACTATGGCACCGCATGGTAAACAGGTCATGTCCGCGGTCGTGCAGTATGCGCCGTATGCCCTCAAGGGCGGCTGGGACGATGCAGCGCGCGAGGCGTTCGAAGCCACGACGATCCGCACGATTGAAAAGTACGCACCGGACATCGCCTCGCATATCACGGCCAGCGAGCTGCTGACGCCGGCCGATATCGAACAGGAGTTTCACATGACCGGCGGTCACTGGCACCACGGCGAGCTGACGATGGACCAGTTCATGTTCGTTCGCCCGGTTGCAGGGGCCGCGCAGTACCGCATGCCGCTGGACGGACTGTACCTGTGCGGCGCCGGCGCACATCCGGGCGGCGGCGTCAGCGGCGCGGCGGGGCGCAACGCGGCACGGGCAATTCTTGCACGGGAGAAAGCGGCATGACGGTTCAGGAAGTACCCCAGGGACGACTGCGGACGCCTTTCTACGAGCGCATGTCGCAACTCGACACGCTCAATGCCTGGCACGAGTGGAAAGGCTATACGACACCGGACGCACTGTACTGCGGCGAAACGGAGTATTTCGCGATACGCAATGCAACCGCCGTGTTCGATGTTTCGCCGATGACCAAGTACCGGATCACCGGTCCCGATTCGCTGGCGTTTCTGGATCGCCTGGTCACGCGGGACATGATGAAAATCAAGCCGGGCCGGGTCGCGTACGCCGTGTGGTGCGACGACCAGGGCCAGGTACTGGATGATGGCACGATCTTTCACCTGCGCGAGGGCGAATACCGACTGTGCTCGCAGGAACGGCACCTCGACTGGTTCATGGCGTCCGCGATCGGCTTCAATGTCGATATTGTCGTCGAAACAGCGGACGTCTGCGGGCTGGCAGTGCAGGGCCCGACGTCATACTCGACCTTGAGCGGCCTGGACCTGCCGGGCCTCGACCAGCTGAAACTCTTCGACCTGATGCACTGCGACTTCGAAGGCGCGGAGCTGATGGTGTCGCGCACCGGCTTCACCGGCGATCTCGGCTACGAGCTGTGGATCGAACCCGGCAAGGCCGAAGCATTGTGGGACGCCGTGTTCGAGGCCGGCAAGCTGTTCGGCATTCGGCCGATCGGCGTACACGCCCTGGAAATGGCGCGCGTCGAAGCGGGTTACCTGGCGCCGTTTGAAGACTTCCTGCCGGCAAAGGGCACCGTGCGCACCGGGCGCACACGTTCGCCATTCGAACTGGGCCTGGAATGGCTGGTCGATTTCAAGAAGCCCAATTTCAACGGCCGGCGCGCACTCGCCGAGGAAAAGCGCAAGGGTTCCACCTGGCGGCTCGTCAAGTTGAACATCGAGGGCAACAAGGTTGCCAATGCGTCCTACATCTTCGAAACACACAAGGCCAATAAGGGCAACATAGGCTTCGTGACGTCGGCCGAATGGTCGCCGGTCTGCAAGCAGAACATTGCGCTCGGCACGGTGCGCATGCCGCACGGCGCACCCGGCAGTACCGTCTGGGTGGAAATCTACTACCAGCGCGAGATGCACTGGAGCCGGGCGATGGCAAAAGCGGAAGTGGTCGACAAACCGTTCTGGTTCCCGCCGCGACGGAGCGCTACGCCGCCCGGCCCTTACTAGTGCAACAACTAAAGGTCTACCAGTCGCTGTGGGGCATGGAGCTTCGCAGTCCCGGCGTGCCCGAGCGCCCGGCGGCTGAATCGTTTCGCATGGTGGCCGATGCCGGCTTCGACGGCATGTGCATCGACCCCGCCGTGGACGAAATTCCCGCGATGCGCGCGTTGCTGCCGCTGTACCGGGAGCACGGGCTCGGCTGCATGGTGAATGCCTTCCCGATGACGGAGGACGACATGCGGCCGCTGCTCGATCTCGCCCGGGAAATGGATGCCTGCATCGTGAACGTCATCAGTGGCGTTATGCCATTGCGCCCCGAAGAGGCCGTGCCGGTGGTCCGCCGCTGGATGCGCGAGGCTGCGGATCGTGACGTGCCGCTGCTGTTCGAAACTCATCGCGACGGCATGCTGAACGACCTGTACTACACGTTGCTGCTGATGGACATGGTGCCGGAGATGCGTTTGTGCGCAGACCTTTCGCACTTCGTCGTGGACCGCGAAATGCGCAACCCGATATCCGAACGCGACCAGCAATACATCTCGAAAATCCTGGAACGCTCCGACTGTTTGCAGGGCCGTGTTGCCAGCCGTGAACAGGTCCAGGTGCAGCTCGATTTTCCGCAGCACCAGGCGTGGGTCGAGATCTTCAAAAGCTGGTGGCGCGAGGGGATGCAGGCCTGGCGTGCACGGAATGCCGCGGACGCGGAACTCGTGTTTCTCTGTGAGCTGGGACCGCCGCCTTATGCCATCACCGATGCCGACCAGCAGGAACTGTCGGACCGCTGGCAGGAGTCACTGCAGATTCGCGACTGGGCGAAGAGCCTGTGGGAGGAGTCGGCCGCGGCCGTCGGCTAGTGCGGCGAATTCAGCCTGAGCGGTTGCCAGGACAGGTAGGTCGCTGAACGCCACAGCCATTCCAGCGGACCGAAACGAAAGCGCTTCAACCACCAGGTCGACAACAGGATCTGGAATGCCAGGATCGCCACCACGACCAGCATCTGTTCGGTCCTGGAGACCTCGCCATACAGGCCGCCGGCATAGCCGTGGAACAGCAGCACCAGTATGACCGTCTGCATGATGTAGTTGGTCAGGGCCATGCGCCCAAACGGCGCCAGCTTGTTCAACACGCCGTAGCCCAACGGCCGCTCGACCAGCAACACGACTGCGCCGAGGTAGCCGGCAGCGAGCAACAGTTGGCCGAGGTAGAAGAGCCAGAAGCCCATGGCCCAGAGCAACTCGGACGTTTCCGCAACCGGGTGTTGCAGCAAGAGCAACCCGGCAACGGTCACGACGGTGCCGAGGACCAGGCCCGGGACAGCCAGTGACCTGAACAGCCGCCGGTGTTTGCGGTGGTCCCGCAATACGCCGCTGGCGACGAACCAGTAGCCGACCAGGAATATGGGCAGCAACATGAATAGCGTGAAAAGAACCGTCTTGCGCGCATCGTTGGGCAGCTTTTCGATCCGGTATTGCACGGCCGCGAGGTAGCTGTTGCCGGACATGACGGCCACTTCGGTCTCAGCCTCGCGGTCCCACTGGCGTTCCATGTTGACCCAGTACTCGATCTCCCGTTCCTTGCGCTCTTCAATGTCCAGGTTGTCGCGGTCTGCCGCCGTCTCCCAGTCTTCGTCGGGCTCGGCCACGACATCCGGGGCCGGCTCGTCGAGGCGCCGGTTAACTTCTGCAGCAACGTCGAGTTCGTATTGCCACTGCTCGCGAAACTCCGCGTCATCGGTCTGCATGCCCAGCTTCATCCCGAGGAGGGTCAGCACGACAATGGGCAACAGCAGCCAGGCGATGCCGATTTTCAGGAATGCAGCCGGCGTGTTGAAGCGGCTGAGCCTTTTCACCTGGAAAAGGTAGATCCAGCCCAGGAAAACGAGGCCGGCAAATGCATAGTCGTGCAGGATGTCGCCGTCCCAGAGCAGGATATTGTGGGCAAGGCCAATTGCCAGCAGCACCAGCATGCGCCGGACAAACCAGGCACCGAAGGGCCGGCCGGCCTCGCGGGCGCGCAGCAGCATCACGGCGAAGCCCATGCCGAACAGCAGGGCGAACAGTTTGTAGAACTTGCCTTCGACAAAGGCGCGAATGAACCAGCCGATGGCGAGGTCCAGGCCTGTCAGGCTCTCGTTGAAAGAGGGCAGTTCGGTGGCGCTGCGGCCGAACCACTCGATGTTCATAAACACAATGCCGACCAGTGCGACGCCGCGCAGGATGTCCATGACATCGATGCGCGAACTATCCGCAACGGGTGCCAGCGTGGAGTTTGGCGATTCACTCACGACCTGGTGGCCCTCCCTGTTTTTTTTCAATCTGGCGAACGTTGTTTTTGTTTTGCCGCCATCGTGCGTTTGTACAGCTTGCCCAGCGACTTGTCACGCGATCGCTGCTCGGCCAGGGTCGCCGAGTTGCGTTCGTTTTCGCGCAGGAGTTTCCGGTAGTTCTGCAGGCGCCGTGAGTCAATGTGCCCGCTTTCGACGGCAGACCGGACAGCACAGCCCGGTTCGGAATGATGCTGGCAATCGGCAAACCGGCAAGCCTTTGCCAGCTTCTCGATGTCGTCAAAAACGGTGGCCAGCGCCGCATCAACCCCGGCGATCTTCAGTTCCCGAATGCCGGGGACGTCGATCAACAGGCCGCCGCCGGGTAGCAGATGCAGCGAGCGATGCGTGGTTGTATGCCGGCCTTGCTTGTCATCTTCGCGGATATCGCCAGTTGCGGCGATGTCATGGCCTGCGAGCGAATTCAGCAAAGTGGACTTGCCCACGCCGGACGAGCCGACCAGCGCAATGGTACTGCCGGGTTCGATCCATGCCGAGACACCACCGAGGGCTTCCTGGTCGAGTGCGTTGACCGGTTCGACTGCGACACCGGACTGCACGCAGCGCGCCCTGTCGACATAGCTGTCGGGGTCGCCGGCAAGGTCGGTCTTGGTTAGCACCACGACCGGCAGCGCCCCGGCTTCAGCGGCCAGCGCCAGGTACCGCTCGAGGCGCGATTCGCTGAACTCCTCGTTGCAGGAGGTGACGACGAACAGGATGTCGATATTGGCGGCGATGACCTGCACGTCGGCCTTCTCGCCGGCCGCGACCCGCCGGAACAGGCTCTTGCGCTCCAGTACGCGCTCGACCGTTGTCCGTTGTGCATCGAGCACCACCCAGTCGCCGACGGTGGGTCGTTCCTCGGCCGGCCGGTCCAGCCATTTGCGGCCCAACGTGACCGGACGTTCGCCGGTGCTACCGGTGACCGTGATGGCGGAACGCTGTACCTCGGTGACGCGGGCGACGCGGTCCTGCTCGATCTCGTCCGGCGTCGTTTGCCGGGCAAAGTGCGGTACAAAGCCAAAGTCTTCGAGCGAGTGCGTCATGGCCGATGGCTACAGCGCCTGCCGGATTTCGTCGAGGTACGCATCGGGAAAGCCGAGGCGCGTGGCAAGCGCGAGAAGTCTCGCGGCGTATTCCTTGTTGGTGCCGGCAATCCTGTTTGCTGGCAGGTTGTAGCAGCTTGCGTCCAGGGTTGCACCGTTTGTCAGTTCGACCAGCACGAATTCGGGTTTGTAGTCAGCAACGCTGTCTTCGGCGTACAGCGCAGCCACTGCGTGCGGATTGATTGCCATGACGATGCCGTACGCGCGGCTGCCGGCCTGGTGAACCAGCGTCGCCCGCTCGCCAATACGCAATGCAAATCCGTCGAGAAATCCCGGGCCGATCTCGGCCGCGCTGATATCGCGCCCGGCAAGCACCTCCCTGTCCATGAAGAGCCCGTAGAAAAAGACGTTCACAACCCTGTTAGCCTATGGCGAAGTAGGACTTCAGTCCGGCCAACAGGTTGGTGGTCGCCACGGACGCAAGGATCAGGCCCATAACGCGGCTGACGACGCTCGCGCCGCTGCTGCCGATCAGCCGGTTGATCGGTCCGGCCAGCAACATCAAGAGGTAGGTAACAACCAGCACGGCGAGCAGCACGCCATAGGTTTGCGCCTGCTCGGAGATGCTGAAGCGCGCGTTTTCCGTCAGCAACACGGCTGCCAGCATGGCACCGGGACTGGCGATGGAAGGCACGGCCAGCGGGAAGATGGCCGTCTCGGTGTGGTCCGTTGCCAACCGGACTTCCTCGTCCGGCTTGCTCTCGCCGAAGATCATCGTCAAGGCGAACAGGAACAGCACGACACCCCCGGCAACCTGGAATGCTGACAGCGGAATCGACATCGCCTTCAGGATCAGCTCGCCGGCGACGACGAAGAACAGCAGAATGCCGGCCGCGGCAAAGGTCGCAACCAGTGCCACGCGCCGCTTCGCCTTGTCCTCAAAATGACTGGTGACCGCAACGTAGACAGGCACGGTTCCGATCGGGTCCACGACCGCGAAGAAAGTGATAAATGTCGCGATGATGTCGATCATGCTAAAGGGTTGCTCGCAAAGTTCTGGTGAATTCTCAAGAGAAGTGTGGTGGTGGTCAATCTTTGAAGGCTAAAGCGTCACTTCCTGCAAGAACTCCTGCGCCTCCCGGGTGCTGTCGCGAGGGCTGTCGGCGTCGCCCGCGATCGATACGAGTTCGGCGTAGTAGCTTCGCGCTGTCGCCGTATCGTCGAGCGCAAATGCGGACCGCGCTGCGCCGAGCAGGCTGTTATAACGGCGCGGCGCTCGCTCCAGCGCACGGCGATAGGCTTCGATAGCGCCGGCGAATTGTCCGGACTGGTAGAGCATGTCGCCGTACAGCTCTGCCGCCGGCAGGACCTCCCCGGGCGTTACGGCGTGCTTCTCAGTTGAGGCTTCCAGCGATGCCGCATGCTGCATCCGGTCGAGGCCCTCGCTGGTATCGCCTGCCATGAATTGCTGCCATGCGCGGGCGGCCTCTTCCTGGATCAGGATCTGCTTTGCCCAGTATGGACGCGAGTCCTCGATCCTTTCGCGAATGTCGGCCAGGGCTTGAATATCCTGCGTGGCACGTGCCGGCGCGCCCGCGTTCGCCAGCGAAATTGCACGCGCGAAATGGGTCAACGCCACGTAGGCATCGTGCGACGCTTCCCACGGAAACTCGGGCGGCTGGCGCGGCTGGAGATTTGCCCCTGCCGCCCAGTCTCTTCTCTCCAGTGCATATCGTGCCGGGAGTGCTGCGAACGCATAGGCAGAACTATCGCGGTTCGTCGTCCCGAACGGCATGCCAAGCTGACCCGCGGTAGCCAGGATTTCCAGGACTTCTTCATCCTGTGTGACCTGCAGATGCGCATACGCAAGATAGTCCAGCGCATGCATGTAGTCTTTGTTGATTTCACCGGTCTGCGTACACAACTGCCATGCTGTATCTGCCGAGACCTGGTTCCATTGGATTGCCTTCTGCCACTGCCCCAGGCGCGTGTAGATGTGCGTCATCATGTGACTGGCGTGGGGTACCTGCGGCGAAATCTCGCCGTAGTGATCCGCGACGTCCACGGCACGTTCTGCGAGCTCCGGGTAGTCGTAGGCGTGAATGATGTAGTGGTGCGCCCCTGGATGATTGGGATTTTTTTCCAGGATCTGCTCGGCGATCGCGCCAGCCGCGAGCGGAATTCGCAAGTCCTGGTCATCGAGACTGGCGGTTGCGCGCAATGCAACAGAATGAAAGGCCATTGCCTCCAGGTCATCGGGATAGTCGTCACTGAGTCGCCTGAAGGCATCCTCAAACAGCCCAAGCCGTTCGGCTTCGGGCAGCCCTTTGCCATCCAGGAAGTAGCTGCCCGCAGCCTTTATATACGCGCTCTCGCGTTCCGAAATGCCGTCATTCGCCTGGGCACCGCGAATGAGCGATTCGCCCCTGGCCAATTCCTCGGCTGTTGGGGTGTCGGGCCAGAGAGGATGGATGATGGTCATCGCCTCGCCCCACGAGGCCATCGCGCAATCGGTGTCCGTGTTTCGCGCCATCGCAAAGACCATCCTGGCCTCGTCGTACATCATGTGATGTAACAAGGCGACGCCTCGCTCTACGAGCTCGGCGGCATCACCATTGCAACTCACCGGAAAATCCACGTCGCCAACGGGCGTGTTTAGCAGGTCAAAGCGTGCGTCGCCCGTCTCGACAACGTCCGGGTCACCCTGGCATCCGGCAAGGACGAGAAGAAATACGGAAGTGAAACTGCACGCAGATTTCGACATGGCTACCTTGTGAGTTGTACGACTGAAACAGGCCGGGAGAAGCGATTATAGCCCAGAGGTGTTGGATTTCTGTGTGCGACCACGACCGGAGCCTCGTTGGCCTGGTCTGTCTGTGTCCGGCAAAAGCCGATAGCCAGGGTCCCTTCCTAAGGGTCTGGGAAACTATCGAACCCGGGGACTTTCTCCAGTTGATTATCCCAGTTCGCTTTGCTGGCCAAGAATAAATGGCATTGCGGCATGGTCGGCACTTCGCTGTCGAGACTGCCTGCCGGGACCAGCAGTGGCTCGCCCTGTATCGGGGCACTCGGCAGCGCCGACCCGCAGAGAGAGCAAAAGCTGCGCACGTGCCGGGTTGTCGGCAGCCTGAAATTCGTGACGCTGTTCGCGCCCGAAAGCCATCTCAATTCGCCATCGGCGGAGAACAGGTTGGCGGCGTGGGCGGAGCCGGTGTCCTTCTGGCAGTACTTGCAATGGCATAGAAAAAAGCCGTCGAACGTTCCATCGACTTCAAACTGTACGTTTCCGCACAGGCATGATCCGGAATGCGTCATTGTCGTCTCGCGGCAAAGTGTGAAAATTTGCTTCGCAGAGCTGTTTTCACTTCTGGCCGAACTCTTCTTCGGCACGGCGCCGACCGTCCTGAATCGCTTGCTGGAGGGTCGGATGATGTTCCTTGTAGTGGTGCTCGAGCCAGTCCTCGCCATAGTCGTTTTCCGGGTCGCGCATGATGCTGTGATCGTGGTTTTCGTTCTGCCGCGTGTATTCAATCAGCAATCGCGGACCGTGGACCCGGTAGTAAAATGCCTTGGTGGCATCGACCGGGCCGCGCCAGGAAAACCATAACTCGTCCCATCCAGCTTTCTCGATTATTTCGAGCTGCGCAGCCGCGGCTTCGTGGTCGACATTGCCTGTGTACTCGAGAACGAGGATACGCAACAGTCGCATCTGGTCATCGGAAAGGTCTCCTGCTCGCAGCCCTTCAAACTTGCTCAGGCTCGCTCTGCGGCCCGGACCCTCGAAAATGTCCGCCGGAACTTCGGGATCCAGCAACGCAGTTTTTTCCTGGTCTGCGCTCAGAGATTGCATCAGGTCAATGCCGCGTTGACCTTCATGGGGCAACACCATGCGGCCCGCATACGGTCCGCTCTCGACAGCCATCGGATTGCTGCCTAAAAAGGTCGGGGTGAAGCTGACCCGGCCTTCTGAAACGGTGAAGTTTGCTGCCAAATGATGTCCGGTGAGCTTCCATCCCCAATTGTCGTCCCCGGGTTCACCGTAAAATGCCAACGCATAATTTCCCGAACTGCGGGTATCAGCCATTGCTTGCCGAAACGGGTTTTCGGCTGCTTCAGGGTCTACGTCAAGCGAACGGTGCTCGATGTCTCGCAACACGTCATCGAGCCACATGATGCTGGCCGCTTTGCCGTATCCCTGGCTTGACATGGAGGCTCTCAGCAGCGCGTGAAGTGCTTTGCGCTGTTCATCGTTCATGTCTTCGACCAACAATCCTGGTGTATGCATCATGAGAATCGGCAGGTTGGACCATGTCCCACGATCGTCCGAATCCAGGGATGCCAGTGCTGACTCCCGTTGCTCTGCATCGAGCGTGGCAATCAACGACTGCGCGGCTTGTGACATATGCTCCGCATTGCTCGCCGGGTGCGCATGGGAATTGAAGGCGAGCGCAAGACAAAACAGCGCTGCGAGAACGGAATAGTTGTACTGCGCAAAGATTGTGATTCGACTCATTTCGCACCAGGTTGGACACTGATCGCTGCAACGCATTGCAGGCGTGAATGTCTGATTCGGACAGGAGGCGCCGATTCTAGCAATTCTTTCCGGCGGCGGCTCATGCCAAATTCTTCGCTGATTTCCTTATCCGTTACTCCGTCAGACGTCGACCGTGTCGCTCATCCAGTACGGATGATTCCGTCGAACCGGACGGCTTGCCACTCGCCGTCTACTTGCATGATTCTGTACGTCTCCTGCCCACAGCCATCATCATTCCGACCGGGAATACAGGCGAATTGTGACTCATCCGAATCCCTAAACCATTGAATCATTCTCTCGTCTCGTCTCGACGTCCATTGCCCAAAAAGCATTTCCTTCGAATCTACAGCAGCAGGTAATTCGGAAACATTAATCTGAGTCCATTGATCGGGTAAGCCGACACACTCGTTGGGTGTAGTTGCGCACCCAGAAAAGGAGATTGGAACTAGAAGTCCGACAGGTCGCATGAGAGGCTGGTTTGGGTAATCAAGCGACGATTCTAGCAACTCCTGATGACAGTCGCTTCGCAGCTAGGAACGGTCACTCGGTAACCTTGCATTGAACGTATCGGGAAAGGAATTCTTCTTCGTCCCATATACTCGCTTCGCCAATGTATACGCCGGGCTCGACTGCGATCATTTCTATAACAAACTCCAATGTCTCACCGGCGGCGATTATCTTTGGATACTCCAACGTCAAAGAGTTGAACGAAGCATCGGATTCCACTGGAACCGGAGTGACAGATTCGATTCTAAATCCTCGGAGGAAGCTTCCGTCTATGTCGACTGATTCCAGTTTGAAGTCGCCGGTATCTCGAGCATTTTCGACTGTAATAGTGAGAGTGATCGAATTCCCCTTCTTCACTGACCGGGGCAGATCGATCCACGCCAACATGTCGCTCGGGTCGAGGGAAGTAACTCCTTCGTTCAACACCTGAATCGCGAGATCGACGGCGTCTACCTGCTCTTTATCTTGTGCTACGACAGGCCAAGACACGGCTAGCAATAGGAGAACGATTAGTGATTTCAACGGCTCTCCTTGTAGAAATCGGTTATAAGGAGCGAGTAACGAATGCTACGAAATTTCGAGTTTGGCGAGTGGTTCCTTCGAGTCAATAACGGAAATCATACCTCATTTCCTGCGAACGACTCAGTGCGGCCATAAGCAGGCCTAAAGTTAGCCAGGATCATAGAGCAATACACCGAAGTCCAAATAGACTAACTCCTGATCATCTATCAAGAAGAAACTTATCTCTTCTGTCGCGCAACAAGAATCCCTCCCAATCATTTGGTACTCACCTGCTACGACTTCGAGAACCAGTTTGTCAGTCGTTTTATTGCGTCGATCACTGAGCCTCACGCCTGACGCTGGCAACGTAATTTCGTTCCTTTGCTTGCTTTCTACTAGCAGCCTCGGAACGGCATCAATGTAGCTCTCAACGCCTCGCTCAACGCAGACTTCTTGAATAGTAGCGGCACAATTCAAGTCAAAAAACTGCGCGTATGTCACGGCACGTTGCTCGCGGCCTACAGGCGTAGTTGAGCACGCCACTACAGCAAAAGTTAGAAAGATTAGTAGTGCGCGCACAATCACAGCTCGATCACATTCCGCTTTCGGCCACTAGCCGCCGCTGCGTGCAACTACCTTCTTTATTGATAAGAACCAGATGGCGAGCTGAACGCCGAGAAAAAACAAGCCCGCTGTTGCAAATACTCGATTCAAGAACCACCCGATCGACCCTTCTCCCGAAGACTGATGAGCGGAGATCCAAGCAATCAGAAACGATGCGACGTACATACAAGCCAGTCGAAAAGACAGCTTATTAAACACGGTTCGCGCTAAAGAAGTGCCAATATTTTCGATTTGGACTACTCCGATCCGAACTTCCGCATTGGGCAACCAGCCTTCATTCTACATCAGTTAAAGCTACCGGCTGCTCTCGGCCAATTGCGGCCGTCAAGGAGTGCTTGGTTACTACCGATTCTTCTCAAGTAGATCACGAGTATCTCTTTCGAGATCTTCGCGTTTCTGACCATTTTCGCGCAGCCGCTCCAAACGACGAGCCTCCAACGCTTCTTCTCCGCACACGTTTTCCACAACGCCCTTACTTGCAGATAGGATTTTGTAAACATCGTCGTCGCGTTTCATCGTCCTAGTCAAACCACAAATCGAGGCTGACAAGTAGCTTGTATCTTTGTAGTGATAGGCAAAGATCAAATAACGACCCTGTGCTTTGAAAGGATAACCGCACATGCCACCAGTTTCGGACACCAAAAAGGTAGGGCCATCTAAGTGTCCTTTGAATGACTCTCTAGGCCAAATTTTGTATTCGAAGATGTAATCGCGGACCGTAAGTTGGCTTTCGACTTCGCCTACGAATACGGCATCGGCGGCGCATAGTTCATCAAGAACAACCCTTTCCGAGACATCCTGCCAAGCGCACGAACATGCGTATCCTATCGTCGGGAATATGAGGACCGCTGCCGAAAGTACATAGCGCATGGGTATATCGTCTGTTTTTTCGAAAGTCTGCTCTGGGTCAGTGGCTGCGATTATATCGCGAAACGCTTAGTCGCCGGCTTCCGGAGTGATACCGGACTTTTGGATTCGTCCTGGTCCATTGTGGCAGTCGGCCAGTAGTGCTGAAAAACAGGCGCTGATTTACGTCTTGTGATCGAGAGTCTGATAATATCGGGCGCTGATTGAAGTTGCGATAAGCGACCAATTCGGCTGGGAGAACGTAGATTTTCTCGTTTGGCTTCGCTGACTCGAGACAGAATACAGCCGCCTTTCGAGCTCAGGGGGCATTGGAGAGGCAAAGCATGTCGCGAGAATATAGAACTGGTTGTGCGCTCGTCTTGCTGGTTTGCTTTGCAGGCTCTCCAGGTTTCGCAGCAGATTGCTTTGAATGCTACCTGGTTACATTCAAGGTCGATTACTTTTACGAGTACTCGCCAGCAGCGCTCGGGGATGTTAGCCGCGGAAGTAGAGGGTCATCACCCTTGTGCGAGACGCCAAGCCGACAGCCGCCAACAGTAACGACTGGTTCAGAGGAACACCCGCTGATTTTCGTACTGACTGATGTACGCGACAACGACTATACGTTTGAAGTCACTCTGCGCGATGAATTCGATGCAGCCTACGACCAAACAGTAGTCATTGTTACGCAAGGCAGTTCCAGCGAGTTTCGAGTAAGCCGAGAAGGCGTCCAAGTCACGGGTGTAATTGCAATCGGTTTCATGGAGGAGGTGGCCGAGTAATATCAGCGGGAGTTTTTCAACAGAATTGGCCAGTAGCGGTCACTGCATGATTTAGTAACACTACTTGATTCGAAGAATCCTAGACTTTCCGGTGATGCCGTAACTAAAGAATGCCACTCCTAGAAAAACCAATACCATTCCGTACAACCACACAGGCGAAGGCACGTACGCCAAGACACCCAATGTTACGATCAGTCCAAAGCCAATAAAGGCTAGTCCGACTATAATACCCAGTATTCGAAGGATTGTTCGGTTCATCTGAATGACACCCTTGCTCAAGACTCTCGGTCGCAGACCTAAGCGGCGAACGGCTCCTTCGGGTCAAAACGCGCCCCCACTAAACACCAAATACTAGCATCTGGATGACTGCAAACGAGGCCATAGCGGTCATTCCTGGCCCAATTTCTGGTGCTGCGTGAGGCGGTCACCCTTCTGTCGGAAACTCATCCGCTTCAGGCACAGCCGTGCAAGCCGCAAAAAGAGCAAGTAACAATGCCATCGCTCACTGTGCCAGCAACACATAACAGGCAACCGTCGCAACGGAAATGACCGCACCAGCAACTCGCGCATACCGCCATGGTTCGAGATTCAGGCTGGCGTTAGCTACTGGAACCGCAGATTTGCGGACCGGCTCTCGCTTGCCCTGGCTAAGTACAAACAGCATCAGCAGCGTCAGTAGAAACACGACCGCAAGTGTATGCAGGAAGTGCAGTGGCTCACCCAGGTTGAAGAGCTTCATCATCAATGCCTGGTACGCATTACCGTAGACGAAATTTAGCAAGTAGAAGAGCAATGGGCCGACCAGCAGGCTCACCTTCGCGGCACGCGCATTGACGAACCGGGTCATCAGCCCACACAGAATCACGGCGAGCATCGGACCGAAAAACGTGGCATTGATTTGCTGCAGGTAGATGTACAGGCTGCCGGATGTATCGATTGTTGGTGCAACCAGCATCGCGGCCACTGCCAGCACGGCGCTGAACAGCCGGCCGATGCGTACCTGGTTGCGGCCGGAGGACTCGGGATTGACTGTGCTGCGATAAATGCCTTCACTGAACAGGGTTGCGGCGCTGTTCAGGACGCTGTTGAAGGTGCTGAGAACCGCACCAACCATGACGGCGGCGAAGAACCCGGTAAACACGGTCGGCAAAACGGTTCGTACCAGCATCGGGTAGGCCTGCAGATACTGGTCGCTGGACAAGGTGTCCTTGAACATGTGATAGGCGATGACGCCGGGCAGGACGACTGCGATTGGTCCGAGCAGCTTGAAAGTCGCTGCAATCAGGACACCTTTCTGGGCTTCTTTGAGATTCTTCGCACCCAGCGCCCGCTGGATGATCGACTGGTTCGTACACCAGAAAAAAACCTGGTTGACGATCAGGCCGGTAAACAGCACGCCAAACGGCAAAAACGATCCCGGTTCGTCGCCGGTGATATCGAACTTGCTGTGCTCGGCGGCATACACCTGGCTAAAGCCTGCGAGGATGTCGCCGTCACCAACCAGCCTGAGTGCAAGCAACGGAATCAGCAGGCCCGCAATCAGAAAACCGATGCCGTTGATCGTGTCGGAGATCGCGACGGCTTTCAGGCCGCCGAATATCGCATACATGGAGCCGAGGAGCCCGATGCCCCAGACCATGATCCACTTCGCCTGCGCCGGACTCACACCGAACGCATCCGATACCTGGAACAGGCTCTGAAGGCCCTCGGCACCAAACAGCAGGACTACCGGCAGAATCGCAACCGCGTAGGAAAACAGGAACAACAGTGACGCGATGACGCGTGTGGTGTTGTCAAAACGCTGCGCCAGGAATTCCGGAATCGTCGTGAGACCGATCGCCAGGTAGCGCGGCAGGAAATACAGCGCCGCCAGTACCATCGCGAGCGCAGCGGTCGTTTCCCATGCCATCACGGCAATGGTGTGATTGAACGCGTCGGCGTTGAGCCCGATCAGGTGCTCGGTCGACAGGTTCGTCAACATCAGTGACCCGGCGATGACCCAGGCCGTCAGGCTGCGGCCGGCAAGAAAGTAGGCCTCCGAGGAGTCCATACGATCCTTGCGGGTCAGCCACCAGGAAATTGCCGCAACCGTTACCGTGAAGCCGATGAACGAGAGTGCAGCAGTCATCGGTTACTGGTTGAGGTGCGAGCGCCGGGGAAATTCAAATTCGAAAGACACGGTCATGTCAGAGCTGCCATCGTCCGGCAACTTGATCGTCTGGACGCGAGCGGTATCGCCTTCCAGCGTCATGTGGGCAAATCCCCACAACAGGCCCTCTGCATAGAGAGTCTTGTGTTCGGGATACTTGGCATCCTGGTGTTGCATGAATGTCGTGTGTGTTGGTCGTTGCTTGGCCGCGGCGCCGGAAACGATCTGCACCAGCGGCTCTGCTGTTGCCTTGCCGAGTGCAGCCGAACAGTCATCGGTATGAATTTCCAGCGTGTGGTCGTGACCTACGAGGTAGCCATCGGCATAACGGCACATGGCGGGCAGCAGCATTTCACGCAGTACGCGCGCCTGCTCGAACTTGCTGCCGGAAGAAGACCAGACAGGGTGATGGGCGACAACAAATTTCCATTTTGCCGTCGACGCCTTCAGTTGTTCTTCCAGCCACTGCGGTTGTGCTTTTTCTGCCTCTGTCATCGGTTCGACGAAGTAGTCCGGTTCGTCAAGGATATCAGTGGTTGCCTCGGAGCCGTCGTCATGCAGGAAGTCCTCGTAGACGGTTGTCGAGGCGAGAATCATCGCAGTATCGACAATAAACAGTTCGATGTCGCCATTGCCGGCGGGCGGTTTGACGGTATAGAACGGTCCGTCGATATAGAACTCTTCGGCTGCGTCGAGAAACTCGATTTGTGCAAAGCCGCCTTCGCGCGAAGTTTCCCAGTCGTGATTGCCCAGTGTCACGTAGGTGCGGTAGGAGTCCGGCTTCTGGACAATGTCGCCGAAAGGAATAGTGAATATGTCGCGGAACCGGTCGGCGTCATCGAATCCGTCGGCGCCGAGGGTCGCGCCGCTCGGGTAAATATTGTCGCCGAGCATCAGGCCGAAGTGGCAGGTTGCCTTTTCGGCGCAGAACGTTTTCATAGCCCTCGAAACTGCGTGCATTCCCGTGGCTGGAACCGTCTGGCCCGTGACCGGTGAAATTGACGTCGGGCGTGCTTCAAACTCGTCCATGGGGCGCTTGTCGTCCTCCCAGTCGTCCCACTCGTCCTGGTAAAACTCCTCCGGCGTAAACAGGTCGTCGTAGTCGTCCTGGTCGGGATAGTTGAGGTGATAGCCACTGTCGCCGAACATCAGGATTCCAACGCTTGCATGCGTGGCGGCATCAGACGGAGTATCCGTCGCTGGTTTGTCTTTGCTGCAGGCGACGGCCAGCGTGCCAACGAAGGCGATGCTGACAAGCAGCAAAATCGAGCGTTCTTGAGTCATTGGAGGGGCTCCGGCATGGACAGGATTAGAACATTTGTTCCTATTATAAACAAAAGTAGAATATTTGTTTCATTTTCTGCGATAATGTCCGGGCAGCTTGGCCCAACCTCACCGCAACCGCACTGAGAGTAGATTTTCTTATGAATTACAAATTGTTAGTACCCATTCTCCTGGCGGGCCTGCTGGCCTGCGGGTCGGATTCGTCAGCCGGCGAGCAGCCAAACGAGACACCGACCGTCGTCCCTGCCGCACAAACGACGCCGACGGCGGCGGACGGTGCCAACGACCCGGCCATCTGGATCGACCCGGCGGACCTCGCGAACAGCCTGATCCTGGGCGCGGGTGGTGCCGGCGGTCTGGAAGTATACGGACTGGACGGTGACAGAATTGCGTCAGTCGGCGATGCCCACATTTCGCTGGTCGATGTTCGCAGCGAATTCTCGCTGGGTGGCAAGTCGGTCGGGCTCGTCGTTGCCTACGACGTGGACGCCTCAGAGATTCTCGGTTACACCGTCGACGCCGCAAGCCGCAACATCGTGCCGATGAGCGGGCCGTTGCAGAGTGTCGAAGCCGAGATCGAGGGCATGTGCCTGTACCAGAGCCCGCTGTCGGGCAAGACCTATGTTTTCGCGACCGCCGACGGCATGGTCGAGCAATGGGAGTTGCTTGGCAGGGATGGTGAGCTGGTTGTGCGCAACGTGCGTTCGATCCCGGTGGGCTACGGCGCCGGGCACTGCGTCGGCCACGATGCCGGGGCAGCGATCTATTTTTCGCACGAGGTGATCGGTGTCTTCAAGCTGAACGCCGAGCCCGAATCCGAAACGGAAATGCAAACGGTCGATGTAGCGGAACCGTTCGGCAACTTTGCCGGTGACGTCAAGGGCATCACCACTTACGAACACGACGCCGGCGGCTATTTGCTGGTTTCGGACGCCGACGAAAGTCGTTTGCAGGTCTATGACCTCGAAACACTGGAGCACGTCGCAACGGCTGCCGTGGATGGCGCGGATGAATCGGAAGGCATTGCTGCGACTGCTGCCGCGATCAACGGCCATGGCGGGCTCCTGGTTGTCACGGACGACGACAACGGCGATGCGGCCACCAACTACAAGATTGTTCAATGGTCGGATTTCGCTGCCGCAACCGGGCTGGTCAATGGCGCGCTCGGCAATCCGGGCCGCAAGGTGGCGCAAACGGCGGTGACCGTGTCGGCCAGCATGGAAACGGAACCGGTCAAGAGTTTCGGCGACGCTGCGGACGACCCGGCGATCTGGGTGCATCCGGACAAGCCGGAGCTGAGCGTCATCATCGGCTCACAGAAAAAACGCGGCATCAATGTCTACAGCCTGACCGGCGAACTCATTCAGTCGCGCGCCGACGGCCGCATCAACAATGTTGACCTGCGTTACGGTTTCGAACTCGATGGCCGGAAAGTCGACGTCGTAACGGCGAGCAACCGTTCAACGGACGGCATCAGCGTCTACATTATCGACAAGGAAACGCGGACACTGGTCGATGTCGCCGACGGCATCATCGATACCGGCATGTCCGATCCGTACGGCCAGTGTATGTACCGGAGTGCCGCCAGCGGCAAGTACTACGTATACATCAATGACACCGATGGCCTGGTCCGGCAGTGGGAGTTGCAGGACAGTGGCAACGGCAAGATCGGCGCGACGCCGGTACGGGAGTTCAACGCCGGTTCGCAGACCGAAGGCTGCGTCGCGGATGACGAAACCGGTGACCTGTATGTCGGCGAGGAGAATGTCGGCATCTGGAAATACTCGGCGGAGCCGGACGGCGGTGACGCCCGCACACTCGTGGACAGCACCGACGATGCGGGCAACCTGACCGCCGACGTCGAAGGCCTCGCCATCTACTACGGCAAGGACGGCGGCGGCTACCTCGTGGCGTCCAACCAGGGTGCCGACAGCTACGCACTCTACGAACGTGGCGGTGACAATGCCTTTATCGGCATCTTCCACGTCGTTGCTGACGATGCGACCGGTATCGATGGCATCTCGGAAACCGACGGGCTGGACGTCAACAGCGCCTACCTCGGGCCGGACTATCCCGAAGGCGTGTTTGTTGCCCAGGACGGCAGGAATATATCGCCGGCCGAGCGGCAAAACTTCAAGCTGGTGCCCTGGCATCGTATTCGTGAAGCCATGCAGCTAAAGTAACGCCTTGAAGTCCATCCTGCATTTCTTCGCGGCCGGTCCCGATGCCCCCAGGCTGACGGACCAGGCCGAGATCGACCGCCAGTTTCACGATCACCGCCGCAACATCATCGTGATCCTGACGGTCGGTTATGGTCTCGGCTACGTTTGCCGGCTCGCATTCAATGTCGTCAAGAAGCCGATCATGGATGCAGGAATATTCACGCCGGAGGAGGTGGGCTTCATCGGCTCCATGCTGCTGTACGGCTATGCGGCCGGCAAGTTCAGCAACGGCTTTCTCGCCGACTACTCCAACGTAAAGAAGTTTTTTGCCTTCGGCATCCTGATGTCGGCGCTGCTGAATTTCGGCATGTCGCTGTCGTCGGTCGTCTGGGTGTCGGCATTGCTGTGGGTGCTGAATGGCTGGTTCCAGGGTTTCGGCGCCCCGTCCGCCGTTGTGGCTATGGCCAACTGGTTCAGCAACGGCGAGCGCGGCCGCTACTACGGCATCTGGAGCACAGCACACTCGATCGGCGAAGGCCTGACCTACCTCGGCATCGCCTACCTGATTGCCGCGCCGCCGAAGGGCCTTGGCCTGCCATGGCAATGGGGATTCTGGACGCCGGCAGCGATCTGCGTCCTGGCGGCCTGGCTCATCTACCGCTTCCTGCAGGACCGTCCGCAGACGCTCGGCCTGCCGTCGATTGCCGAGTGGAGCGGCGATGGCGGGGTGCATGCGCGGCCGATCAAACACGATGCGGCAAAGATCTGGCGCGACCAGTTGAAAGTCCTGGCGATCCCGTCGATGTGGGTCATCGCGATGGCCAGTTCGACGATGTACATCACGCGTTACGCGGTCAACAGCTGGGGCAATGTCTACCTGCAGGAAATCCGCGGTTTCGACCTGTTCGACGCCAACCTGTTTATCTTCCTGAATACCGCGGCGGGCATCCTGGGCTGCGTTGCCTATGGCTACCTGTCGGACAAACTGTTCGACGCGCGCCGGCCGCCGGCCAACCTGATCTTCGGCCTGATGGAATTGCTGCCGCTGGTCGTCATTTTTTACGGGCCGACCAACAGCTTCGTGCTGGCTGCCGCGCTGATCGTCTACGGCTTCGGTCTCAGCGGGTTGCTGGCTGCACTGGGCGGCCTGTTTGCGATCGACATCGCGCCCAAACGAGTAGCCGGTGCGGCGATGGGTTTCATCGGCATCTTCAGCTACATCGGCGCCGGCATGCAGGACTACATCAGCGGCAAGCTGATCTACGACAGCGAGGTCCGGGTGGTCTTCCCGATCGGCGAGAATGCGCCGACGGTATATTTCTATGACTACACGGTGCCGATCATGTTCTGGATCGGTGCCTCGGTCGTATCGATCATCCTGGCAACGAGCCTGTGGCGGGTCAAGGCCAGTGACTAGCCGAACTCTCGCGATCGCAATAAGCGGACTGATGCTGGCGGCGTGCGGCCAGGACGATGGACCGGATTTCTGCGGCGATCACGCTCTGTTTCACGGCCAGCACCAAAACGAGACTGCAGAACTGGTCGTCGAAATGTCCGCGCAAGGTCGCATCGATAGCAGTGTGCAAATGCTGTACGCGATAGCAGGCGAAGCGGCCACAAATGCGAGGCTGGGGGAAACGGACAACGTGTTCCGGCTCGATACCGCGTCGGCATGCAGCGATGCGACAGTCGAGGTAGAGTCCGATACGGGAACGGTACTGGCGAATTACGCGTCAGAATGCGGAGCGGACAACGAACTCAAGCAGGTCAATGTGCTGTTGTTCGATGCGTTCCCCGAATTGGACGAGGTTATGGTGCACGTCACAACGCCGGTCACGGAGAAGCACTTCGTCATCCACCGGCAATGTGAACGAGCAATTTTCAGGTGGCGATGAATGCCGGGAATTGACGAACGTTTTGATTTCGCCTGCAAGGTGATCCGCGAGGCCGGGGCGCTGGCGCTGGACTATTTCAGCCGCTTCGAAACCCTGGACGTGCAAAGCAAAGGCGTGCAGGACATGGCCAGCGAAGCGGATCTCGAAACCCAGAAGTTGCTGGAAGCGGCGCTGATGCGCGAATACCCGGACGACCTGTTTCTCGGCGAAGAAGATCCGGACAGTTTCGTGCCGGATGCCGGCAAGGGCACCTGGATCATCGACCCGATCGACGGCACGCAGCCGTTCGTCAATGGTATTCCGAGCTGGTGTATCTCGATCGCCTATGTCGAGGGCACGACGTTCCGCATCGGTGTCGTCTTTGACCCGGTGCATGACGAGCTGTTCGCTGCGCGGGACGGCGCCGGCGCCACGCTGAATGGCCGACCGATCTCGGCCTCGGCTGCTACCAGCCTGGAGCAGGGCCTGGTCTGTGTCGGCTTCTCAAACCGTGTGACGCCCGAGCAGACCATCGTGCCGTTTGCGCGGCTTGCGAGCCGCAACGGCATGTATCACCGCAACGGCAGCGGTGCGCTTAGCATGGCGTACGTCGCCGCAGGGCGCCTGATCGGTTATTTCGAGCCACACATGAACTCCTGGGACTTTGCCGCCAGCGCACTGATCATCAGGGAGGCCGGCGGTGTCATCAACGATTGCCTGCCGGACGAAGACGCACTGGTCAAAGGCAGCCTCGTTGTCGCGGCAGCGCCGGGAATTTATGCGGTGCTAAACGAGGTCGTGTTCGGCACGGACTAGCGCGCGCAGGTTGTCGTGGCCCAGCCGGGCATAGCGGGCTGGCGGCGCAATACTCGGGTCCTGTTCCGCTTCGACGACGGCCCAGCCGGAATAATCGCGGAGTTCTGCCAGCACCGCCGGGAAATCGATGCAGCCGTCTCCCGGCACGGTAAACGCGCCGTCCAGTACCGCGTCCAGGAAACTGCCATCGCGGTTCAGGCAGCGGCGCATCGGCAATTCGCGAATATCCTTGCAATGCAGGTGGCCAATTCGGTCGGCATAGCTTGCCGCCAGTTGTACCGGGTCAGCGCCGGCAAAAAAGGCATGGCCGGTGTCCAGCAGCAGGTAGACGTCGTCCGACGTTGCCTGCATCAGCGCGTCGATGTCGGCGGCCGACTGGACGACCGTACCCATATGGTGGTGGTAGCTCAGTTTCAGGCCGTAGTCGGCTGCCACCCTGGCCACTTCCGACATTCGTTCGCCGAACTGTCGCCAGTCGCCAGCCGCCAGCTCCGGGCGCTGCGACAGGCGCGCGTCGATGTCGGAATGAATGCAGCCGGTAACCTCGGCAAAAATCAAAACCTCGCAGCCCATCGCGGCAAGCAGGCTGGCGTGTTTCTTCATGGCGTCGGCCTCGCTCGCAGCGTCGCGCGTCAGCAGGCGGCCGCTGTACCAGCCGGACACGAGCGCAAGACCGTGTTCGTCGAGAAGTGGTCGCAACTGCTCAGCATCGCGCGGAAACTTGTGGCCAAGTTCGATGCCATCGAAGCCGGCAGCTGCCGTTTGGGCAAGACAGGTCTGCAGCGAAATATCGGCGCCCACGTATTGCAGGTCGTCGTTGCTCCAGGTGATCGGGTTGATGCCCAGCGAAATACTCATGTCAGCGCTGCCTCTGTCGGTCCTGGTAATGTTCGGATGCAGCCTGCACCTGTTCGTCGTCGGCGACTTCGGCCACCGGCACGTCCCACCAGGTGCCGCCGGCTGCGGTCGACGGCAGCGGATCGGTTTCGATAACGACCACGGCAGTGGTGGCGGCTTCGCGGGCTCGTTGCAGTGCCGCGTCCAGTTCACCGATGCCGGAGACCTTCTCGGCCAGGGCGCCGAGCGACGCCGCGTGTTGTGCAAAGTCGATGTCGGGAGCCGCCGCCGGGTCCGCGTAGCTCGATTGCAACAGGTTGTTGTAGCCGCGGCCGCCCAACGATGTTTGCAGGCGATTGATGCAACCGAAGCCGCGGTTGTCGAGCACGACGATGATGAGTTTCTGCTGCAGCGCGATCGACGTCGCGATCTCCGAGTTCAGCATCAGGTAACTGCCATCGCCGACCATAACGACGATGTCCCGCTCGGGGTGTGCCATCCTGGCGCCGATGCCGCCCGCGATTTCGTAACCCATGCAGGAATAGCCGTATTCGACGTGGTAGCTGTCGGCATCGGCGGCGCGCCACAGTTTGTGCAGTTCGCCCGGCAGTCCGCCGGCCGCGCAGACGACCGTCGCATTCTGCATGAAGCGGCGATTGACGACCCCGAGCACTTCGGCATCGGACGGCTTGTCATTGTCACTGATCGTCGTTGCCGCCGTGACCTCGTCGTTCCAGGTGTCGCGCAGCGTTGCGATGCGACGGACCCACGCCGGGTCGACGTCGCAATCACCGAGACTGCTTTCGATATCCTGCAGCGACCGCCGGGCATCGCCACAGAGCGTGAGCGCCGAGCGCTTGACGAGGTCGTGCCTTGCTACGTTGATGCTGAGGATCGGCGTGCCGGCCCTGCCGATCAACAGGCCCGAACCGGTCGTAAAATCCTGCAGGCGTGTGCCGATGGCGATGACGAGGTCGGCATCTTCTGCCAGTGCGTTCGCGGCGCTGGAGCCGGTCACGCCGATGGCGCCGACATTGAATTCATGGTCCCACGGCAGTGCACCTTTGCCCGCCTGAGTTTCGGCGACGGGGATCGAGTACTTGCTGGCAAACCCGGCCAGTGCCGCCGTTGCACCGGCGTAGTGCACGCCGCCGCCGGCGATGATCAGCGGCCGACTTGCTGCGGCCAGCGCGGCCACCGCCGCCGAGAGCTCTTCGGTGTCGGCGCCGGCACGCAATACCCGGTGCGTTCGCTCGGCAAAAAATGCCTGCGGGTAGTCATAAGCCTCGGCCTGCACATCCTGTGGCAGCGCCAGCGTGACCGGGCCGCAGTCCACCGGGTCGGTGAGTACGCTGATCGCCTGTGGCAGCGACTGCAGCAACTGCTCGGGCCGCATGATGCGGTCCCAGTAGCGTGACACGGGCCGGAAACAGTCATTCGCCGTAATTGTCGGGTCGGAATAGTCCTCGACCTGCTGCAACACCGGGTCCGGCAGGCGGTTTGCAAACGTGTCGCCCGGCAGCAGCAGTACGGGCAGGCGATTGACGTGGGCGAGGGCCGCCGCCGTTACCATGTTGGTTGCGCCCGGTCCAACCGACGTCGTACAGGCCATCAGGCGGTTTCGGCGCATGGCCTTTGCATAAGCAATGGCCGAGTGCGCCATGGACTGCTCATTATGGGCGCGGAATACCGGCAGCGCTGGGCCGGCATCCTGCAATGCCTGGCCCATCCCGGCCACGTTGCCATGACCGAAGATCGCGAACATGCCGGCGACCAGTCGTTGGCGTTCGCCGTCGATTTCGACGTACTGTGCGGCCAGGTAGCGTTGCAAAGCCTGCGCCATGGTGAGTCGGATCTTTGTCGTCACGTCAGGCCTCCGCTGCGTTCCAGTAACTGATCATCTGCGCGTAATTGTCTGCGATCATGCGGATCGCCGCGGCATCGTCGATCTCACCGGCGAACCATTGCCGAGCCGCACCGCCGAAGATACTCCGGCCAACGGCAAAGCCCTTGCATATGTCGAACGGCCGGGCGACGGCAAAACTGTCGCGCAACTCTGCTTCCGGCGCATCGAGGCCGAGCATCAGCACGCCGTTGCATTGCGGGTCGTACTGTTCGATGACCGCGGTGATCTCCTGCCAGCCCTGTTCAGTCTGCGACTCGAGCTTCCACCAGGCGGGGTAGATGCCCAGGTTGTACATGCGCCGCATGACATTGGCCACCGTGTGTTCGTCGCAAGGCTGACCTTTCGACGTTGCAATGATTTCCAGCAGCAACTCGCGGCCCAGTTCGGCGCAGTCGGTGTGCAGCTGCCGAATACGGTCTTCCTGCTGCAGGCGCAGTTCGATGTCGTCGTCCGGGTGATAAAAGACCAGGCACTTCACAACCTGGGCGGCCGGCCACTTGAGCAACGGCAGGCCCATGCTGCTGCGCGGGTCAAACTCGATGGGGCAGGACCCCGGGATTTCGACCGGTCGGCCGACCCACCACTGCCTGTCCGTCAGCCGGGCAAGCACCGCTTCTCCATATCGCTCGTCGACAATGACGCCGACCTCGGTGCCGGCGCTGGCATCCGCCGCAACCTGCTCGGCGGCTCGACAGACGAGTTGCTTGAACTCGGCGATCCGGTGGCCGGCGGGTTCGGTCGCAATCACGAGGTCTTCCAGTTGCCGGCGATGATCGAATGCCAGGACACATAGGTTCCTGCGAGCGCTCCGTCGCGTTGTCGTGCGATGTAACAGTGCGAGGCGCTTGTCCTTGTCCGGCCTCGCGATGTCCGCGGAGCGCGCCAGGTAGTCGTCCAGTTCGATGCGGGTTGGCATCGCCGGTGTGCAGCCATGCCGGGATACAACGAGGGCGCCGCAGGCATTACCGTAGCGCGCGCATTCTGCCCAGTCCCGGCCGTCCAGCCAGGCGCACAGGAAGCTGCTGAGAAACGCATCGCCGGCACCCAGCGTATTCAACACCTCGACCCTGACACCGCTGACCGATATGCCATCGTCCAGCGAACCGGGGATTGCGCCGGTGAAAATCGAGCAGCCAATCGCCCCGCGTTTGCAAACGATGGTCGCCGAACAGATCTCGCGCAGGTTCTTCAGCGCCGCCAGTGTGTCAGTGCTGCCGCCGGCGATCTGGATTTCTTCCTCGGTGCCGACAAGGATGTCGCAGTGGCGAACAATTGCCTGGTAGCGCGCCGTCACTTCGCGGCTTTCGATAAAGCGTTCTTCGCCATCACCGGCTGATGTCAGGCCCCACAGCACCGGGCGGTAATCGATGTCCAGGATCACGCGGGTGCCGGACTCGACGGCAAACCCGACGGCTTGCTGCACGACGGCAAAGCTTTGCTCGGTCGACAGGTGTGTCCCGGTGATCGAGAGTGCGCGGCTCGAGGCGATGTAGTCCTTGTCGAAGTCGCTCGTCTCGATACCGAGGTCGGCGGGCCGTTCACGATAGAAGATATGCGGGAACGAGTCGCGGCTGGCGATGCCCAGTATCACGAGGGCCGTCAGGCGCCCGGGATCCGTGGCCAGGTGACTCGTGTCGACGCCTTCCGCCTGCAGCGCTTCGCGGACGAAGCGGCCCATTTGCTCATCGCCGACCCGTGACAGCATCGACGACCGGGCACCGAGGCGGGCAAGGCCCGCGGCCAGGTTGCCGGATGAGCCGCCGAGGGATTTCTCAAACGTCTGCACGTCCTCGAGCCGGCCGCCGACCTGGTTGCCGTACAGGTCAACGGCGACCCGGCCCAGGCAGATTACGTCCAGGGATCGGTCCATATCAGACCTGTGGGTCCCAGTATTTCGCGTCAGGCCGCATGATCCAGGTATGTTCCTCGGTAAATTCCGGCACGCTGTAGCGATTGTCCGGCAGGTGCCGGATGACCCACGAGTAATACATTCCATAGCCGGGGGCCGAACACTGCGAGTGGTCGTTCAGGTCGAGGATCTTGACCGTGTCGTAGTTGCGCACCTTGAGCACGGTCTCGCCAAGCTCGGCGTGTCCGTAGCCCTGCGGTTCGGTAAAGCGGTAGTGATAGATCTCCGGCTGCGGGTGATGATGCGGCGGATAGCTGGACCACGCGCCCTGGAACGTGATGACTTCGCCGAGCACCAGGCCGGTGTTCGGGTCCGAGTTCGTGTCGTCGAAAATCGTTCGGACGTAGCGCAGGCAGCGGTCATTGACCTGGCCCTTGCCGCGCGGTTCGTTGGCGACGTCGTCCGGCTGAAACACGCGCGGCGCAAACGGCAGCGTATTGTCGCAGGAATAGACCGTGAACTCGGTATCCGAGAGAACCTGCATGTCGACTTCGGTGCCGGCGGCGACGTGTACGCAGCTTGAAGACTCGTCGAACAGCGAGCTGCGCTGCAAGGCGAATTCCGTGCCGCCGGCATTGCCCGTCACGGAGCCGCTCATCAGCAGCCATGCGGTCTCGACGTCCGTCTTCACTGACAGGGATTCGCCGGCCGCCAGTTTGACGACGTCCAGCGTGATCAACGCATTGTTGTCCGCGTCGTCGTGCCGGGTGATGTTGGTCGTGCCGGCAGGGAAGCCGTCGCGGTGTTCGGTGATATGCAGTGTCATTTCAGTGTTTTCCTTGCGTGACATCGACCCATTGCTGGTCCCGATGTGATCGTTCAACTGCATCGACAATCGCCTGTACACGCCAGCCGTTGGCAAAGTCGCAATAGACCGGTGTATCGGTGGCGATGCTATGCAGGAAGTTTCTTGCTTCGATGATTTTCAGGTCGTTGATACCCAGGCCGTGCCCGGGAGCCGGGCAGAACCGGGCGTAGTCCGGGTGTTGCGGCCCGGCGAGGATCGTGCGATAGCCGCTCTCGACCGCCGGTTCGCCGGTGCGAAACAGGCGAATCTCGTTCATGCGCTCCTGGTCAAACATCAGCGAACCCTTGCTGCCGTGGATCTCGAATTCGAGACCGCACTTCTTGCCGGTGCCGACGCGGCTGATTTCCATCGTGCCAACCGGGCCGCGTTCAAAGCGGAGCAAGACCTGTGCAATGTCCTCATTCTCGACTTCGCGGGGCTGCCCGCTGGCCGGATCAATGCGGTGCGTGTGCACGGTCGCCAGCGCGCCGTATACGGACTGCATCGGTCCGAGCAGGTATTCCGCCATGTTGATCAGGTGTGTGCCGAGATCGTTCAGTGCGCCGCTGCCGCCCTGGCTCCGCAGGCAGCGCCAGCTGAACGGTGCTTCGGGGTCGCTGAGGTAGTCTTCCAGGTAGCTGCCGCGAAAATTGAAAACGTCGCCGATCTCGCCCGAGGCCAGCAGTTCCTTCGCGAGGCCGATCAACGGGTTGCACATGTAGTTGAAACCCATTGACGTCCTGACACCCGCTTTTTCCGCAGCGCGCCAGATGTCCTCGGCTTCAGGACCGCCCAGGCCCAGCGGCTTTTCACACCAGGTGTGTTTGCCGGCGGCGGCCGCGGCAAGCGCCATCTCCTTGTGCAGGTGATTCGGCGTGCAAATGCTGATGACGTCGATATCCGGGTCGTTGCACAGGGCCTGCCAGTCGTCGCCGGCGCGCCGGAAACCCCAGGCATCCGCGAGCTCCTGTGCGCGTGCCGCGTTGCTGTCCACGAGGTAGTCGAGCTCCGGCGCAGCGACTTCCGGAAATATGGTGCCGACCGAGCGCATCGCTATCGCGTGCGCCTTGCCCATGAAGCCGGTGCCGACGAGGCCGAAGCGTAGCGGTTTTTTCATATCGTCACCGGTTGGCCGCTTTCGTGCGACTGCTGTGCAGCATCGGCAATCTGCAATGCGCGCAGCCCGTCGTCGCCGGTTGGCAGGTCGATCTTCTCGCCGGACGCGGCGCGCAGGAAACGTTCGAGCTGGATGCGGTAGGCGTCGGCATAACGCTCCAGGAAAAACGGCAGGGCGGGGTCGCGGGCGAAGCCATTGTTGTCCGCGGTTTCGACCAGGGTCTCGCGCTGGTTGCCGGCGCGCGCCATACCGGCCGAACCGAATACCTCGATGCGCTGGTCATAGCCGTAGCTGCAACGCCGTGAATTCGTAATCTGGCACAGCTTGCCGGACGCGGTCCTGAGCGTTGCGACGGCGGTGTCGATGTCCCCGGCCTCGGCAATCGCCTCGTCAACCAGCACGCTGCCGCGGGCGAAGACCTCGACCGGCTCTTCGCCAAGCAGCCAGCGGCCCATATCGAAATCGTGAATCATCATGTCGCGGAAAAGTCCGCCCGAGCGGCCGATATAGTCGGCCGGTGGTGGCGACGGGTCACGGCTCGTAATGCTGACAACCTCGACGTCGCCGACAGCGCCCGAGACAGCTTCGGCTTTGACCCTTTCGAACGAGGGGTCGTGCCGTCGATTGAAACCGATGACCAGCAGGGCTTTTTCCTGCTCGACGACGCGCAGGCATTTCGAGGCCGTCGCGACACTGAGGTCCAGCGGCTTCTCGCAGAATATTTTCTTGCCCGCTTGTGCGCACCTGGTGACCAGCTCGGCGTGCGTATCGGTCGAGCTTGCGATGACGACGGCCTGCACGGCCGGATCGGCAAGCATCGATTCCAGCGAACCGACCTCGGTGGCGCAGGCACGGGCGAGCTGTTCGGCCGCGGCGTCGGAGACGTCGACAATACAGCGCAGATCTGCCTGCGGATGCCGGTGCAGGTTGCCCGCATGAATCTGGCCGATACGTCCGGCACCGATGACAGCGATACCTACCATGGCTTAGCCCTCCATTGCCTTGTCGAGGCCGTATTTGTAGGCGTAACTGATGACCAGCGTTTGTGCCAGGCACATGGAAGCGGTCAGCGAGCGGAATTGCCGGACTTCGGCGTCCTTGATTTCGAAACAGACGTCCGCTTCCTTCGCGATCGGACTCAGCCGGCTGTCGCTGATGGCAATCATCGGTACATCGTTGGCCGCGGCCGTTTCCACGACTGCCAGCGTTTCAGGAGCGTAGGGCTTGAAGGACACGGCGATCAGCAGATCGTCGGCGCCCAGCATCCAGCTTTGTTCCGAGGTCATGCCGGCAACCCCGTCCAGCAGGAATGCGCGTTTTTCGACGTGACTCAGTGAATAAGCCAGGTAGGCCGAGACCGGGAAAGCGCGGCGCACACCGGCGAGGTAGACAGTGTGTGCCTGCTGGATCAGTTCGACGGAGCGCGCCAGGTCTTTTTCGCTGACCCCTTCGCGCAGGTGCTCGAGCGCGATGATGTTGCTCTCGGCAAACTCCTGCATGACGTTGTAGGGCTGCATCCGGTCAATGCCGTCCGTGCGCTCATGGAACTGGCGGATTCTTTCCGAGTAGCTCGGGCTGGGCGCCGCCGTGAGGATTTCGTCGCGAAACAGCCGTTGCATTTCGCTCGCACCGCTGTAGCCGAAAACCTTGGCGAACCGCACGATCGTCGACGGCTGCACTTCGCAGCGCCGGGCATTGACCGCCAGTGTTTCGAGCGCCATGTCATTCGGGTTGTCCAGCACGAACGAGGCGACCTGCTTCAGGCGCGGGCTGAGCTGGTCGTAGCGGCTGGTGATCGCTGAACGCAGTGATTCCAGGTTGTCTGGTGGACTTGTCACGTGGGGATCGACCCTCTTCTACTTGTTGGCGCGGCACAGTGAAACATATTTTTCAAGCATGGAATAGACGTTTCATATTAGTATAGAACAAATTTTCCAGTAAAGTTGATATTGAAAATATTTGTTCTATACTGAATGCAGGCAAGTGGTTCCTGTACTCGGGGGGAGCACGCCGTAACACCATCAACTCAACAGGTTGCCGGCGAACGGGAGAGCCGGCGAAACAGGAGGCCAACGATGCTTAGCAGGGCGTTATCTACATTCTCACTGGCGCTGGCGGGGCTGCTGCTCGCGCCGGTCGTTGCCGCGCAGACGGTAACCGGCGAACTCGTCGACGCGAACAACACGATCGTGTTCAAGGGCGCCGAAGTCCACATCAGCGAACTGCAGCGCACGACAGCGACTGACGATCGTGGTCAGTTCCGCTTCAATAATGTGCCGGCCGGCGAGTACACGCTGGTGATTTCGTACGTTGGCACGGCGGACAAGAGTGTCCCGATCGTCGTCGGCGAAGGCGGGCTGGCGATGGGCAGTGTCGTCATCGGCGCCGGAGACGGGGCCACCGAGGAAGTCATCGTCTACGGCCAGGCTGCCGCGCTGGCGAGTGCGTTGAACCAGGAGCGCTCGGCCGAGAACCTCGTGTCAGTACTGGACACCGACGCAATGGGCCAGTTCCCCGACCAGAATGTCGCGGAATCGCTGCGCCGCCTGTCGGGCGTTACCGTGGAGAACGACCAGGGCGAGGGCCGCTATGTTGTCATTCGCGGCATGGACCCGGACCTGAACGCGACCTCGATCAACGGGTTGCGGGCAGCCGCCACGGAACCTCGCCGCGCGCTGCAGCTTGACGTCGTTCCGTCTGATGTGCTCGATGGCCTCGAGATCAACAAGACGCTGACAGCCGACATGGACGGCGATGCGATCGGCGGGTCGATTAACGTCAAGACGCTGAGCGCTTTCAGCCGCAAGGGCGCCTACTTCAAGGCGCGCGCCGAAGGTTCGCTGAACGGGTTGAGCGATGAATGGGGGCCGAAGGTTTCCGTTGCCGGCAGTAACATTTTCGAGTTGTCCGGCGGCAAGCGCCTCGGCGTCGCAGCGGCATTGAGCTACCACGACCGTGAACTGCAGATCGACAACAACGAGGCGGATGACTGGGAAGTGTCTGACAATGGCAGCGACTATACGGAAGAGTTTAATCCGCGCCTGTACCAGGTCGGTCGCGAGCGCATCGGTGCAGTGCTGAACTTCGATCTCGACGTGTCGGACTCGACCAGCCTGTTCCTGTATACGCTGTACAGCAAATTCACGGACACAGAGCTGCGCAATGGGGTCACGGTGGGGCTCGACGGCCTGGACGAGTCGACGGCAACCGACACACTCGCGTCCTACGAAGAAGTGGAGATCGAGCGCGATACCAAGGGCCGCGACAGCCGCGGCGACGGCCAGATTGCAGATACGCTGTCGATCTCGCTGGGTTCGAATACACAGCTCGACAACTGGCTGGTCGAAACCCAGTTCGGCTATTCCTACGGACGCGAGCGCACGCCGAATGAGGTCAACGGTTTCTGGGTTGCCGAATATGAATCCGGCGATGGTGGCATACCGGCCGGCATGCCGGTGCTGACGCTGGATCGCAGCAACGCAAAACTCCCGGTTATCGAATCCGACTTCGGCGCACTGCTGACCGACCCCAGCCTGTACGAGCTGGACACGATCGAGCACTTCCGCGAAAAGAACGAGGATACATCCACGTCTATCGCGTTCGACATGAGCCGCGATACGGGATTCGGTGCCATCAAGTTCGGCGCCAAGATGCGCTGGCGCGAAAAGAAGACCAACGAGGATGCAGACCTGTATTCGGGTGACGGCAGCGTATTCCTGGACCAGGCCCTGCTGCCAAACGGCGGGTCGGCCTACGGCTTTCCCAACCCCCTGGACCCGGTATCGGACAACAGTATCGAGCGCGACATCCTCGCGAGCGGTGCAGGGATCGAGTATGAAGACCTGGATTCCCAGATAGACTCGAACGTCGCCGATTTCGTCTTTGACGAAGACGTGCTGGCCGCCTATGCGATGGCCACGTGGGACACGGATCGTTCGTCCTTCACGCTGGGTGTTCGTGTCGAGCAGACCGACCTCGACAACCGCGGCAACATCGTTGAGATCATCGAGGAAGACCAGAACGGCCCCGGCGATCCGCCGGAGGACCAGGTCGTCGTCACGCCGATATCGGCAACCAACTCCTACACCGATGTGCTGCCCAGTGCGAACTGGCGCTTTGAAGTCAGCGAGCGTGTGGTCGCCCGGGCGTCACTGTTCCGTTCGGTCGTGCGGCCGCGGGTGGAAGAAGTTGCGTATCGCGTGGAAATCGAAGACGGGGAAGGTGCCCTGGGCAACCCGGACCTGGATCCGTTCCGTGCGTGGAACCTGGATGCCTCGATTGCGTTCTACCCGACGGAGTTGAGCGTCGTTTCAATCGGCGCGTTCTACAAAGAGATCGAAGACTTCATCTTCATCCAGGTGATCGATGACTACGAGTTTCTCGGTATGACGCTGGACGAAGCCGAGGTCGCACTGAACGGCGAGGATGCCACTGCCTTCGGTATCGAGTTCAACTACCAGCAGCACTTCGGTTTCCTGGCACCGCCGTTCGACGGGCTCGTGCTCGGCCTGAACTACACCTACGTCGATTCAGAAGCGGACACGGGCGAGCGCAAGGTCGACATGCCAAAACAGTCCGGCTCAATTGCCAACGCGATGATCGGATATGAGAAGGGTGGCTTCGACCTGCGACTCGCGATGAACTATCGCGATGCCTACATCGATGAACTGGTCGACCCGGACTACGACCGCTACACGGCCGATCACACCCAGCTGGATCTGACGGCGAAATACCGCTTCACGGACAATTGGTTGATGTACCTGGAAGTATCCAATATCACCGATGAACCCGAGCACTACTATGCAGGCAACAAGCGTCGCCTGTACCAGTACGACGAGTTCGGCACGTTCTCGGCGATCGGATTCCAGTACAACTTCCAGGACTAGTAGCAACTCCCCAGGTGGATGACGCGGGCAGGCCTTCGGGCCTGTCCGCCGATTCAAAACCCCAGCGCGTTGCCGGCCAGGTAGGTTTCCTCATCGCTGGTATTCTCGCGGCCGAGGATGGCATTGCGGTGAGGAAAGCGGCCGAAGCGTTCGATAATCGACAGGTGGCTGATCGCATACTTGTCGGTACCGTAACCCGCGGCATTGATCTCCCGCGTTTTTTGCAGTCCGAGCATCTGCATCGGCAGGTCTTCGGCATGCCGGAACGGCAGGTAGGCGAACGAGCGCTGTTCCAGTGTCAGGTCCTGGTCGAGTTGCTTGTCGAGCAGTTCGAGTGCGAGTGCCAGCGCCTTGTCGTCCGCCGCAAACGCAGCGGCCGTGCCGCGATGAATGTTGCGCGAAAACTGGTCGAGTACGATGATCAGGCCAAGATAGCCACTTGCGCTGTCACACCAGTGATCAAACTCTCCGCGGCGCGCTTTTTCCGGCAGGTCGCCGAAGCGTTCGCGCAATGCCGCATCGAACTCGTCGCTCTGACGGAACCACGATGCCGGATCGACCTCGTCAAACCAGAACTGCAGTATGTCGCTGGCCGTAATGGCCGTCACGCTAGCGGGCATCCTTGACGACGGTGCCGCCTTTGATGACCACGTCGACGTCGCGCATGATCGTCATGTCTTCGAGCGGGTTGCCGCTCACGGCGACGAGATCACCGAAACGCCCGACCTCGATGGCGCCGACGTCGGCCGCAAGGTCCATGTGATCGGCGGGCACCGAGGTTGCACTCTTTATCGCGTCCATTGGCGCCATGCCGCGCTCGACCATGATGGCGAACTGCCAGCCGCTGGTCCGGTGCGGATGCACGCCGCTGTCGGTGCCGTACAGCAGCGTAATGCCTGCGGCATACGCTTTCTCGAAGACCACACGCTGGGCTTCGGTGGTTTCCTCGTTTTTCTGCATAAATTCCTCGGGATAGCCCTGTTCGCGCCCGACTTCCTCGGTGTAGCTGCCGTTGTAGATGTCCATCGACAACGCAATGCCGGCTTCGGCAACCATTGCAATCGCCTCGTCGTCAAGCAGTGACGCGTGCTCGAAAGTGTCGACACCGGCACGCGCCGCATCCTTGCCCGACTGCGCGCTGTGGACGTGCGCGGTGACCTGCAGGCCGGCGGCATGCGCGACTTCGACGACGGCGGCAATTTCTTCTTCGGTCATCTCCGGCGCGCCCGGGACGCCGCCGAACGCGAACACGGCGCCGGACGCGATGACCTTGATCAGGTCTGCGCCACGCTCGATTGCGAGCCGAGTCTTCTCGGCAAACTGCTCGGGCCCGCGGGCAACGCCCAGCCGCGAGCCCGCCGGAATCTCGCTTTCGTCGTGGCCCGGCATCACCATGTCGCCGCCACCGCCGGGAATCGTCAGGTACGGACCGGCTGTCAGGATGCGAGGTCCGATCGATTTGCCAGCCTCGATTTCATCGCGCACGAGATAGATGGCTTCCGGAAAGTAGGCGCCGAGGTTCCAGACCATCGTGAAACCGGCGTTGATCGTCTCTTCGGCCAGTGCCCTCGTCAATGCATTGGTTTCTTCGGTCGTACGCCGGTAATAGACGGAAAAGTCCTCGTAGTCCTCAGGCGTGCCGTCGAGGTGCGCGTGCGTGTTGATCAGGCCCGGCAGGCAGGTCCTGTCGCCAAGATCGAGCAGCTCTGCGCCAGGGCGTACCTCGGCGTCGCCGTCCACGACGGCGACGATACGTTCTTCCCTGATGACCACCATCCGGTTGGCAAGCGGTGTGTCGGCCAGTCCGTCAATCAGCAACCCGCAGCGGACAAACAGCGAATCGTCGGCGGGTTCCGGCGATGAGCAGGCGGCCAGGGTAGCGATGAACAAGACCATCGCCGCTATACTGATACCTCGGCGATAGGGGCGGGTGCTGCGTGCTGCTGGCATGATTACATTCCTGTCGTTGTTGTCTGCTGCAAGGAGTTGCACTGTTTGAAGAATAGCAAATTCATGGCCTTACTCGCGGGGGAGAATCCCGTCATCATCGACGGCGGCTTCGCCACCCAGCTCGAAGCGCAGGGCTGCGACCTGAACGATCCGCTCTGGTCGGCGTCGATCGTGCTCGACAATCCACAAGAGGTGATTGACGCACATCGTGCCTATCTCGACGCTGGCGCTGAAGTCATTATCAGCGCCAGCTACCAGGCGACCGACCCGGAACTGGTGGCGAAAGCGACGGAGCTCGCGCTGCTGGCCAGGGATGAGTTCGTCGCCGCGAATCCGCAGCGTCCGGCACCGCTGGTTGCAGCCAGTATCGGACCGTACGGGGCGACCCGCTGCGACGGCTCCGAATATACCGGGCAATATGACATGAACAAGGACGAGTTGATGGCGTTTCATCGCCAGCGCCTGCAGCAGCTCGACGCCAGCGACGCCGATATCCTGGCTTGTGAGACGGTACCGTCCTACGACGAAGGCCGGGCACTGTGTGAACTTCTGGCAACGGCGAGCACTCCTGCCTGGGTCAGTTTCTGCTGCCGCAACGACGAACAACTCAGCGACGGCACCGCAATCGAGGACGCGGTGAGACTGTTTGCCGACCATCCACGCGTCTGCGCCGTCGGCGTGAACTGCACGGGCCCGCAACACGTCGCCGCACTTGTGGAGAGAATCCGTAAAACCCTGCCGGGCATGCCGGTCATTGTCTACCCGAACTCGGGCGAGGCCTTCGATGCGACGAGCAAGACATGGTCCGGCACCACGACGACGGACGACTGGCTGCAGGCTGCAGGCAAATGGGTTGCCGCCGGTGCTGCCGTCGTCGGTGGCTGCTGCCGGACCGGCCCGGAGCACATCCGCACCCTGCAGAAGATGCGTGCATGACCAGCGCGTATCCCGACAGTTATTACGCAGCCACGGCTGTCGGGATGCACGAGCATCCGTCGTTGCAGGAGTCGCTGCGTGCCGATGTTTGCGTCATCGGCGGTGGCTTCACTGGCTTGTCGGCGGCGCTCAACCTGGCAGAGCAGGGGCTCGATGTCGTGTTGCTCGAGGCCGAGCGTATCGGCTTTGGCGCATCCGGCCGCAACGGCGGCCTGATCGGCAGCGGCCAGCGCAAGGATGTACTCGAGATGGAGGCGCAGTTCGGTCTGCAGCGGTCAAGGCAGTTCTGGCAATTCGCCGAGGATGCCAAGCAGGAGATTCGTGACCGCGTGCAAGAGCATGCGATCGACTGCGACCTGCAATACGGCCAGCTCGAGGGAGTGCATAAGAAACGCTATCTCGGCATGGCGCAGGAAATCAGCGCGGCACTGGCCGAGCGCTACGACTACCCATATACAAGCGCACTGAATCGCGAACAGACCCGGGCGCTGGTCGCCACTGACGATTACCTCGAAGGGCTGCAGGACGAGCAGGCGATGACGATTCATCCGCTGAACTATGCGCTGGGCCTGGCTCGCGCCGCCGCCGCGGCCGGTGTGCGCATCTTCGAGCAGTCCCGGGTTCTGGATTACACGCGGAGCGACCCGGCCACGATCCGAACGGCGACCGGATCGGTGACAGCCCGTTTCATCGTGCTCGGCTGCAACGGCTACCTCGGCAAGCTGGAGCCCCGCGTTGCGGGCAAGATCATGCCGATCAACAACTTCCTGCTGACGACCGAAACAATGGACGACGCGCGGGCCGAAGCGTTGATTCCCGGCCGCTACGGGATTCACGACACCCGGTTCGTCGTCAATTTCTACCGCATGAGTGCCGACCGGCGCCTGATCTTCGGCGGTGGCGAAAACTACCGCGCCCGTTTTCCGGCCGACATCGCGAACTTCGTCCGGCCGAAAATGCTCAAGGTGTTTCCGCAGCTGGCGGATCTTGGCATCGACTATGCCTGGGGCGGCACGCTGTCTGTTACCGTCAACCGGCTGCCGCACGTTGGCCGGCTGGCGCCGAACCTGTGGTTCGCGCAGGGCTATTCCGGGCACGGCATCTCGATCGCCAACTTCGCCGGCAAGGTCGTTGCCGAAGCAATCGGCGGCACAGCCGGTCGCTTCGATGCCTTTGCAAGCCTGCCGACCCACACGTTCCCCGGCGGGACGCTGTTGCGGTTTCCCGGCATGGTGCTGGGCATGCTGTACTATTCCCTGAAAGACAGGTTGTAGGCATCTTCAGGAAAACGCAGCAATGAAAAACAAACAGGTGTGTCTGGCGAGTCGCCCATCCGGCTGGGTGACACAGGAAAACTTCTCCCTGCGGGAGACTGACGTCGGCGAGCCCGGCAGCGGCGAAGTGCTGGTCAGGAACCTGTACATGTCCGTCGACCCGTACATGCGCGGGCGCATGAACGATGTGAAGTCCTACATACCGCCGTTCCAGGTGGGCGAGGTGTTGCAAGCCGGCGTTGTCGGGGAAGTCGTATCGAGCCGGTTCGACGGCCTCAGCGAAGGCGACCATGTCACCGGGATGCTGGGCTGGGAAAACTACTCGATTGCCGATGGCAGGTTGCTGCGCAAGATCCCCGGGTCCGAAGCGCCGCTGTCGTGGCATCTCGGCATACTCGGCATGCCGGGCATGACCGCCTATGTTGGCCTGACGAAAATTGCTGCGGCGAAGAAAGGCGAGCAGTTGTTTGTCTCTGCGGCATCCGGGGCGGTTGGTAGTGTCGTCGGCCAGCTAGGCAAGATACTCGGCTGCCGGGTTGCAGGTTCGGCCGGGTCAGACGAGAAGGTCGCCCTGCTAACCGGGGAATTTGGTTATGACGCGGCCTTCAACTACAAGACCAGCGAGTCCTTGCTGCAGAGCGTGAAAGAGGCGTGTCCGAAAGGTGTGGACGTCTTGTTCGAGAACGTGGGTGGCGAACAGATGGAAGCAGTGCTGTGGTGCATGCGCGACTTCGGTCGCATCGCCCTGTGCGGCATGATTGCCGATTACAACGCGGCAGAACCGCCGCCGGGACCACGCGGCATGATGCTGATGGTTGGTCGCCGGATTACGATGCGCGGATTCATCGTGACCGATCATCCGGAGACCTGCGAGGAATACGTTCGCAAGGCGGCCCGGTGGGTTGCCGAAGGCAAGCTCAAATATCGCGAAACGATCGCCGAGGGCGTCGAAAACGCACCGCAGGCGTTGATCGACCTGCTCAAGGGCGGTAATACCGGCAAGCAGATCGTACAGCTGGCCTGATGGCGATTCGCCCGATACTGCGCATCGGCGACCCGCGCCTGCGTGAAATCTCGCAACCGGTCGAGGTATTCGACACGCCTGAATTGCACGAACTCGTCGAAGACATGTTCGAAACGATGGAAGCTGCCGACGGTGCCGGGCTGGCAGCACCGCAGATCGGTGTACCGCGGCGCGTGATGATTTTCGGCGTCGAGCACAATTCGCGCTATCCGGACGTCGACACCGTGCCGACCACGGTGTTGGTCAATCCCGAGTTCACAGTACTCGGCGAAGAGGCCGAAGGTTTCTGGGAAGGGTGCCTCTCGGTGCCGGGAATGCGCGGCTATGTCGAGCGGCCTGGCAGGATTCGCTACCGGGGCTTCGATGCTTTCGGTAACCCGGTGGAGCGCGATGCGGACGGCTTTCATGCGACGGTGTTCCAGCACGAGTACGACCACCTCGACGGCATCCTGTATACCGACCGGCTAGTTGATCCGAAAATGTTCGGGTTTGTCGAAGAACTCGCAGCGGCGGAGAGGTAAAACGATATGATCGATGGCGTTTCGATTGCTGTTGTAACCGGCGGTGGTAATGGCATCGGTGCTGGGTTATGCCGGCGCCTGGCGCGCGATGGTGTCCGCGTGGCCGTCGTCGACCTGGATGTTGCCGGCGCGACGGCCGTGGCGAGCGAGATCGGCGGCCTGGCATTGCAGGCCGATGTGGGCGACGAAGACTCGGTAGCGGGTCTCGTCGAACGGGTGGAGAACGACCTCGGCCCGATCGACCTGTTTGCTTCGAATGCCGGCGTTGTTTTCGGGGACGGCAAGTCCGGGTCGGCCTCCGCCGACGGCGTGCTGGCGGAGGTTGATGACCGCTGGGAGGTGTCCTGGCGCGTCAACGTCATGGCACATGTTTTTGCGGCGCGTGCGCTGTTGCCGCGCATGGTTGCGAGGGGCGGTGGTTACCTGGTCAACACCGTTTCGGCTGCCGGCTTCCTGTCGTCGATAGGCGATGCCGCCTACTCAGCCACCAAGCATGCAGCGCTGGGTTTTGCCGAAGCCGTTGCCATCCGTCACGGTGACGAAGGTATTCGCGTGGCGGTCGTCTGCCCGCAGGCTGTGGCAACCAACATGCTGGACCTGGCGACGGGCCCGGGTGCCGACGAGAACGTATTCGGCGGCGCCGACCTCGACGGCATCCTGACGGCCGACGACGTTGCTGATGCCATCGTGGCCGGCGTGGAAGAAGGGCGCTTCATGATCACGCCGCATCCCGAAGTTCTTGGTTACCTGCAAAACAAAGCGGCGAACTATGACCGCTGGATCGGCGGCATGCGCAAACTGCGCCGTTCGCTCAGTGCGGGAAACGCACGAAGCTCTTGACCAGCATCATGGCGTAGCTGGTCGGGTCCGGCTTCGGGCCATCGAGGATTCCGCGATTGCGCAGCTCGGTTTCCAGCTTGTCGAGAATAAAATCCAGGCTGAGGTTGTCGCTGCCGTCTTCCCACAGGCGCTTTTCCGCTTCGTCACGGAAGCAATACGCTTTCCAGGAAATTGAGTAGCGCAGGTCCTCCCATTCCAGGTTTTCCAGTTCCTCGTCGCCGTTGCGCAGTTGCCAGCGGTCGTTGCCCAAGAAGTGCAGGCGGGTTGCCTGCGTGATTTCCGGCATTTCAGGAGCCGAACGCGTCACCCGTTCGACGCCATGGAATACGCTGTCCGTATCGATCAGTATCGCCGAGTTGTGCACTGCCGGGATCGAGTCCCGGTCGCCGTCCACACCGTCGGGGTAGAACGTGAACGCGCCGCCCCGGGCAGCGCCGAACCAGGATACGCAGGTCACGATCGGGATGCGCCATTCGTCGAACAGTCCGGAATGCAGCATCACTACCATCAACCACTGTGGCAGCAGCATACGATTGGCACCGCGGAACTCGGGCACATCGGTGTGCACAGCGAGTTCCTGGCCCGGTACCAGCAGGTTTGCGTAGATGATGGACGGCACGACAATGGCGCGATCAGCGATCTTGCGGGCCGCGTCGACGATTTCCGGGTGTTGCATGAACGGTTCGATGCCGGGCGCCTTGATTTCGTCGCCGTAGACGTAAGTTTCGCGAAAGTAGTTTGTACGCTTGATCGCCGTGTCGCGGCTTTCGGCGTTGCCCCGTCCGTCGATACCGCTTTCGATGTAGTTCAGCGCTGCATCGAAACGCTGCGGCAGTTCCTCGCCCAGCCCCTCGCTGGTCGCTTCATCGGCGTAGGTGCCGAAGGAACCGAAGCGCTCGGCGATACATAACATGTTGTCGGCGTCGCCGGCGCCCAGGAAAGGATCAAGATGCGTGTACTTTGCAGCCATTGCGAAACCCGCGTGTTGCGTCACCCATCCCGCGACTATAACGTAAGCACCTCCGCAAGTAAGCGAATTCCCCGAGGAGAACAATCCGTGAAGACCCTTGCCTGGATCGTTGGCAGCGTTTTGCTGCTGGTCGTATTGCTGCTCGCTGCCATGCTGTTGCGCTCCGATATCGACCCGGTGACGACCCGGCATGCGCCTGGCACCGGCCTGACCGGCACGCTGGCGCCCAACGATGCAATGAAATCCGCGGAACTGCTGCTCGAGGGCGTTGGTGTCGGTCCGGAAGATATCGCAGTCGGGGTCGACGGCTGGTTCTACACCGGGTATCGCGATGGCCGCATCGTGCGCTTCAGGGAGTCGGGCGAGCACGCCGAGTTTGCCAACACCGGTGGCTACCCGCTCGGCATGCACGTTGATGAAAACAACCACCTGATCGTTGCGGATGCCGAAAGAGGCCTGTTGTCGATTGCACAGAGCGGGGCAGTCGAAGTGCTGGCAGACAGCGTGGATGGCGAGAAATTTACGTTCCTCGATGGTCTCGACATCGCACCGGACGGTACCATCTGGTTCACCGATGCCAGCTCGCGCTTCGGGCATGATGAGGTCGTCAATATTTTTCTCGAAGGGCGCGCGACCGGTCGGTTGCTGAGTTTCGATCCGCATACGCGCGAGGTCACTGTGCATCTCGACAACCTGTATTTTGCGAACGGAGTGGCGGTCGATCCGCTGCAGCGCTTCGTGCTGGTCAGCGAGACGTCGGCCTACCGTGTACGCCGCCTGTGGCTGAAGGGCAGTGATGCGGGCGAGAGCGATCTCTTCCTGGATCAGTTGCCGGGTATTCCCGACAACATTTCTGTCGACGAAGATGGTTTTTTCTGGATCGGCTTCGCTAGCGTACGCTCGGGCGATCTCGACAAGCTCGGTGACAAGCCGATGATTCGCAGACTGCTTGCCGGGCTGCCGACAGAACTCTGGGCCCCGGAACCGGGTTATGCCTTTGTCGTGGCATACGATGTGCGCGGCAACGTCATGCAGAATCTGCAGCAGGCAAACAGCGCATTCGTGCGCACGACCGGCGCGGTGCGGGTCGGCAAGCAGGTCTTCATAACCAGCCTCGGCACCGACGCGATTGGCGTACTGTAAACGGTAGCGCGCTAGCGCATCCGCAGAACGACTTTGCCGAGTGCACGACGTTCGGTAATGGCCTTGAACGCGTCCACGTAGTCGTCCAGTGCGTAGGACTCCGTCACGCGCGGCCGGATTTTGTCCGCGGCGATCAATTCGCCGAGCTCGAGCATGTTCTGCACCTGCTGTTGCGGGTTTTTTGCAGCCCAGGTGCCCCACCATACGCCGATTATGCTCGCCTCTTTCAACAGGGCGATATTCAGCGGAAATTTCGGGATGTCACCGCTGGCGAAGCCGATGACGAGGTAGCGGCCATGCCAGCCGGTGGCACGCAGTGCCTGCTCGGCGAGTTCGCCGCCGACCGGGTCGACAACGACGTCGACACCATCGCCACCCGTCAATTCCTTGACGGTTTCCTTCAACGGAACATTGCTGTAGTTGACGGTCTCGTCGGCTCCGGCGTCCCTGGCAAACCGGAGTTTTGCGTCCGAGCTGGCGGCAGCGATGACGCGCGCACCCATTGCGCTGGCGATTTCGACGGCAGTCACACCGACGCCGCCAGCCGCGCCAAGCACCAGGACGGTCTCTCCCGGCTGCAACTTCGCGCTCTGCCTGAGGGCGTGGTAGCTGGTGCCGTACGTCACCGGGAAACCGGCGCCCTGTTCCATGTCGAGGCCATCGGGCAGTGGCATCGCGGTTTGTTCGTGCGCTACGCAACGTTCTGCAAAAGCGTTGCCGCGTGTTGCGACGATGACCTTGTCTCCAACTCCAAAGCGCGTGACGCCGTCGCCTGTCGCGGCAACGACGCCCGCTGCTTCGTTGCCGGGAACGAACGGCGGCGGCGTCCGGACCTGGTACCTGCCGGCAATGGACAGCATATCCGGGAAGTTAATGCCGGCCGCGGCGACGTCGACGACGATTTCACCGTCACCCGCCACCGGGTCGTCGAGGTCTTCGATTACCAGCGACTCCGGCGGGCCGTAGGCCTTGCAGACGAGTGCCCGCATCAGGCAATTTCGAACAGCGAGGCCGCTCCCTGGCCACCACCGATGCACATCGTGCAGACGACATACTTCGCGCCGCGGCGCTTGCCCTCAATCAGCGCGTGGCCAACCATGCGGGCCCCGGACATGCCGTACGGGTGACCGATCGAAATCGCACCACCGTCGACATTGAGCCTGTCGTTCGGGATGCCGAGCTGGTCGCGGCAGTAGATAACCTGCACAGCGAACGCTTCGTTCAGTTCCCATAGATCGATGTCGTCCATCTTCAGGCCATTGCGTTGCAGCAGTTTCGGCACGGCGTAGATCGGCCCGATGCCCATCTCGTCCGGTTCGCAACCGGCCACCGCCGTGCCGCGATAGATACCGAGAGGCTCCAGGCCACGTTTTTCTGCAACGCCTGCTTCCATCACGACGGCAGCCGACGCGCCGTCGGACAACTGGCTGGCATTGCCCGCTGTGATGAATCCGTTGTCACGTACGGGCCCGAGACTGGCGAGGCCTTCGAGTGTGGTCGACGGCCGATTGCCCTCATCCTTTTCGAGCACTACGTCGGTGAACGAAATTTCTTTTGTTTCCTTGTCCATCACGCCCATGGTAGACGGCAGTGGCACGATTTCCGCATCGAAGCGGCCGGCTTCCTGGCCGGCAGCGGTGCGTTGCTGGCTTTGCAGCGCGTATTCGTCCTGTGCCTCGCGGCTGATCTTGTAGCGTTCGGCAACAACTTCCGCTGTATCGATCATTGGCATGTAGATGTGTTCGTGGAGTTCCAGCAGGCGCGGGTCCTTGCCGCGGAACAGGTTCATATGCTCGTTCTGTACCAGGCTGATCGACTCCAGCCCGCCGCCGACCATGATGTCCACGCCGTCGGATATCACGGTCTTGGCCGCAACGGCAATCGCCATCATGCCGGACGAGCACTGGCGGTCTACCGTCATGCCGGCGGTCGTGACCGGCAAACCCGCCATCAGTGCAACCTGCCGGGCGATATTCATTCCCTGTGTGCCTTGCGGCATGGCGCAGCCCATGACGACATCGTCGACTTCGCCCGCCTCGATGCCTGCACGTTCGACCGCATGTTTCACCGCATGGCCGCCGAGCGTGGGCGCCTCGGTATTGTTGAAAGCGCCCCGGTACGCTTTGCCGATCGGGGTGCGGGCTGTGGATACGATTACTGCTTCTCTCATAGTTTGATTCCCAGTTTGTTGGCGTTCTTCCGGGCGAATTTTGTCGCCTGTTCGAAACCGCTGTTAAATTCCTGCATGCCGTCTTCGCTGGCAACTGCGGGCCAGGCCGCGGCCAGGCCTTCTGCGCTGTTGTTGTCCGGCAGCAAGCTGCTGCCGTCCGTTTCGAATCCCTTGTAGACAGCGAACGCGCCGCCCCCCGCAGCCAGTACGACTCGACTCGGCGCGTCCTGGCTGGAAAGGAACACGACGCCGGGGCTGACTGACTCGGGTGTCAGCAGGTCGAATACCTCGGGCGGAAACAGCCCTTCGGTCATGGCCGTTCCGGCAGCGGGCGCGAGGCAGTTGACGCGAATGTCGTATTTTGCGCCCTCGAGATGCAGCGTGTTCATCAGCCCGACGAGACCCATTTTTGCCGCGCCGTAGTTCGACTGGCCGAAGTTTCCGTACAACCCGGAGCTCGAGGTCGTGAAGACCACGCGTCCGTAGTTCTGCTCGCGCATGATGTCCCATACCGCTTTCGTACAGTTGGCGCTGCCGACCAGGTGCACATCAATGACGAGGCGGAAGTCGTCCATCGACATCTTGGCAAAGGTCTTGTCGCGCAGGATGCCGGCATTGTTGACAAGGATGTCAATGCGACCCCAGCGATCCAGTGTCTGTGCCACCATGTCGGTGACCTGCTGCAGGTCCGCGACGTTTGCACCACAGGCAATCGCATCGCCGCCGTTGTCGGTGATCTCCGCAGCCGTCGACGCGGCGTCGGCCTCGTGCAGTTCGTTGATCACGATTTTCGCGCCGCGTTCGGCAAGCGCGAGTGCGTGTGCGCGGCCAAGGCCACGGCCTGCCCCGGTTACGATGGCGACCTGGTCTTTAAGTGAGATGGTCAATCGGTTGCTCCTGTTTCGTCCAGTATTTTCTGTGCCTGGGTCGATGCTTCCGACTCCTCGTGGGACCAGCTAAGCACCGATCTGGCAGCCACCGCCGCGTCCTGGTTCCGGCCGGCGCCAAGATAGGCTCCTGCGAGCCAGAGTTTGATTTGATTGTTGGAGCGTAGCAAACGTCGGGCTTCCTCCAACATGTCAACAGCCTCTTCATAATTCTCGCCCTCGAGTAAATAGCTGCGGCCGTACATCGCATATACTTCGGGAAGGCTCGGATTAAGCTCCAACGCTTCAGCATAATACGAACGAGCAAGATCGAAGTATTCGTCTCGTAAAGCTGGTTCTTCAACGTTACGCGCCCGATAGTCCCAGAACTCGGCCATGTCGAGCTGGCAATACGGGTCACGTGGCGCCAGTTCGAGCGCACGTTCAAAGTATGGCAGCGCCTCGTCAACGCGGTCACGGAATTTCATCGTATCGCCAAGGCCTGCCTGAGCTTTCGCTTCCAAATCAGGTTCATTCGACGCGATCCGGTACCAACGCTCTGCGCGCTCGTAGTCGCCGGCCGCCAGGGCGAAATTGCCGAGTTCCAGCGAAATCGCTTCTCGCGATACCTGTGTGACATCAGGTTCAAGCTCAGGCGCAATCGAGTCGGCGGACAGGACTATTCCCGGAATTCGACTTCCCGACAGATAAATTTGTACTTCGCGATCGAGGTCCTCGATTGATATTCCAAACGCAGTTTCAAACGATGCAATCGAATCGCCGCCGGCATCAAGTTTCTGAATATATGCTTCCAATTGATCGTTGAAGCGCAGCTCCTCTTCAGTTCGATTCATCAGGAAGTGCACGAGGGCCCATGCTTCCGAGTAAAACATCCAGCTGCGTTGTGCAGTCCAGTCGTCTCCGCTGCGCCGGGAAACGATCTCGCGCATATTGATCCATCGATGTGTTCGGAAACTGCTGTGCCGCTCCGGCGGCACGCCACCTACGATTATCTCATCCGCTCGAACCTCCATAGAGCTCAGGTACTCAGCGAAACCCTCCTCGAACCACATCGGATAGACATACTTGCCAAAACTCCCTGTCAGGTAGTGCACGTATTCGTGCATGATGGTTGCGACCTCATTTGTACCTGGATGATCGCGGACAACGATCAGGTTACGGCGCAAGCCAGTTCTGAAGAAACCAGCGTATCGGGAGTCGATCGACAACTCTCTTGCAGCTTTGCCGCTCGGGACCGCATAGATGACGGTGGGCACCGGCGAACTGGCAAGACCGACGCCAGTGAAAATCGCCGCAACCTGTCGAAATATTTCCAGGTGCCGAACCAGTTTGAGCGTTTCCTTCTTGGAAAGCTGGCTGTAGATCTTAAAATTATCTGTACTTGCTTCCAGCCACTTGCGCTCTTCCAGTTCTTTGCCGAACGCGTGCGCCGGTGAATTGCCAAGTGCCGCCGCGAGCAGGACGAAGGTCAGAATCAGTCGAATGCGCATGGCCAGGTTCCTTTTTAGCAGGCCGCCTAGCCTAGCGGACAAATCATTCATATTGCCAGCGCGCTCAGCCGCTCTGCGCCAACAGTGACTCGCGGATCTCTTCGATCTGTGGCCGCAGGCGCGGCTTGCGTTTGCCGAGGCAGTGCTTGTCCCGCGGGCAGGTCGAACTGCGCGGACAGATGATCGTGGCCGGTTTCTGGCAGCCGGCAGCGATCCAGCCGATATTCAGGATTCGGCTGACGGCTTCCAGTTGGGTCCGTGCCTCGAGCGGGATATCGCCGCTGCCGCCACCCCGGTTGCAGCTTTTCTCGATCATGTCGATGGTTTCCGCCGGGTCGATGTTTTGTGCGCGCAAGGCAGGGGACAGGTCGACCCCGGCACACAGCACGTGCGAGTTTCCGGCCGCATCCCGTGTGCGCACCGACTGGCAGGTGTAGAGTCGCTTGTCGTCCCCGCTGCGCAGTACGGATATCTGCGCCGACGGCTTGTTGCCGCGGTTGTTGAACATGCGAAACACGGCCCAGTGCTGGCAGGGGTCCGAAACCATGGTCATGTTGCCCCACGGGAGCGGGATGCCGTTGCCGCGATAGACCGCCCGCAGGTTGCCGGGCGGATAGGCGTCGAAATAGTGCCAGTGTGGATACGGGCTGACGCTCGGCATGCGCCGCATGACGAGGGCGCGCGTGAGGCCGACCGCATCGCCGCAGTCGATGGCGTAGGAGTGCCGGGCGAGAAACTGGCGAAACGGCGTTTTCGGTGCCAGCAAGGCCGCGGCGAAATAACTGCACTCAAAGTCGCGCCAGGCAAACAGGATGTCCTGTGCATCGACATTCGGTGACTCGCCTTCGTGTCGACGGCTGGAAATCTGGCCGCCGGATACCTGCGGCGCCCTTGCACCGTCGCCATCGTGCAGGATCTTGTGCGCGATGTGATTGGCAAGGTCGTACTTCAGGCGTTCGGGTTTGTCCTGCAGGTCCTGGTTCAGGTAGATCGTTGCCGGTGCGTCAAAGAACGATCGCACCATCATATTCAGTGGTGTGGTCGCGTCACCGCGATCCTTGAATGGCGACTTGTCAAACCAGCGAATCCTGAGCCCAAGTTCCCTGGCCATGGCACGAATGTCGCGAACATCCAGCGGAAATTGCTTCTTGCCCACCTGTTCCGCTGCACGCTCGATGTCCGGGAAGCGATTGTGGCTGGCTTCCTGGTGTGCGCGGATCAACAGGTGGGCAAATTGCCGGCCGGTTGTGCCGGTCTGGGCGAGCAATTCCGGGATGGCGGTCTGCAACAGGTTTTCCGAAAACAGGAAGCTGGGTTCGAGCGGCAGGCCCGAAACGGCCGAGTCCATGCGTGCCGGATCCACGGCCGGGTCGTCGAGCGCTTCGTCATAGAACCACGCGACTTCTTTCTGAAATATCCCGGCGATAATCTGCAGCAAACGTTCAGACGGAACACGCTTGCCGTTCTCGATCATGGACAGGTAGGAAACCGACGGTGCGGCCTCTGCGTCGACCTGGATGCAGCGCACCGAGAGGTCTTCCAGCGTCAGATTATGTCGCTTACGAAGTGACTTGATTTTCGTGCCGAGAAAATGCGCTTTGCGCCGCAAGCCCTGTTTTGTAGCCATTTTCACTCCGTTTGTGAAATTAACACTGTAAAGTTTTTACTGTGAAATTCCATCAAGTTGACAAGTACTATAGCGTCACATCACCCACATTTGTACAGGAGAATGATGTGACTCGACTCGAACGGAAACACGTTGCACGGTATCTCGATGAGATCATTCCACTGCTGGGGGCCAGTCACACCGAGGTGGTCGACTACCTTGTATCGGTGCCCAAGCGATATGCCGAAGTCAGGGCCCGCCTGGCCAATGGCGGTACGGCAAGACTTGCAAACACGAAGCAGTTTCTCGGTTGGCGCGGTTACGGCGCGAACCCGACGATGCTGTTTGCCTGCGGCGATCAACGCGTCGTCGTGGACACCAGCCAGCAGCACGATGCATCGAACCCGACCTTCATTGCACGCGATGGCGACCAGGTAGCGCTGTCATGACTGCGCAGGCGATGGAAGAAATGCAGCCCGGGCCGCAAACGATGCATGTACACATTCCGGCAGCGGCAACGGCCGATGTTTGCGATGCGAATCCGGATGCCAAGGTTATCCAGTCGTGGTTCTCGAGTTTCGGTGCTGCGACGAAGTGTGCGGGTCCGGTCGAGACCGTGCGCACACGCGACGATAACTCGCTGGTCAAGAAAATTCTTTCCGAGCCAGGTGCGGGACGCATATTGTTGATCGACAACAAGGCGTCCACGACCTGCGCGATGATCGGCGGCAATCTTGCCGCGACTGCGGCACAACATGGCTGGGTTGGCATCGTCGTCAACGGGGCCGTACGCGATGTCGAGGAGTTGCGCGAGGTAAGCATCGGGATATTCGCACTGGCCACGTGCCCGCGCCGCAGTCTGAATCGCGGGATTGGCGAGCGTGGCAGGGCAGTACGCGTCGGTGGTGAACGCATCAGCGCCGGGGACTTCCTGGTAGCGGATGCGGACGGCGTTGTGCTGCTCCCATCCTGGAGCACGAACGGAGGACGACATGTCTAAGGAAGAACAGGTTAAACAACTCGAAGCCGAGTGGGCGGACAGTCCGCGCTGGAAAGGCGTCAGGAGAAACTACAGTGCGGCGGACGTCGTCAGGCTGCGCGGCTCGATCCAGGTTGAGCACACGCTGGCAAAGCACGGGGCCGAGAAACTGTGGCGGCTCGTCAACCAGGAGCAGGCGGTTTGTGCGCTTGGCGCGTTGACCGGCAACCAGGCCATCCAGGAAGTGCAGGCCGGCCTGAAAGCAATCTACTGTTCCGGCTGGCAGGTCGCCGGCGACGGCAACAGCGCCGGTGAAATGTACCCGGACCAGAGCCTGTACCCGGTGGACTCGGTGCCGAAGATGGTGACGCGCATCAACAACGCGTTCCAGCGAACCGACGAGATCTACAACCTGGCCGGCGACGTCAGCATCGACTGGTTTGCGCCGATCGTGGCAGACGCCGAAGCGGGCTTCGGCGGCAACCTGAATGCGTTCGAGCTGATGAAAAGCATGATTCGCGCCGGCGCGGCGGGCGTGCACTTCGAGGACCAGCTGTCGTCTGCCAAGAAATGCGGCCACATGGGCGGCAAGGTGCTGGTACCCACGAGCGAAGCGGTCGCAAAGCTGTCAGCGGCCCGGCTGGCGGCAGACGTGCTGGGTGTGCCGACGGTGCTGCTGGCCCGGACCGATGCCGATGCGGCGAACCTGATTACGGCGAACTCGGACGAACGCGATCACCCGTTCGTCACCGGCGAGCGTACGCCGGAGGGCTTTTACCGCACCAGGCCCGGCCTCGAACAGGCGATCGCGCGCGGCCTGGCCTATGCGCCGTATGCGGACATGATCTGGTGCGAAACGTCCAGGCCGGATCTTGAGCAGGCGCAGAAATTTGCCGATGCCATTCACGCCAAGTTCCCCGACCAGTTACTGGCCTACAACTGTTCGCCATCGTTCAACTGGAAGGCGAATCTTGATGACGACACGATGCGGCACTTCCGCGAAGAACTCGGCAAGATGGGCTACAAGTTCCAGTTCATTACGCTGGCCGGCTGGCACGCGCTGAACTCGAGCATGTTCAACCTGGCTCGTGCTTACAAGGCAGATGGCATGTATGCTTATTCGCAGCTGCAGCAGCAGGAGTTTGCCGACGAGCAATACGGTTTCCGCGCTGCAAAGCACCAGTCCTTCGTTGGTGCGGGCTATTTCGACGCCGTGCAAAACACCATCATGAATGGTTTGTCTTCGACAACGGCACTGGCGGGTAGCACCGAGGAGGAGCAATTCGTCGCATAGCATTGACCGGAGGGCTGCCGATGGCACCATCGGAGAACAGGAAAATCGGCAGCCTCCAGGTTGACCCGGAGTTTTACGACTTCGTCGCTGACGAATTGCTGCCCGCTACCGGCCTGGATGCAGATACGTTCTGGTCCGGCCTCGAAACCATCATCGACGAGCTGACGCCGGTCAATCGCGAGCTGTTGGCAAAGCGCGATGCCATGCAACAGCAAATCGACGAGTGGCACAAGGCCAGGGCCGGCACGCCGCTGGATCACCAGGAATATGTCAGTTTCCTGCGCGCCATCGGCTACCTGGTCGATGCCGGCGAGCCGTTCCGGATCACGACTGAGAATGTCGATGCCGAGATTGCAGACATTGCCGGGCCGCAGCTGGTCGTCCCGGTCAGCAACGCACGGTTTGCACTGAACGCGGCGAATGCCCGCTGGGGCAGCCTGTATGACGCATTGTATGGCACTGATGTGATTGCCGAGGACGACGGCTGCGAACGCGGCGGCGCGTACAATCCGACGCGCGGCGCGGCGGTCATTGCGTACGCTGCCGAGTTTCTCGACCGCGCGATTCCGCTGCCCGCCGGCAGCCATGCAGACGGCAACCGCGATGCATACGAAGCGGCTCCGAGCTACGTCGGCAAGCACGAACAGGGCTCGCGCAAGTCGTACCTGTTCCGCAACAACAACCTGCATATCGAAATCCGGACGGACCCGGAACATGTCATAGGCCGTGACGCCCCGGGCAACATCAGCGATGTCATTCTCGAGTCCGCCGTCACCACGATCCAGGACTGCGAAGACTCGGTCGCCGCTGTCGATGCCGAGGACAAGGTGGTCGTCTATCGCAACTGGCTCGGGCTGATGCGCGGCGACCTGAGTGCGACCTTCAGCAAGGGCGACGGCACACTCGAGCGCAAACTGAACGGCGATCGCCGCTACACGGCGCCCGATGGCAGCGAACTGGTACTGCCCGGGCGCAGCCTGCTGCTGGTGCGAAACGTCGGGCACCTGATGCAGACCGATGCGATTCTCGATCGCAACGGCGACGAGGTGTTCGAAGGCATCCTGGACGCGGTCATTACGTCCGCCTGTTCCATCGCCAACAACCGGCAAACCGAGCGCCTGCCAAACAGCCGCAGTGGCAGCGTCTATATCGTCAAGCCCAAGATGCACGGTCCCGAAGAAGCGGCGTTCACGGACACGCTGTTTGCGCGTGTCGAGGACCTGCACGGCCTGCCACGCAACACGCTCAAGGTGGGCGTCATGGACGAGGAGCGGCGCACGACGGTAAATCTTGGTGAATGCATTCGCGCGGTTGCCGAACGCCTGGTCTTTATCAATACCGGCTTTCTCGATCGCACCGGTGATGAAATCCACACCAGCATGCATGCCGGTTCGGTCTTGCCCAAGGAGGCAATCAAGCGCGAGCCCTGGATCAATGCCTACGAAGACTGGAACGTCGATGTCGGCATACGCTGCGGATTGCCGGGCAAGGCGCAGATCGGCAAGGGGATGTGGCCGAAGCCGGACGAGATGCGGCAGATGATGGCGACCAAGCAGGCGCACCCGGAAGCGGGCGCCAACTGTGCCTGGGTGCCGTCACCAACAGCGGCGACGCTGCATGCGATGCACTACCATGCCGTGGATGTACGGCAACGGCAGCAGCAGCTTGCAAGCCGGGAGCTCGCGAGTCTCGATGCGATCCTGACGCCGCCGCTGTCTGACCTGGCCGGGATTTCAGCACGGCAGGTCCAGCAGGAACTCGACAACAACGCCCAGGGAATCCTGGGTTACGTTGTGCGCTGGATCGACCAGGGCGTCGGTTGTTCGAAGGTGCCGGACATATCGAATGTCGGCCTGATGGAGGACCGTGCGACCTTGCGCATCTCGAGCCAGCACATTGCCAACTGGCTGTTGCACGGCATCACCGACAGGGAGCAGGTACTGGAAACCCTGCGTCGCATGGCGGCGGTTGTCGATGAGCAAAATGCCGGCGACCCTTTATATGTGCGCATGAGTGACGATTTCGACAACAGCGTCGCGTTCGCGGCAGCCTGTGACCTGGTCTTCAGGGGTGGCGAGCAACCGAACGGCTACACGGAACCGTTGCTGCACGCACATCGCCGCCGTCGCAAAGCGCAACTGCGGTGCGCGTAGCGCTGATCGCGCTTGCCGCCTGTTGTCTGCAGGCGGCGCACGCCGATACGCTGACGCTGGCCGTGGCGAGCAATTTCGTGCCTGCAGCCGAACAGATCGCCGCCGCATTCAGCGCCGATACCGGCCACGAAGTGCGCATCAGCCCCGGCTCGACCGGAAAACTGCACGCCCAGGTTGTCAACGGTGCGCCGTACGATATTTTCCTGGCCGCGGACAGCGACAGCCCCCGGCGAGTCGAGCAAAGTGGCCATGGCGTCCCAGGCTCGCGGTTCACCTATGCGCTCGGGATGCTGGTCCTGTTCTCGAGCCAGGCGGCAGACAGCGAGTGTTCGCTGATGCTGCAGGATCTCGGCGATGCGCGACTGGCCATCGCCAATCCGAACACTGCGCCATACGGGCGGGCGGCCATGGAGTTCCTGGAGCTGACCGGAAGCTGGGAGCGCATTTCGTCGCAGGTCGTCTATGGCGAAAACGTCGCGCAAGCACTGCATTTCGCCGTGACCTCGAACGCACGCTACGCCATCGTCGCCCGCTCGCAGGCACTGGACCCGCGCCTTGCGAATGCCAGCTGCTCGCGCATCATCCCGGAGGAAACCTACAGTCGCATCGAACAGCAGGCCGTGCTGCTGCAACGGGCTGCCGACAAGCCAGCCGCTCTCGAATTCCTGGAGTACCTGCAGCAACCGCGCACGCGTGACACAATTCGCCGCATGGGATACGGATTGCCGTAAATGGACCTGGGCCCGCTCTGGCTGTCGGTACAACTGGCGACGGTGACGATGCTGCTGTTGCTGCTCATCGCGACGCCGCTTGGCTGGTGGCTCGCCTGGACGCGCTCGCCGATGCGCCCGGTGATCCAGAGTGTCGTCGCACTGCCGATCGTTCTGCCCCCGACCGTCATGGGCTTCTACCTGCTGGTGTTGCTGGGTCCGGCCGGTGCGGTCGGGTCATGGTGGCTGGAGCTCACTGGCAGCGCGCTGACCTTTTCCTTCACCGGCCTCGTCATCGCCTCCTGCATCTATAGCCTGCCGTTCGCCGTGCAGCCGGTCATGAGTGCGTTCGAGTCGGTGCGCAACAGCGACCTGGAAGCGGCCTGGACGCTGGGAGCAAGCCATCGCGACGCATTTTTCTCGATCGCACTGCCGCAATCGCTGCGCGGTTACCTGAACGCAGCCGTGCTGACTTTCGCCCATACGCTCGGCGAGTTCGGTGTCGTGCTGATGGTTGGCGGCAACATACCCGGTGAAACCCGCGTCATCGCCATCGACATCTATGACCAGGTCGAATCACTGAACTACGCAGCGGCGCATCAACTTTCGATGCTGTTGTTGTTGTTTGCCTTCTTCGTGCTGCTGGCGATGTTTGTCATCAACCGGCGCTGGCGGACGACATGAGCGGCAATCAGCAGATCCGGCTGCGGTACGCCCTCGCGCGCAGCGGTTTCGCCCTCGATATCGCGGCGGAAATTCCATTGCAGGGTGTGACCGGCGTCTACGGTGCATCGGGTGCCGGCAAGACGACATTATTGCGCTGTATTGCCGGCCTCGAGCAAGCAGATGAGGGCGAACTCGTGGTCGATGGCCAGCGCTGGCAGGGCCCGGGCTACAGCCTGCCGGCCAACCAGCGCGAAATTGCCTACGTGTTCCAGGAGCCGCGGCTGTTTTCGCACCTGACGGTGCGCGAGAACATCGAGTACGGCTGGCGACGGCGCAGGCGCGATGACGGCGTCGCGATCGACGCCGTCGTTCAGTTGCTGGGGCTCGGCGACCTGTTGCAGCGACGGCCCGCCGGGCTGTCGGGTGGCGAAGCGCAGCGTGTCGCGATCGCGCGGGCATTGCTGCGTTCGCCGCGGTTCGTGCTGATGGATGAGCCACTGGCATCGCTGGACGATGCACGCAAGGCCGAGATCCTGCCGTTTCTCGAGCGCCTGCCCGCAGAGTTGTCGCTACCGGTGATTTACGTCAGTCACAACATCGACGAAATCTGCCGCCTCTGCGATCACCTGCTGGTACTGGACGATGGCCGCCTCGCCGCGTCCGGCGCATTGCAGTCTGTGCTGGTTGACCTTAATATCCCGGCGCTGGCTGGCGACGAGGCGAGTTCGGTCATCGCCGGTACGATTGCCGGATTCGATGCGGAATACGAGCTGACCGAGATTGAATTCACCGGTGGCCGCTTGTGGCTGCCGGGTATCCTGGGAACCAAAGGCGATGCATTGCGCCTAAGAATTCGGGCCAGCGATGTCAGCCTGAACCGTGACAGGGCAGTTCGGTCGACGATCCTGAATCTACTTGAAGTTGTCATAGAGGATGTTCAGGATACGCGCGGACCGACCCAGCTGGTAAAACTGGCGGTTGGGCAGGAGCGGCTCGTCGCAAGAATTACGCGGCGGTCGCTTGAGGAATTGGAGTTGCAACCGGGCGACACCGTGGTTGCGCAAATTAAAGCGGCCGCCGTGCGTGGCCCGCAAACCGGAGAAGCAGAAAAATGAGTCGCATAATTGTTCTCGTGACCGCGCTGGTGTTTTCGACAACCGCGCTGGCACAACAGGATCGGTCAAACATGTGGGAGTTCGGCGTGTTGCTGAACAACCTGGGATCGGAAAACCTCAATGGCAGCAATGGCTCGTCGCTGGACGTGGACAGTTCCACCGGCTTCGGCTTTTCGCTGAGCTACAACCTGAACAATCACTTCGCACTTGGTGGTGAGTTCACTTGGAATCAACCCGACTATTCGGCCGTGTTCGTGCCGGCGGACCCGACCGAGGACCCGCAGACCGTCAACTACGAGCTCGATGTCTTCGGAGTCAACCTGAAAGCGACCTGGAACATCATCGATGGTCCCATCACGCCGTACGTTGAGGCCGGCCTCGGCTGGGCGGACATCGATTCCAACATCGTCGACCAGCCGCCGGTTACCGGGTGCTGGTGGGATCCGTGGTGGGGCTATGTCTGCGATACGTTTTACAGCACCTATGGCAAGACCCAGGAGTCCTACAACTACGCGGTCGGCCTGCGCTGGGACATGGACAACGGTATGACGCTGAAGGCCAGCTATGGCGTGCTCGAGATCGATACGAGCCAGTCGACCGATGACGCCAGCCTGGATGCCATTCGCGCCGAGTTGACCTGGCGCTTCTAGGCGCCGGTATCGACCCGGTACGATCAGAAGCCCGGCACCTGCCGGGCTTTTTTCTGCATGGTGCACCTGCACAAAATATCCGGCCTGCTAAAAAACGTGTCCTGCGTCAACATTATGCCGCCGATGAATTGGCAAAATGGCATGGCATATAGGGATAAGTTATAAGCATGGACACGTCAGCCGTTACGTACATCCAGGCTGCGCTGGGCGTGGTGAGCCTGATGATCGCAATCGTCTTCTACATGTCCTGGAAGACGCTTGGCGAGAAACCGTGGGCGCTGCGCTGGGCCCTGGCGTTCGCTTCGCTGACGGTTTACTGGTGCGTGCACCTGAGTGCCGGCAGATTCCCGAATTTCGAAACCTACTGGCTCGTGGCCAATGCCTTCGCGCTCGCAACCCTGACGCTGGCGTTGCGGGGCCACTGCCAGCGCAGCCAGTGCAGCTTCCTGCCGAAAAACCTCTGGCCGGTGACGCTGGTTGTTTATTCCGCCATCGTGTGGACCACGCTGGTTTCCCGCAATACCGGCCTGAGCGCAGCGATTTTTCCGCTGACCAGCGCCGTCAGTCTGTTGCTTGCCTCGCTGATGGTCGTGCGTCATCGTCGGCACACGCGGCCGGCAGAATGGGCGTCGGCTGCATCGATGACGCTGTTCGCTGTCGCGCAATTGCCGACGGCCGCGTTCCTGTACGGCCTGGGGCCGGACCCGGACGTCGTCCTGGCGCAGATGTTTTCGCATCCGAGCATGTTATTGCGGCCCGCCGGCCTGGTCGGCATGGGTATGTTCGTTATCTTCATGCTGGCGTCGGACCTGTACGAGGATATGCGTGAAATCGCTGTCCGCGACGGGCTGACCGGGCTGTACAATCGCCGTGGATTCGGCGAGCAGGCCGCCGTTGCCTATGCCAATGCGCGGCGCAGCCGCAGCGACGTATCCGTCATCGCCGCAGACATCGATCACTTCAAATCGGTGAACGACGAGTTTGGCCATGCAATCGGTGACCGGGCATTGCAGCATTTCGCTGACATGTTGCGCGTCGACCGGCGCGTCGAAGACATCGTTGCGAGAATCGGCGGCGAGGAGTTTGTGCTGGTCCTGCCGCGAACGGGCATTCGCGAGGCGATCGCCGTCGCCGACAGGCTTTGTGTCAGCATGGCGTCGTCTCCGCTGGTCTGCGGTGGCCAGCAAATTGTCATGACGGCCAGCTTCGGCGTGGCTGCGATCAGCGACAAGGACACCTGTCTCACCGACGTGATCATCAAGGCGGATCGCGCCCTGTACCGGTCCAAGCGAGCCGGCCGAAACCGGGTCGACCTCGAGTCATCGCAGCTGATGCGGACGGTCGACGGGTCACTGGAAGCCCGCAGGGGCAAGGCGGCTGCGGGCAAGTAGGATTAATGCAACTATTCGGGTCCTGCACGCATCATAGAAAGACAACAAGAACCCTTCAATACTGAAGTTCCAGGGGAACAGCTATGAAATTCTTCGTGCTCGTGGCTTGTGCGGCCGCGACCCTGTTGAGCGCCTGCGGCGCCGGCGAGGACACGACTCCGGCAATCAAGCAGGCTCCGGTCGCCGAGGCCAGCGATGTGGTCGGCGACCCCTACCGGCTCTCTGCCGATATCGCGCCGGTTGCACAACAGGTGTCGCTGAATGTTGATCCGGCCAGGACCGACTATTCAGGCAGTACCGTGATTACGCTCGAGGTAATGGCTGACTCGCCGAGTATCCGGCTGCACGCAGAGGACATGGACATCACGGGTCTGCAGCTGACTGCCGACGGTTCGCCGGTCGCGGTCACCTACGAATCGGGCGAACACGGAATACTGGCCCTGGTGAAGGAAGGTGGTTTCGCCAAAGGCACCTATGAGCTGGCGATCGAATTTCAGAACGACTTCAATGTTGACGGCGTCGGCCTCAGCCGCACGGAAATCGATGGCGAAAATTACCTGTTCACCCAGTTCGAAGCGATCGATGCACGCCAGGCGTTCCCGTGCTTCGATGAGCCGGGCTTCAAGTTTCCCTGGCAGTTGACGCTGACGGTGCCGGCGGACCAGACGCCGATCACCAACACGCCGGAAGTGTCCGTGACCGAGCAGGGGGGCAGCAAAACAGTGGTGTTCGACACGACGCCGCCGCTGTCTTCCTACCTGATCGCCATTGCCGTCGGCCCGTATGAATTTGTGCCGATCGATGGCATGTCCATTCCCGGTCGTGTTGCCGTGCCGAAGGGCAAGGCACACATGGCGGCCGCTGCCGTGGAAACGACGCCGCCGTTGCTGGCGTTTCTTGAGGATTACTTCGGCCAGCCGTACCCGTTCAAGAAACTGGACCTCATCGCGGTCAACCTGGCCTTTCCCGGCGCGATGGAGCACCCGGGCGCAGTGACCTATTCGGACTTCTTCCTGTTGCTCGACGAGAACGCCAGTGCGGCGCAGCGCGCCACACTGATCCGGATTACGGCGCACGAACTCGCCCACCAGTGGTTCGGCAACCTCGTGACGATGCAATGGTGGAACGACCTGTGGCTCAACGAATCATTTGCCGACTGGATGGCGGACAAGGCAGCCACGGCCGTCTACCCGGACTTCAGCAACGAATTGCCCGAACTGCGGACACGTTTCTTCATCATGGACGGCGATGAGGAAGCATCGACCCAACCGATTCGCCACGATTTCAAGGCCACTGACAACTTCGAAGACGGCGTCTTCCTGGCGTATTACAAGGGCAAGGCCGTGCTCGGCATGTTCGAAGAAGCCGTGACGCCGCCGATATTCCGCGACGGCGTGATTCGCTACCTGCGCAAGTTCAGTCGCGGGAATGCCGCGGCGGCGGACTTGTGGGCTGAAATCAATGCCGGCGCGGAATTTGACCTGGCAGGCGGAATGGCCAGCTACATCGATCAACCCGGTGTGCCGCTGGTGACGGTGAACGATCTCGGCGACGGCAGGTACCGGTTTTCGCAGAGCCGCATTGTCAAAGGCGGCGACAATGTGGAGCAGGAGTGGATTATTCCGCTGAGTTATCGCTACGTCGTTGGCGATGCCGTCCGGACGGCCAGCCTGGTGATCGACGAGCCGAGCGAGATTGTCGACCTGGGTGAGCCGGTCGAGTGGATTCTGCCGAATGCGGATCAACGCGGCTATTTTCGCTGGAGCATCCCGGACGCGATGCTTGCCAGTCTAGGGAACGATGCGGCGACGCACCTGAGCGTACGCGAACGCATGGGGCTGATCAGTAACCTCTGGTCACTGTTCGGTGCGGGACAGCTGGACGGTGATGACTACCTCGCCGGCCTGCAGCGGCTCGCCGCGGATTCGGACGCTGACGTGCTGCGTGCGCTGATCGCGCAATTGCCGCAATTCCAGCAGACGTTTATTACGCCGGAGCTGCAACCGGTGTACGCGACATTTGTCAGCAAACTGTTGGGGCCCGTCGTGCAGCGTATCGGCACGTCGCCGTTATCCGATGACTCGAATGCAGTAACAGAACTGCGCCCGCGGGTGCTGGCACTCCTGGCGCTCGAGGCTGAGGATGAGCCGGCGCGTACGGCGATCGAGACGACAGTCGGGCGATACCTGGCGGGGAAAGAACCGATGAGCACTGCGGTTGATATTGCATTGCGCACGCTGCCCGGGTGGCATGCCGGCGATCTGTTCGATACCTACAGTGAGCGCATCGCTGCAGCGGAATCACCGAATGTGCGTCGTTCATTCGTTCGCGGCCTGGCGGCATTCCGCGACCCGGACACCGTGCAGGCAATACTGGACTATGTCGTGAATGGCGACGAATTGCGGCCCGGGGAGATTGCCATGGTGCTGGCCGGGCTGTTCGTCGTCGAAGACCTGAATGCACTGCTCGTGGACTGGGCGATGCAACACGACAGCGACCTGCGAACGCTGCTGCCCGACGGCGAGCTGGCACAGATACCCGGCCGGTTGATGCTTTGCTCAGCTGAAAACGTGGACGCCATCAGCGACTTCTACCTGGCACCGGAGCGCTTTGTTGGCGGCATTGAAAACGCGGTCGCCGAAGAGGCATCCGAAACGCGCTCCTGTGCGGCGTTTCGGGCGAGGGAAATCGATTCGGTCCGGGAATTCCTCGAAGCCGCCTGAGGCGTTTTGTTCGCGGCAGGCAATCCGTCCGCGGGCCCGGTAAGCTTCACCGCTGTAACCGGTCGCGGAGAGATAACATGCTGGAAACATTCCCGCGCGTGCAGCTGGCCCACCTGCCGACGCCGCTGGAGCCGCTGCCGCGGTTGAGCGCGGCACTGGGCGGACCCGACATCTGGATCAAGCGGGACGACTGCACGGGTCTCGCAACCGGCGGCAACAAGACCCGCAAGCTGGAGTTCTCGCTCGGCGCCGCGATGGCTGAAGGTGCGGATACGATCATCACGGCCGGTGCCGTGCAGTCGAATCACGTACGCCAGACCGCTGCCGCGGCCTGCAAGCTGGGACTGGCGTGCGAAGTCCTGCTCGAACAGCCTTTTGCCGAGCCTTCCGAGCCGTACATGCAGTCAGGCAACGTCCTGCTCGACAAACTGTTCGGCGCAAACCTGCGGGCGCACCCGGCTGGCACGGACATCGTGGCTGCTATGGAGTCGCTTGCCGATCAGGTTCGACAGGCCGGCGGCCAACCGTATGTCATTCCCGTTGGCGCATCCAACGCGACCGGCGCACTTGGCTACGTTGACTGCGCTGTCGAACTGCTGGGCCAGGCCGAGGACCAGGGGCTGGTCATCGACCATCTCGTGACGGCCACCGGCAGTGCCGGGACCCAGGCCGGGCTCGCAGTCGGACTGCGAGCGATGCGCAGCCAGTTGCCGCTCTTGGGAATCGGCGTCAGCGCGGCGCGGGATGTGCAACAGCAGAAAGTCTATGCGCTGGCTTGCGAGACGGCGGAGTTGATCGGTCAGTCCGGCATCGTCGCGCGGGACGATATCGTCGCGAATTGCGACTACATCGGTGACGGCTACGGCCTGCCGACCACCGGCATGAACGAGGCGCTGTTATTGCTCGCGCGCCAGGAAGGATTGCTGCTCGACCCGGTTTACAGCGGCAAGGCGCTGGCCGGCCTTGTCGACCTGACCAGGAAGGGCGCGTTCGACGGTGCCCGCAATATCGTGTTCCTGCACACAGGCGGCTCGGCCGCATTGTTCGCTTACCTCGACCAGCTGCATACCTGAACAGTTGGGTCGTTACTTCCGCACGCCGCTTACAGTACCATTGCGCCTATGCAACCGATCATCAGTATCTCCGGCCTGAGCAAGACCTACGCCGGCGGCTTCCAGGCGCTGAAGGATGTGGATCTCGAAATCAAAAAAGGCGAGATCTTCGGCTTGCTGGGCCCCAACGGCGCAGGCAAGACGACCCTCATTAATATCGTCTGCGGCATCGTCACGAATACGGCCGGCAGTGTTGCCGTTGCCGGGTTTGATCATGTCAAAGACTATCGCGAAGCGCGCTCCCGGATCGGCCTCGTGCCGCAGGAATTGCCGACAGAAACATTCGAGACGCCGTTCAATGTCTGCCGTTTCAGTCG
>JAUIDP010000086.1 GCA_030429005.1 Gammaproteobacteria bacterium | reverse complement strand
TTACCCGTTTTACTATGTTGGCCACGCGCCAGAGAGGTTTATTGTCCGCGCAACACGAAAAGACCTTGGCAATAAAAACGAAAACACCTAGGGAGAAAGAGCGATGAAGAAAATCTTGTTATGTTTGTCTGCCTTGCCGCTGTTGGCATTGGCAGCACCCGCGTCGGCGGTCACCTGCGATGAAGTTGAGTTCGGTTCGGATCTGACAGATCGATTCCCGACCATTGCGGATGCCTGTCTCAATGTGGTTGAGAGAGACGGCCAACAGTATGTACACATGAAAGCGGAGCTGGCGCGGAGGCCGAGTGGCAATCATGGCGTTTTCCGTTTCAAGCACGCTGACGGAACCTACGGCCCGACGCAGGCAATCGACGTACCGCCGAGCTGGCGCGCGCGTATCGAAGGCCGCGACTACCGACTGCGCGACCTTTCCAGTGGACAGGAGCTTGACGTCTACATTCCGCCCGATCGCTGGGCAGTTCATGTCGATGCACCGGACGACGAACTGGACGAGACCATCGTCCTGATCACTGTCATCGAGCCTCGCGAAGAAGCACCGATGCTGCCGGCCACGGCCAGCAACATGCCGCTGTTCGCACTGTTCGGCGCCCTGGCGCTGCTCGGCGCGGGCGCACTCAGGGTGGCACGACGCAACGCTGCCTGATCGATTACAGGCGTTCTACAGGAAACGGGGGGTTCAACCGAACCCCCCGTTTTTTTATTGGCTGGAATCCTGTCGTGTGGGCTGGCGGCTAGGGCAACGCGCCGTCCGTGATCCACTGCTCGATCGCCGAGATCTCGGCTGCCGGCAGCATGCCGGTGGGCGGCATGGCGCCGCCAACGGTCGCTACGCCCTGCAGCTTGTGCACGACGTAGCTGTTCGCCGGGTCGCCCGGAATGACACGAGTGAAATTGCTGTCCTGTGCGCTGGTGACGTTGACCAGCGTCGCCAGCGACGAGGCCGCGTTGCGCAGGTCCATGTCATTGATGCCGCTGGTGCTGCCGTTGCCGGAGTGACAACTCGAGCACTTCGGCCCGAAAACCACCGCCTGGATCTGGTCGAGCGTCGGCCCGATGACAATCGGCGTCGTTACCGAGAACAGGCTGACAAAATCGCCACCGGCGACACCATTGCCGCTCGGCAGGCCGGTGATCAGTTCGCCATCGAGTGCATTGGCGTCGAGGTCCATGATGACGTTGGCACCGGCGCCGAACAGCGTGACGCGATAAGTGTCGTCCAGCAACACGGCGCCGGTCAGGTCGAATACGGCCGTCGACGGATTGCCGCCGGGCACGGAAATACTCGCAGCCATGATCTGCACTTCGTTGCCGCTGTTGAATGTGCCGTCACCGCCGCTGGCAGTCAGGACGAAGGTCATATCATTGACCGTTGATACATCGAGGTCGCGGGAGAAGCCGGCGACGACCTGTGTTGGCGCCGTTGTCAATGAAGCATTCGGTGCCGGCGTCAACGAGGTGACGGTAATCGGGTCCGCTACGACCACGGTGTCGTCAATCGCGCCGTCGGTAATCCACTGGCGCACCATGTCGATGTCGACCTGTGCTATGCCGCCGCTCGGCGGCATCACGGTGCCCACGGCCGCCGTCGCTTCGAGCTTGTTGACCAGGTAACTGATATCCGGGTTGCCCGGGTTGACGAGCTGCAGCGCCGGGTCCTGTGAACTGTTGATGCCGACCAGGCTGGCATAGCTGCTGGCAGCCTCCAGGTTCAGGCCCGCCTGTGGAGTGGCGCCACCGTGGCAGCTGGTGCAGGTCGGCGTGAACAGGCCGGCCTGGATCTCTGAAAATACCGGTCCGAAAGATGCACCCGGCGGTGGAGGTGGGGGTGGCGGCGGCGGGGGATTGCCGCCACCGGAGCCGCCGCCACCGGAGCCGCCACTGTTGTAGGCAGATTTCGCGTCGTCGTAGGTTTCGATGGGACAGCCGCTCAACAGGCCCGCCATCAACAGGCTCGCAATTGCGGCTCGCAATACATTCTTAAGCTGGATATTGCCCATGATCCATCCGCACCGGGGCGTAACGACTGATGCTCCTGATACTAGCGCGCCGTCGGCGTCAAAAAGGCGACCGGTTTCACAGTACGGGGAGCCGCAAGTCGCTGCCGGACACGCCGGGATTCGTCGGGCTACAGGCTGTTATAGGGGATTTTGAAGGTATCGCCGTCTTCGATGCGGCCGCTTTGCAGGCCGCGGTTGAACCAGCGCATACGCTGTTCGGACGTGCCGTGTGTGAACGCATGCGGTGTGATCCGGCCCTGTGTACGCGACTGGATGGCGTCGTCGCCGATCTGGTTTGCAGCGCGCATGGCCTCCTCGATGTCGCCGTGCTCGAGGTAGCGCTGGTTATGATTCGCCCAGACACCGGCCAGGTAGTCAGCCTGCAGCTCGAGTCGCACCGAGTACTCGTTGTAGTCGGGCTGGCCGCGGCGGGCGGCAACCTGGTCGGAGATGCCGAGCAGGTTTTGCACGTGGTGCCCGACCTCGTGCGCGATGACGTAGGCCTGGGCAAAGTCACCGGGCGCACTGAATTCCTGCTCGAGGCTGTCATAGAAGCTCAGGTCGATATAGACCTTCTGGTCCGCCGGGCAATAGAACGGCCCCATGCGTGCATCGCCGACACCGCAACCGGTTGGATACTGCTGCCGGTAGATAACGAGTTCCGGCGCACGGTACTGGCGGCCGATGCGCTGGAATTCCTGGTTCCAGACATCCTCGGTGTCCGCTAACACGACCGAAACAAATTCGAACAGGCGCTCTTCTTCAGCGGAGGGAGTGTACTCAACTTCGGTGACCTGGCCACCGCCGCCGAGCAGTGCGGCCGGGTCGAACAGGCCCATCTGCCAGCCGATGATGCCGACGGCGGCCAGCACCAGCAGGCCCTTGGCACCGAACATACGCGAGACGACCTGCAGAATAAGGCCGATAGGAATTGCGGCGCCGGCCATCTTGCGTCCGCGTGCGTCATCGACATTGCTGCTCTGCCTGCGACCTTTGTATTCCATCAGCGTTTCTCCAGCCTGGTTGCACAGAATAATCGGATCGCCGGCAAGATTCACGCCCCGTGTCGTTTCCGGATGCTAGAATGCCCCTGCAACCAGCGTTGTACCACTCCCGGCAAAACAACAATAAAGCGGTGAAACTCGGTGGTCGGTAAATTGAGGGATCTTCTGCAGCAGCATCGCAGGATGCTGTTGATTGTCGTGGCGGCAGTTGCTGTCTATGCACTGCTGGGCTTTTTTCTTGCGCCGTACCTGGTCAAGAAAAGTGCAATCGATACCGTGCAGGAGACGTACGGCGCCGAACTGCGAATCGAGAAAGTTGCCTTCAATCCATTCGTGCTGAGTTTGCGTGTCGACGGCATCGAGATGGACGATCCGCAGGGCAATGCGTTCGCGAGTCTCGAGCAGTTTTTCGCCAACTTCCAGCTGAGCTCGCTGTTCCGCTGGGCGCTGACGTTTGCGGAAATACGTTTCGATTCCCCGGAGCTGCACGTTGCGCGCGATTCGGCGGGCGCAAGCAACCTGGCATTCCTGCTCGGCGGCGACGAGCAGGTCGAAGTCGAAGAGTCAGGCACCGATGAGTCGGCGATACCCCGGCTCATCATCCACAGTTTTGCCGTCAATGGTGCAGCACTGCACTGGGACGACGCAGTCCCGCAAGAAACGGTCAAGACGACCTTTGGTCCGGTCGATGTCCAGGTGTCCGACCTCAGTACATTGCCGCAGAGCGAAGGGCAGCAGGAGGTCGTGATTACCACCGAGACCACCGGTACTTTCAGCTGGAGCGGAACCCTGCAGATCAACCCGCTGCATTCGGCTGGCCGGGCGTCGATAGAGGGTTCGCATTTTCCACTGTTGTCCGCGTACATCAAGGATGAGGTGGGCTTCGATGCGCTGGACGGGAATGCGGATATCAGCCTCGACTACGTTGTCGATGCGCGTGCCGACGGCCAGCTCGATGTTGACGTCGACAACCTGAGCCTGGCTTTCTACGACGTATTGCTCAGCACACATGGCCGGGTCGATGCGGCCGGCGCAGATGCCGATCGCGAGGTGTTGCGACTGCCCGAGTTTCGTGTGGACGGAGGCAGGCTTCGCCTGCCCGAGAACGAGGCGGCCGTCGACTCGATCAGCGTCAACGGCGGCATCCTGTCCCTGTATCGCGATGCAGCCGGCGAGCTCAATATCATTTCTTCGCAACCCGGCAGTGAGGATGACGAACCGGCCACCGCAGCAGCACCTGCGGCAGACCCCTGGGCAGTGTCGATCGACAAGGTCGATATCCGGCAGGTGCAGGTCGACCTCATCGATGACAGCGTTTCTCCGCAGGCAGATATTGGCGTGCAGAACCTCGACATCCATATCAGCGCTATCAGCAATGCGCCGGGCGAGCGCTTCCCGACCGTCGTTTCGCTGGACACCCGTGGTGGTGGCAGCGTCTCCCTGGATGGCGAGTTCGGGGTCCTGCCGGACGTCAGCACGGACCTGGACGCATCTGTCGAAGGCATCGCACTTTCCTTTCTGCACCCCTACATCAAAAGCCTCGCCGACGTCAGTCTCGACTCGGGCGCGTTCGGCATGCAGGCAAAAATGCACGTCAGCGCAGACGAAGTACTGTCAGTCAACGGTGACCTCGCTGTAACGGATTTCCTGATTACCGAAACCGACGAAGGTTCCAGGCTGGGCAGCTGGGACAGCATTGCCGCCAATAAATTCTCGTTGAGCCTTTCCGCGAAAACCCTGGATATTTCCGAGATCCAGGTTGACCGCGCGTACGGCGACATCCTGATTGCAGAAGATGGCAGCATCAACCTCGGGCGGGCCGCTCTGGGCGAGCAGGTCGTTGCCACAGATGACGAGGTTGAACCGGGCGAGCAGGTCAGCGAGCAGCCAGCACCGGACGAAGAGCCGCTGCCACTGGCTATCACGATCGGGCGAGTCGTCGTCAACGATGGCGCTGCCGATTTTGAAGATCGTTCCCTGCCGTTGCCTTTCGACGCAAAGATTGCCGAGTTGAACGGCAACCTGACCACGATCGCATCGGACAGCGTCGAACCTTCGACGGCAAACCTCGAGGGCAAGGTCGACGAGTATGGCCTGGTCAGGGTGTCGGGAACGGTTACGCCACTGCAGCCGGCGTTGAACACTGATATCAAGGTGGATTTCGAAAACGTCGAGATGCCGAAGTTTTCAGCCTATTCGGTGCCGTTTGCCGGGCGGGAAATCGACAGCGGCAAGCTCGACCTTTATCTCGGGTATCGCCTGGAGAACAGCGAACTGGTCGGCGAGAACAAGATCATCCTGCGGGACTTCGAGCTTGGCAAGAAAGTCGAGCACCCGGGAGCGAGCAGCCTGCCGCTCGGTCTCGCCGTCGCACTGCTGAAAGGGCCGGACGGGACAGTTGACATCGACCTGCCGGTTCGTGGCAACGTCAATGATCCCGAGTTCCGCTACGGGCGTGTGATCGGCAAGGCGCTGGTCAACCTTATCGTCAAGATCGTCGCTTCGCCGTTCGCCCTGCTTGGCAAACTGGTCGGTGTCGAAGCCGACGAGCTGGAGTACATCGCATTCCAGGACGGCCGCGCTGACCTGACACCGCCAGAGCAGGAGAAAGCGGCGAAGCTTGCCGAGGCCCTGGCACTGCGCCCGGAATTGTCGATCGTGATCAACGGCGTGATTGACCGTGAAGCGGACGGCCTGGCCCTGCGCACGGCGAAACTGGATGCCCTGGTCGAGGAACAGGTCGAGTCAGACGCGAGTAGCGACGACGCCCAGTACGCAGCGCAACGGACCAAGGTGCTTGAAGCATTGTTTGGCAACAAGGAAGCGTTGCAGGAACTGCGTGCACAGTTTGAAACGGAGGACGCATTCGACGAGCTGGCCTATGCAACAGAAATCCGCCGCCAGTTGATCGAGCAGCAGCTTGTCGAGGAGGCTGAGCTGGTTGCACTGGCACAGGAACGCGCAGCCAATATCAGCGCAGCTATCCTGCAGAACAACCCGGAGCTCGAAGCGCAGATCGGCAACAGCGAGTTGCAGGCCATCGACAAAGGCAATGACGACACCATCAACATGAAAGTGGTGCTGACGGCGGACGAAGGCGATGGCTAAACGAATGAAGGGCGGCTGGCGAGTCAATCGGCTCGCCCTGGGTGTCGTTGCTTTCGGTGCCGTGGTCCTGGTCGCCGGCCTGGTCCTGGCCTTCCAGTTCGTCGGTCCGCCACCACCGCGGCAAATTGTCATCGCGACTGGCACAGCAGGCGGCGCCTACCAGTCCTACGGTGAACAGCTTGCCGGCTACCTGGCAATGGAAGGCGTCGAGGTACAGTTGCGCGAAACGGCCGGGGCAGTCGAAAACCTGGCGTTGCTGCGCGCCGGCGACGGCGTTGATGCGGCCTTTGTGCAGGGTGGGCTGGCGGAAGACTACGAGACCAGCGGTGTGCTCGCACTGGGGTCTTTGTATCTCGAACCGATCTGGATCTTTGTCCGCGGCGACGTTGTGCTCGGTTCCGTCGCCGACCTGCATGGCAAGCGACTCGCCGTCGGCGCGGAGGGCAGCGGCACACGCGCTGTCGTCCGGCGCTTGCTGGCGGAAAATGGCGTGCACGCCGGTAGTGCCACGTTGCTCGCTGTCGCACCGGAGGAACTGGCTGCGGCTTTCGCAACCGGCGAGATCGATGCTGCATTCCTGATCGGTGGCGTCGAATCTGAACTCGTTACCGCGCTGACGGCGCTGGATGGCGTTCGCCTGCTCGGGCTTCGCCGGGCCGATGCCTATGCCCGGCGTGCTGCCTACCTGGAAAAAATCGTACTGCCCGAAGGCGTACTGAACCTGCAGGAAAACCGGCCGGCCGTTGATACGCCGACAGTTGCCGTCACGGCGATGCTGGCAGTACACGAGGACCTGCACCCGGCGATTTCCGACCTGCTGATGATGGCCGCCGACACCGTGTTCGGCGGGCATTCGATTCTTGCCGATGCCGGTACATTTCCATCGCCGCAGAACACGGACATTCCGTTGAGCGAGGAGGCCGTGCGATTCCACGAGCGCGGCGCGCCGTTCCTGATGCGCTACCTGCCGTTTTGGGCGGCAACGCTGGTGGATCGGCTCTGGGTGTTGCTGTTCCCGATCATCGGCCTGCTGATTCCCCTGTTCAAGTTGCTGCCGCCGCTGTATCACTGGCGGATTCGTCGCAGGTTGTTGCAGCGCTACGCCGAGCTGCGGGAGATCGACCCGCAGTACAGCCGGGTCAGTTCCGCTGAAGATCACCGCGATCGCATGAGCCGCATCCTCGAACTCGACAACGAGACCGTCGATGTCCCGGTTCCGAAAGACTACAGCGACGATGTCTACAAGCTGCGCAGGGACATCGACCTGGTGCGACGCAAGCTGGAGAACGTCAGCCTGGAGGATGGGTCAAAATAGCATGTAAGTAGATGTTTTAAATGGAAAAACAGATTATTACTGTATATAATAACAGGTCTTTCATTCCCGCCCGGAGAGACCTGTCATGGCCACCGAACTGACCCCGATCGAGGACCTCGATCGCAACATTCTTTCGCTGTCCCAACGCATCAACGCTGCGACGTATGAGCTGCTCGTGCTGATACGCGAGTTCGACGAACGCTGCGGCTGGCTGAAATGGGGCCTGCAGAATTGTGCCGAGTGGCTGGCCTGGCGCTGCGACTTCAGCATGACGACGGCGCTGGAGAGAGTGCGGGTCGCGCATGCGTTGAAAGGCTTGCCGTCGATTGCGCAGAGTTTCGCAACCGGCGAATTGTCGTACACGAAAGTCCGGGCGCTGACCCGGGTGGCCGATCGGCAGAATGAAGATGCGTTGCTGGCCTTCGCCCTGCGCCAACCGGCAACGCACGTGGCCCAGCGGTGTCGTGAGCTGCGCTGTGGTACCGAGGCGTCGACGGACGTTGCGGCCCGTGCGTTCGCGAACCGGTCACTCCGGCTGCGCCGCGATCACCAGCGGGGGACGATGACGGTTACGGTGGAGCTACCCATCGAGACCGGCGAACTCCTGGAGAAGGCCCTGGACAAGGCCCGGGACGACGACTGCCTGGCTGCGCCGGATCTTGCCGATACGGCCTGGTCGACACGCCAGGCCGACGCACTGCTCAATGTCATCAGGGGCTACCTGCACGGTGAGACGAGCGCCACGCCGTCCAGTGATTATCTCGTGACGATTCATGTCGACCAGTCCGCCCTCGCCGGACACGGCGGTCGCTCGGCCTTGCCGATTGAATCGGTCAAACGGCTCTGTTGTGACGGTCATGCGGTTGTGCTGACCGAGGACGAAAGGGGCGAGCCGCTCAGTATCGGCCGCAAGAGTCGCATCATTCCAAAGGGGATCGAACGGGCACTGTACGCAAGAGATCACGGTTGCTGCCGGTTCCCGGGCTGCAACAACCGGCGCTACCTGCACGGTCATCACGTCGAGCACTGGTCGAACAACGGTGAGACCCGTCTCGAGAACCTGCTGTTGCTGTGCACGAAACATCACACGCTGGTGCACGAGGGCGGTTTTCGCATCCAGCGGGACTTCCGGCATCGCTGGTACTTTATGCGGCCGGATGGCATCGCTGTGCCGGACTGCGGTTACACCCCGGCGGACACGGTGGACGACGGTGCATCAGACGCCCACGCGCTGCCTCCCGCGGGAGGATTGTTGAGCGTCGTGAAAAATACCGCTTCGGAGCCGGCAGCGCCTGTTTACTGGCACTAGTTGCTGTCTTTTTTGCCTTCAGTTTCGTCGTGTTGACATAAGCACGAATCTATTGCTGCCCATAACTTGAACAGCGCGGCCTGTCTCAGTTAGCTTGCGGTTACACTCGTGGTTCCTGTCGAACCTGGGGGTCTTGATGCCACAAATCTGTTACCGCGGTGCGCGCGAATCGGTTCGGGTCCATACACGCAGGTTGGCGATAACGGTGTTTCTGACACTGTCGTTACCGTGCTGGGCCGGCCCTGAGATTGAAGACTTTCTGCGCGACGCCGACGTACGCGATGCCGCGCTTTCACCTGACGGAACGCATCTGGCGATGGTGATTAACCAGGACAATACCCGCTCGGTCATCGTCAGGAATATACAAGATCCTGAAATGCCGATCGTCGGTGCGTTCAGCAATGACATCACCAGGCCCAATTACCTGTACTGGGGCAACAACGACCGTCTCCTGATTGCATTGTCCGTGCCGTACGATATCGAGAGAGTGCAGGAGGATAAGGAAAAAGAAAGCGACTTCGACATCAACGACTATTTCATGTTCAGCAGAATGATCGCCACCGGGAAGGACTTGTCGAATTCCACGGTCCTTATGGAGGGTGAGCGCAAACTGCGGACGAACATCTCTTTGTCGCGCGTAACGAACTTCCTGCCTGAAGACGTGGACCATATCCTGATGGCAGCCTACCGTGGCGATCGCCGAACGCAGTACCGGGTCAATATCGTCACCGGCGCAGCCGAAGAGATAACCCGGGGTTCGTCGCGAACGTTCCGGTTTCTGAACGATGAGGACGGCAGCCCGCGGTACAGGTTTGATTACCGGCCTCGCTCCGAAGCGATCGTCATCTACGAGTATGACGACGACGGTGACTGGGAGAAACTGGAAAAGATCTACCTGAACAAGGACGACGAAGATTCGATCGACACAGCGGGCCTGATCGGCCTTTATGGCGATAGCCTTGTATATCGCAAACGGAATGAAAATACCGGGTACTACGAGTTGCTTGTGGCCAACAGTGATAGTGACGAGGTAAGCACGCTGGTGTCGCTACCGGAGCAGGATGTTCTTGGCGTTTTGTATGACACGCGAGCTGACCAAATTGCCGGGTATACAATCGAACAGGACTACGAGCGACACGTCTACTTCGATGCAGCGATGCAGGCGCAGTATGACGCCATCTCGGCGCAGGTGGGAAGTGCC
>JAUIDP010000085.1 GCA_030429005.1 Gammaproteobacteria bacterium | reverse complement strand
GACACCCTACCGATCGTCGCATGCCATTTTCGTCAGCGAGCACGCTGTTTCCAGCCCACCTTTTCGCAATCAGGTACCCGAACAGCTGAGGCTACGCCTGCTTTCAATTCGTGCTTTCGATGCGGCCGGCATGATGGTCGACGCTGATGTCGTACACGGCAAAGACTGCGAACCGGTGATTCTCAAGTTGCTGGACAATCCCCTGGTCGACTTCCTGCATATCCACAACGCCAAACCCGGCTGCTATGCCGCACGGGTGGACAGAATCTGACACAGATTCTGGAATGCCACCGGGTTCCTAGCGTGCAAACTCCGCCAGCGCCAGGTCGACTAGCTGCAGGCTCCTGTCCCCTTCCGCTGCATCCGAGCGATTACAGAGCGTCACGACAGATAGCCTGTCGTCCGGAAAACGCGCATAGAAGGCACGAAAGCCCACCCACGAGCCGGTGTGCATGTGCACACGGTGCCCCCGGTAGGTCCCGATATCCAGCCCAAAGCCGTAGCCAGCGCCCGGGTCCAGCGAGCCGGGATCCATTGTTTGCACCGTAACGGGGTGCGGGGTCAGCATCAGCGCTTCGACGGCTTCGCCGCCAGGAACGCTGCCACGCAAAAAGGCCCTGTCCCAGCGAATGAAATCATTCAGTGTCGTATAAACGCCGCCGTCGCCAATCCAGCTGAGATTCGTCATGTAGATCTCGAAGCCACCATCCGCCAGCGGCTGGTAACCGTCTGCCCGGCCTGGCACCACGTCATTGACGTTGTCATTGAAGAAGCTCGCCTGCATACCGAGCGGCCCGAATATTTCAGCCTCCGCAAACTGCCGCAACGATTGGCCGCTGACCCGCTCTACAACCTGGCCGAGCAGGAAGTACGCGAGATTGGAATACTCGTACTTCTCACCGGGTTTGGCGGCGAGCGGCTTCTCCAGGACCTCGCCCAGGAACTCGTCATTCGTCCAGAAGTCTTCGTTACCAAAGCGGAACGGCACACCGTCACGAAGCTCAAATGTGATTGCGCCGTCGTAGTCCCCCATGCCGGCAACGTGGTGGACCATCTGGCGGATCGTGACGATGTCGTCAAACTTGCGCAGGTCCGGCAGGTAGGTGTGTACATCGGCATCAAGATCCAGCTCACCACGTACAGCAAGAATGGCGATGGCCGCGGCCGTGAACTGTTTTGAAACCGAGCCAATCCTAAATACCGAATCCCGGCTGATCGGTATGCCGTGCTCGAGGTTGGCAGACCCGTAACCCTTCGCGTGCACGTACTCGCCATTACGAATGATGCCGACACCGCAGCCGGGAATGTCTGTCGCATCGTACGCGGCGAATAGTTCGTCCACGCGCGTTGAAAAGGTCTCATCAGTCTCGCCGTGCACGACCGGTGCAATCGCTACCAGTAGCGAAACGAGTAGCGAGACAACGGTGAACCGCGACATGCGGCGAGCAGCAGGACGAGCAGGTGCCTGGTGATGCGGTATGCCGTGAGTAGTCATATAGCTCCCGAAATGCGTCTGGACCGCTAGTGGTGGTTCTCGCTCTTCCTCGGCGGATGCTGCTCGATAAACCGGACCACATCCGCCGCATCGTCGGTGCTGTGCACCAGCTCCCGGTAGTTGTCGTTGGCAACCTGCCGAAGCAATTGATACACGTGGGTTTCGACCTCGTAATGCTCCGTGCCGAACAACACCATAGGGTAGAAGTAGCCGGTACTGCCGAAATGATTTTGCGTGGCCACCATGAAAATTTCCTGCCGCGCACCCGCAGCGCCGGGCGCAAACACGGCGCCACCCTTTGCGATCGACATCAACACGCCTTCGCGAATGTCGTTGTCGAAATACTTGGCGATGTCCGTGGCAAACAGGTTGGTCGGTTCGAACCCGTAAAACCATGTCGGTATGCCGAGGCTTCGCGTGCCCTCGGGGAACGCATCGAGTACCTCCAATGCACGCTCCGACCAGGCCTCGTCGGCCCACTTCGGCGCTTTCGCAAGCATCTTTAGCGCCTCGTCGAGTACGGACTCGTCGTAAGCAGAGAGATACGCGCCAAGGTTGGCAGCCTCCATGATGCCGGGCCCGCCGCCGGTCACGATGAACTTGCCACTCAAGCTCAGCAGGCGCGCCATGATGGCGGTCTTGCGAAACCAGGGGTCCGTCCGGTCCTGGAAGAAGCCGCCCGTGATGCAGACCATGTCCGTCTCGGGAATCTCAGCCGTCAACCGGTCGAGGCCGTCGTCCATCGAATAGTCGTGAATGCGCCGGGCCAGCGATTCGAGCAGGTCCGGCGTGAACTTGCCTTGCGCAATATAGCGGTCGTAGATCAGCGCATCGACAGCCGCCCCGGACTCACTCTGTGCCACCAGTTCGCCCGGGGAGTACAGCGTGGCGCGATAGGGATCGTAGGCAAGCCCGTCGAAACCGGGAAACAACGTTGCGCCGCGCTCTTGCAGCTGTTGCTCAATGGCTGTTTCCCGGAACCCGCAACCAAGGAAATGCGCTCCTTGCACGTTGCTGTTGCCCCAGAACTCGGCATCGAGATGGCTCAGATCCACTCCCTTGATCACTGCGTTGCCCAGATCGTTCCGCGCTTTTTCAAATTCCTCGAGATCGCGGATCGTGCGCGGCGCACGTTGCCCATCGACGCTCGCTGCCAACGCTTTCTGCGCACCCGGCGCACCGGCGACGCTCGAAAGCGTTGTTGCCAGCGTCAGCATGGCACTGTTCTTCAGAAACGATCGTCGCCGCATTGGACCTCCTATTCACAACTCGTGGGCTCGCTTGTAGTCTTGGAGGATCAATATAGAGACATGAGTACGAAATGGCACGCCCGACCTTGCTTTTTGCCACGCTGATCGCGGCCCCCGTTCTCGCCGCCGACGGTCCCTCATACGACTGCGACAAGGCCGAATCATCAGCCGAGACTCTCGTCTGCGCGGACGACAATCTCGCCCGGCTGGACCGGCAGGTTGCATCACGGTACGCCGCCGCCCTGGAAAGTGCCCGCGGTCTCGACAGCGGCGCAGAAGACGCCGAGGCGAAACTGCGTGCCAGCCAGCGCGGCTGGGTATCCGGGCGGGACGAGTGCTGGAAAGCCGAAGACCCGGCGGCTTGTGTCGAAGCAGCCTACCTGCGCCGCAATGCCGAACTGGTGGCCCTCTGGATGCTCGAGGAACCCACCAACACGGTGTTCTGGACCTGTGACGGCAACCCGGCCAATGAAGTGGTTACCTACTTCTTCGACACGGAGCTGCCCGCTGTTCGCTTCGAGCGCGGCGACTCGGTGGACGCCGGCGCACTCGTCAGGACCGCCTCAGGTTCGAAATACGAAGGCAGTTTCGGCCGCTGGATCTGGGTCAAGGGTGAGTCCGCGATGTACCGCGAGCCGGACCCTGACGGATCCCAATTTGACTGCATAGTGCAGCAGTAGGCGCAGGTCAGGCGGGCCGGAACCGCAACGGCAATGCCACCGGTCCGCGCACCGACAGGCCGCGCTTGTACTCGACCTCGTCTGCCAGGACCTCGATCGACCGGGTGCGGCGCAGAAGCGTCAGGAACATGATCTCCATGTCGAGGCGGGACAGGTGGTTGCCGAGGCACAGGTGTGCGCCGCGGCCAAAGGCGATATGCCGGTTCGGTGTACGTGCAATGTCGAACTGGTCAGGGTTGTCGAAGCGCGCCGGGTCGCGATTCGCCGAGGCATACAACAGGCCGAACTTGCTGCCCTTCGGGTAGCTCCGCCCCATCACTTCGCAGTCTTCCGTCGCATAGCGGTGAAAGAACGGCAACGGCGACTCGTAGCGAAACATTTCCTGTACGGCCGTGTTGATCAGGCCCGGATCATCCCGCAACCGGGCCATCTGTTGCGGATGACGCAGCAAAGCATGCATGCCGCTGCCCATCACGTCGATCGTCGAACCGTGCCCTGCCATCAGGATCAGCATGCATGTCGCGATAAGCTCGGTCTCATCGATCTGGCCGGCATCCTGCGCGGCGATCAGCGTCGACACCAGGTCGTCTCGCGGCTGTTTGCGCCGCATGGCAACCAGGTCGCGCAGGAAGTCGCCGAATTCTGTCGTCGAACGCTCGGCCAGCGCCTTGTCGTCATCATCCCGGCCGACATCGAAAAACCGCACAACATCTTCTGACCAGGTCCTGAGTTGCGGACAGTCCTCGTCCGGCACTCCCAGCACATTGCCGATTATGTACCCGGGAACATGGCAGGCCAGGTCGGCGATGAAATCAATCTCGCCCTTTTCCAGCAACTCATCGAGCAGTTTGTCCACGTAGCGCTGGATCATGCCGCGGTGTCGCTCGACGTAGCGCCCGGTGAACATGTTGAAAACAACCTTGCGCAGCCGGAAGTGATCGTCGCCGTCGCTTTCGAGCAGGTTCACCTGCACATAGCGTGCATGGTTCGGCATATCGTGCCAGTTGGCTTTGCGGCGCTCCGCCGCCACTTCGTCTGCCGACATGAAAGCGCCCGGTCCGCGCACGAACGCCGGGTTGACCGCCACCTTTTCGATATCGGTAAATCGCGACAGCAGGAATCCATCGAACTCTGCAAAAAAGTATGGCTCATCCAGCGCACGTAATTGCGCGTAGACCGTGTAAGGGTCTTGTGCGAACTGCACCGACAGCGGGTCGAAGACCAGTGGGGTGGCGTCAGCGCCTGGACTTGCGTGTGACATGCTGCGGCATCCGCCCTCCGTGAACGATGCCTCCATCATACAACCGCCCAAGGAGCAGCAACAGCAGCGCCACAGTGAGTGCGGACACACTTCCGCCGCCACCTTGTTGCCGGTTGGCCGCCGGCGGGGGCGGCGGTGCCGGTGCCGACGCGACCGACACCTTGACGGCCTGCTGGTTATTCGCGTTGTCGGTATCCAGGCCGTACCCCACCGAAGCGTCCACCTGGATCGTGTAGGTGCCAGGGTCGACGCCGGTATAGGTTGCTTCGATACCAACACTCTGGCCCGGCTCAAGGTCGCCGACGTCGCATTCCACCTGCTCGTCGCTCTGGCGCACGCAGAAGCCGTTTTCGATGACGGCGTTGTCAATGTACACACCCGGCTCCAGGGAGCGTACGATTGCCGTGACGCCGGTGACGGAATCAGGTCCGAGATTGCCATAGACCGCCGTAATCCGGCGACTCTCGCCTGCTTCTATCGGCACCGGCGGTTCGACAAACTCGGCGTATAGGTTGCGCATTGTTCCCCACATTGCGAACTGCATGTTGAGGGTATTGTTAGTCGGTCGAACGTCGGGTACCGAGCTCATGGTGTCGAGGCGCAGCGAGCCGAGCACGTAGCCGCCCGGCTCGATGTTCATCGTCGGGTCCGAATGCACGACAATGTCGACCGACTTTTCGCCACCGGCTGGAACAGAGCCGAGATCACAGCTCAGTGTGTAGTGATTGACGGCCGCACACGCACCACTGGTCGACAGCGAATGATTGACGTTGGTCGATATACGCAATTGAGTGATCGAATCGAAGTCACCCGTGTTCATCGCGACAGCTCGGTACTCGATGGCTTCGCCGGGCTTGATGTTGCTGCCGCCCGGTTCGATGACAGTACCTTGCGATTGCAGGTCCGTCGCTTTGAGCACCTCGATCGTGGATTGCGCATAGTTGTTGGTGGCATTCGTGTCATTCGACGCACTGACCGTGGCATCGACCCTCACCTGCCCCAGTTGCCTGGGCGTCATGAAGTAAGCGACCGAAACCGACTCACCTGCGTGCAGGCTCGCGAGGTCGCAGCGCTGGCTCGGCTGCGGTCCGGAATAGCCGCAGTCGCGCTCGGGCGAACCGTTGCCCTGCAATTCGATCGCGTCGGATGACGAAACAATCAGCGTGCTGTCCAGCGCCGACTCGAGTCCCTCGTTCGTGACCACATACTCCAGCGGCACCTCCTCGCCATAGAGCACCGTCGCCGGCAGGACCGGTTGCGAAATGCTGACCTCGCTCGTCGGCACATTCGCCAGGCAGGACACCGAGCTCAGCGTTTGCAGCATCTTGTCGACGCTGCATTGGGAAAAGGTTGAACTGCCATTAATGTCCGGCGCCATCAGGAATGTTTGTGGCGTCGTACCGCAGCCTTCGCCGGACGCACCATCGTGACGGGCGCCGAAGTTGTGGCCAATCTCGTGCGCCATGATCAGTGCATCGATTGTGCTGCCGCGACCCTCGGTCAGGCCGGTGCCACGATTGTCCGCGCAGAACGACGCCAGCTTGGCGATGCCTCGCGTATCACCGTCCAGGTCGATACGCGTAAACATGTGCACGAGACCCAAAGACGCGAGGGCCGGGTCATTTTTTTTCAGCGCTGTCAGCTGGTCGAGCAACTTCGACGGCTTGGTCGTTGTAAACGGATCTGGCGAGCTGCTGTCAAACGCTTTGATGTGCTCGATGTTGAGGTGCACAGCGAGCTGCGTCGTGAAGATGCCGTCGGCGATGTTGGTGAGTTCGATCGCGCGCTGTATCGTTTTCGACGGCGCATTGCCGACATATTCGTTGTCGAGTACCAGGCCCAGCGAGATGGCACGCGAAACCGCCGCGAGGCCGGCTGTCGCCCTGGATGCTGTCACCAGCTTGTCGATACTTTCGACGTGGTGGCCGTGGCCGGTAGCGCCATCGTCGGCAATGGTCACACGGATGTCGGACCCGCGGATTGCCAGCGTGTCATCCGGATTGCCGGCATAACCCTGCGCACCGTAGAGGCGCGACGCCTGGTCGAGCACCAGCAGTTCAACGCCGTCCCAGACAACACCACTGAGTTTGCCATCCGCACCGACGGCGATACGCGCCCAGGTATCCGGACGTGACTTGATCGTCCCCTGGTAGATAGCCGGTGCATTGCCGGCATTGCGAAGTTCAGCCAGGACACCCGAGACCAGCCGATCGTTCGGGCTGAGATCGAGTAACACGCGGTTACCGAAAGCCGTGAACGCGACAGTTCGGTCCCGACTCGCCGGTACGGCATCGCCGACAGACAATCCTGACGCGCTGCTGACAACCGGGTCCTGCACCCGGTCGTGCGCGAGGATAGCCACGCCTTCGGTCGCGTGTGCGTTGTAAGAGATGCCTGTCGCCAGCAGAACGACCAGCAAGGCGCCCGGCAGATGTCGCTCAAGGTTGTGCAATTGGTTTTGTTCTTATTGTTATTTGTTCTTATTTGCCGATGCAGTCTCCCACAAAGCGAAATTCGCCGCCGCGGCACCGCCCTGCCCCAGCAAAATCAGGCAGCCGGAGCCAAATCCCCAGATTATGGCTAAAACGTCCGCGCCACCGGCACTTGAACTAGTCGGTCAGCAGCGATTGGCTGTCGGCTGGCGCGGCACTGTCGTGGTTTCGGAATTCACCCGGCGTCACGAAAATATCGAGCCCGTCGAATTCCTCCGGACGATCGGCCGGGTCCCGTGGCACCTGGTCGTAGACGTGCACACCGATCACCTGCTGCGCACGCACATACTCGTCGAGGACCTGCCTGCCCGGCTCCGTCAACAGCAGCCAGACCGGCGCAAACGCGAGCCGCGCTGTGCGGGCGTGCCAGAAGTCCCGGTGCGGCTCGTAGTGCTCGCGATTCTTGTCGGCATCACCGAGATGCACCACGCTGGTCGATGCATCGAGCGTCACCCGGTATGCCACATTGTCGATGTCGGTATTGCGGCTCGGCCAGCCCGCATGTGCGATCGCGACCGCCTCGATCTCGATCTCGTCAGCGTGAATCTCGATCGTTTCGCCGCCGGCCAGCAGTTCCAGGCCGTGGATGCGATCGAGAACATCCCGCCCGGGCATCTCCACTGCCTGCAGCATCACGTCCACTGCCTGCTGCGGTGCATACAGCTGCACGCCGGGCCACTTCAGCAGGTAGGCAACAACCAGTGCAGGATCGAAATGATCATCGTGATAGTGGCTGACGAATACCGCATCAACGCCATCGTAAGGCGGCATACCCGCCATTATTGCAGCCTCGATATCCGCCGGAACCAGCTGGTAAACGCCGTAGTCGTTGCGGAAGAACGGGTCGAACAGCAGGCGGGTCTCGCCTTTGGCCACCATCACTCCGGCGTTCGCGAGATAGTGTGAGTGCAGCGCATGCGTATCGTCCGCGATGGCGAGCGGTTTGCAGTGCACAACCAGCAGTAACACGGTCAGGCCGGCGAGTTTCACCGCCTTCTTTGCAGACAGCGGTTGCCTACAGCGACAGCGGCAATTCGAGGTGCTGTGCATACATTCGGTCCCGGTGTTCGAGCAGAGCCGGATCCAGCGCGGCGTCGGTTTGTGCATTACTCAGGCCAAACGCCGCGCGGGTGCTTTCACGCATCGCGCACTGCTCTGGTGGCAACGGTCTGAACAACGCCATGGCGACCGCGCTGTAAATATCCAGAGCGGTCAGGGACTCACCGACGAAATAGTGGCTGCCAGCAGCCTGTTGCGCTCGTAGCTGTGTCGCCAGCGCGCCGAGAATTGACACCACCCGCCCCGTCGCTGCGGACTCGGCGTCCGGTGGGTAGCCGTATTTCCTGCTGAGGTAGTCGGCCACTCTTGGTGGGAATCCACCATCTTCGCGCAGGCCGGCGTAAACGAGTTGACCACGGCGGGACCAGCACAAGCCGCCCTCCGCGAGTATCTCGTGCGCAAATCCAAACATCAGGGCACGTTGCGTTGCATTTTCGGGCAGCAGCGACGGATTCGGCGCCAGGCGCTCGGCCAGCAGCAGTATTTCTGTCCAGCCCGAACGCGGCCGTTCGTCGTTATACACCAGGACCGGCCCGCTGCTGCTGCCGGCCCATTCGGCGAGCCGTGGATTCTCGTAGTCGAGTCTTACCGCCTTGAAGTTCAGTTGCTTGACGTGCAGGATGCCTTTCGCCGCTTCGCCCCACGGGCTGGGCACGTTACCGACAACCACCATGCGCAGACCGTCGGCATCGACAGCCTCGTCGACCGAAACATAGTCAAATGCCACCGGCCTCGATCAACTGCTGTGCTGGACGTAGTTTTCGATGCCCATCTTCCTGATCAGGCCCAGCTGCGTCTCCAGCCAGTCGACGTGATCTTCTTCGGATTGCAGTATGGAATCGAACAGGTCGCGGCTGACGAAGTCCTTGACCTCCTCGCAATAGGCAATGGCTGCCCGCAGGTCCGGGATCGCGTCCAGTTCGAGCTTCAGATCGCACTCGAGCATTTCCTCGACGTTCTCGCCGATACGCAGCTTGCCGAGGTCCTGCAGGTTCGGTAGTCCTTCGAGGAACAGGATTCGCTCGATGACCTCGTCGGCGTGCTTCATTTCGTCGATCGATTCCTCGTGTTCCTTGTCCGCCAGCTTGCCCAGGCCCCAGTCCTTGTACATCTTCGCGTGCAGGAAGTACTGGTTGATCGCGGTCAGTTCGTTCTTGAGCACCTTGTTGAGGTGCTCGATGACAATGGAATCGCCCTTCATACGAATCTATCTCCCGTGGTTAACCGCATGATTCTCGCCAGAATCATCGCTCGATGGACAAAAGTCGGGGGTATCTTATCAGGCGGGCGTCGGAATGTACGTTACCGGACCCGAGCGCCGTGCAGACGCTTCGTCCAGGATCTCCTGGGCATGATCAGCGCAACCGCCGCACCCGGAAGCCACTCCCAGGGTCTCGCGCAGCTCGTAGAGATTGTCTGCACCACGGGCCGCAGCCTTGCGGATTTCCCGGTCGGTAACAGCTTTGCAGATGCATACGTACATGGCGCCATTCAAACGCAAATGCGAATGATTGTCAATTAGTTCTATGCGTTTTTGCGAAGCCGTTCACAGACAAGCCGACCTCTGGCGCCGAAACCTTGCTGCGCGTGGCCTGCAGCCGCTCAGAATGGCTTGTGCAGCAGCACCCAGTTGACGCCGTCGCTCTGCCAGTTCTCCTTGATCATCGGTTTTTGCGCGACTTCGTCGTAGCCGTTGCGCTGGTACAACCGCCGCGCACCGGTATTGGAATCCATGACGATCAGGCTGAGGCCCGTACAACCGCCGGCTCGTGCCAGGTCCTCGGCAACCGCCAGCAGCCCCTGCCCCAGGCCCTTGCCACGCATTGACTCGGCAGTTGCGAGGACATTGATGTACCAGGTGCCCGGCACGAGGTCCTCCAGCTCCTGCAGCGCGACGAACATCGCCGGTAACTCGTCGAAACGGCCCGGATCCGGCTCCTCGGGCAGGCCGTAGCCGATCAGCACGGCCGAGGCAACGCCGTCAACGTCGCGAATGACGGTATTGCGGTAGGAAAAGGCGCCGGACTCCCGTTGTGCGCGCTGCGCCCCGA
>JAUIDP010000084.1 GCA_030429005.1 Gammaproteobacteria bacterium | reverse complement strand
CAGGTGTATTTCGCTGTACGGCTTCAGCATCGCCTCGATGGAGTTGGAGGCGCACTTCGGCGTGCAGAAAAATGTGAACTGATGTTTGAGGCTGATTAACATTCTTGCGCGGTGCCCTTGCCAAGTTTCTTCTTGAACATCTGTTTGAACAACTCCTGCTCGTCGGCCGTAAATGGCAGCCACTTGAGGATGCAAACGGCGTACAGCAGCATCGCCATTGCTATGACGACGATCGGGTGCAAGCCGGCACGGCCGGCAACCAGTCCCGCCGCGACGGCAACCAACATTGACATACAGATCTTGCCGACCTGCTCCCAGCGAATCCGGACCGGGAATCGGAAGTGCGCAAGGTACTGGACTACGATCAGTATTGCGACGACCTGGCCCACAGAAATCGCCACGACGAGCGCCCACAAGCCCGCCGTGTCGAGGAATGGCCAGGCGGCGAGCGCCGATGCGGACAACACGAGGTTGCTGACGACGAAAATCCGGGTGTGCTCGACGGCCTTGACCAGCAATTCCAGCACCATCATGAAACTGGCCAGGATCAGGACCAGGTAGAAGCCCATGAATAGATTGGCGGCATCCGCATACTTGCCTGCCGTGATCAGTGTGAAGACATACTCTCCTGCCACGGCGATCGGCAACAGCGGCAACAGCAAGACGACAAGGTTCAGGCGAAACATGCCGTCCCCCATGGCCATGATTTTCGGGTAATCCTCGCGTGAACGGTACTGCGCGTTGAACACCGGCCGGAACAGCCCCATCAGCATTTTGACCGGCTCGTACTGCTTCGCAAACTGGATCAGACGGTCGATCGCACCGAACAGCGCCACGATAGCCGGGCTGAGCATGTGGCTGACAATCAGCCGATTCGGCGCACTGCCATGCGTGACCGTCGTCAGGTTGAAAAGGTAGGCCCAGCCTGAAAACCGGGCGTAGCGGCCGGCGTCCTCGCGCAATGTCGTCAGTGTGCCGGCGTTGCGATCCGGGTCCTGCCGCCATTTGACCAGTGCGCTGACGACGAGGAAAAGCAGCGCCAGCGTCTCCGTCACGAGCTCCAGCATGACCAGTGTGGCAAGGTTCAGATCATCGATGCCGATCAGGTAGAAAACCCCGACCAGCCGCAGCAAAGTAGCCGCCGCGAGGCTGTACTGCGACTGCTTCTGCCACAACAGGCTCTCCAGCGCTGCTGCCGTGAACAGGGCCATGATCCGAAAAAAACCGACCACGAGATACACGCCCAGAATCCAGCCCCAGTCGCCCAGCTTGAGCAGGCCGGCCAGCGCGTCCCCCGCCCAGAACAACAGCAGCGCCACCGGCAGGATATACATGACGGCGCGCAGCAGCAGGCCCAGCAACAGCAAGGCGTAAGTTGAGCGGTTGTTGCCGACGACCCGCAGGTCGGGAAGGAAGCGCAACAAGGTCGAATTGACGCCGAAAGATGTCAGCAGCCGCAGGAAGATCACCAGCGCTGTCAGGGTCGCGTACACGGCATATTCCGAGACTTCGAGTTCGCGGATGACCGTTATCACCGTGACCAGCGTCGCAACCGCTGCGAACGCCTTGCCGAACAAAAAGTGAAACAGGCTGTCCCGAATGCGGGCAATGCCGTAGTAGTCAGCCGCTGCCGGTTTGCTCACGTCGCACCCGTCGCCTGCGCTACTGCTTGAGCCAGTTGGCAGTGGAAAGGCCGCTGATGCTTTCGAATTTTTCCAGGTCCGGTTGGAATATCGCTTTGAGCTTCTCGAGGGTTTCCGGCTTCGGCGCGCCGATGACGTCTTCCGGTTTGACCCGGTTGACCTTGCGGTATTTGTCGCGCAGCCCGGTGTCGCCGAGCTTTTGCCAAAGGCTGCCGAGGCCGACGGCACGCACGGCGCCGCGCACCAGGTTTTTTGCCCTCGCCGCAGCCGGTGACCGGTTCAGGTAACTGGCGTTGGACTGTTTCTCCAGTTGTGGTGAGTTGTAGCCAGCATCCACGCCAAGAAACTCGCAAACCTTCGCGAGCGACCGGGCGGGCCGCACGACGACGTCATCGAACTTCAGCACCAGGATCTGTTCGACCGGAAACCGGGCCAGCCAGTTGCCGAGGTGCTTGCCATACAGCCCCTGCTCCACGTAGGCCGCATTATTGTCGAGGCCGAACTCGAAGCTCTGGTCACTGCCGTGGATATTGCCGATGCGCAGTTCGTGCTTGTGGTTCGAAATAGCACGAGCCACCGGGTCCCTGGCGATCAGGATAATACGCATCGCCGGGTTGTAGTCGAACACCCGCTCGGCCACGCCCGGGTTGTGCAGGTATGACGGTGAAATCTCGCCGCACAACAGATCTGCGCTCACCGAATCGAAGCGCCGTTCATACCACTGCCGGCCGCGGTCATAATGATAGGTGAAATAGTCCACCTCCTTGACCTGCCCGGGCAGTGCCAGCTCCGGGTGATCGACGAGCACGTCGTGCAACCAGGTACTGGCACACTTCTGCGCACCGATTCCGATGAAACCGATTCTGGGTTTGCCTGTCGCCACCGGTTTGGTCTACGGCGTGCAGCTAGTTCGTGTTCAGGATCGTACCGACAACAGTCGCGCGGGCCCGCATACGGTCCGCAAACTCGCGCGCCTCGGCGATGCTGGTCACGTCACGCCGGTAGACGATGAGCACGCTGCCACAGCGGGCCGCAATCCAGTCCACCGCGGTGCTCGAATCGCCCGGTGGCGTATCGATCAGGACAATGTCGTATTCGCGTCGGGCAGCCGCGATCAGCCGCGCAAAGCCTTCGCCGGCGATCAACTCGTCAGGGTTGCCAGGCGCAGGACCCGCCTGCAAGACACTCAGGTTGGCGACGTCTTCGACCCGCGTTGCCTTGGTTTCGGCCTCGTTACGGCCGGACAACAGGGCCGACAGCCCCGGCGAGTCCACCAGTTTGAAGAGCTCTTGCTGGCGCGCCTTCTGCAGGTGGCAGTCGATGACCAGCGTCTTCTTGCCCAGCTGCGCAAAGGCGACGGCCAGGTTGGCAGTCAGGTAGCTGCGGCCGTCCTTCTTCGACGGGCTGACAATCGCGAGAACTTTCTGCTCGTTCTTGAACGCCCCGAGCATGAGCTGGGCGCGGATCGTGCGGAACATGTCCGCACGCTTCGAAAACGGCTTGTAAGCCGCAACCAGCTCTTTGCTCAGTGACCCTTTGCCGGGCTTGACGTAGGGAAAGCGATATTGCTGCGCCAGCGCCTGGTCGAGGTCTTCCTGCCGGATTTTCTTTGACGACACGGCTGCATCGCCGAACGGCATGTTCTCGGCCTCGGCATACCGGGTTATTTCCGCGACATCGCTGGACGTCATGACGCCCTGTGCGACCAGGATTTCACCTATCGATCGGTCATTGACCGGGAAACCACTGTTCGGAAGCGAAGCGGCCTCTTTCTTGATTGCTTTTTCCATTGCGCCACTCATGGCTGCTCTCCTCTTAAATACTTGCGATGACCGGAAGGCCCAGGCCTTCCTCGACATCTTCAACCGTCCGTACCCTGCGATTCAGCAGTTCGGCAACGACAGCCAGCATGACACCCAGGAATAAACCCAGGATCATTGCGGCGATCATGCGCGTCAGAAGGCTCGATTCCAGCGACTGGCCCGGCGGCGTGGCCTCGCTCAGGACCGAAACGCTGGACTGGTTGAACTGGCTCTTCATGGAGGTCTCATAGAACTCCTGCAATGCAATGTCGTAGCTGCGGCGAGCATTCTCGACGTCCTGGCCAAGCAATTCGAGCGCATCCCGCTCTTCTTTCACATCGAAGACCCGCCGTTCCTGTGCAGCCAGTGATTCACTGATCGCCTGCTCCTGTTGCACAGCACGCCGGTATTCCGGGTGATTGCTGCCCACCTGGCTGGCACGCAGTTCGCGTACCCGGGCCTGCGCAGCGGCGAGGTCATCCGACAGGGACTCGAAACGAGCCATCTCCTGGTCGAGCCGGTCACTGTAGGAAATGATGCCCTTCTCTTTCTGGAATGCCGTCAACGAGGCCTGCTTTTCGGCGAGGCGCTCGCGTAGCAACACCAGTTGCTCATCGAACCAGACCGCGTTCTGGCGCGCCGGCGCAACCGCGAGCTCCAGCGACATGTTGATGTAGGCCTGCGCAAAGCTGTTCGCGACAACGGCCGCCGTCTGTGCATTCGCCGAGGTGTAGCGCAGCGCCACTACGCGGCTTTCACGCAGCGCATCGACCTCCAGGTTTTCCGGCACGAATGACTCCAGGATAGGAATCAATTCCTCGTCGGTTGCGCTGTAGATCGGGTAGTCGTCGAGAAACTCGCTCGCCACCTGCTCCAGGTGTTCGCGCGGCAATGCCGCCAGCGCATCTCGCGCAATCCGGCGGCTCTGGATGATATCGATCTGGGTGGCAAGGTAAGCAGCGTTGTTTTGCCGCGGCATGCTGCCTTCCTCGAACGGGTTACCCTCGTTGAAACTCAGGACCAGTGTGGTTGTGGCCTTGTATTGCGGCACGGCATTGACTGCGAGCCAGTAGCCCGTTGCCAGCGTCAATAGAAGGGTGAATATGATCAGCCACTTGCGTGACCAGAACAGTTGTATCAGAAATTCAGGAGTCATCAGAAAAGTCCTTCTTTCACAATCAGCACATCGTTCGGCTGCAATTCATCGTTCATGTCAACCTTGACACTCCGATTCGAACCGTCCGCATTCTTGCGGGTGACAGTGATGCCTTTTTCCGAGCCTCGATCGGTCAGCCCGCCCGCTGCCGACAGCGCCTGGATCACCGTCATTGAATCGCGTAGCCGGTAGACGCCGGCCTTGCGCACTTCGCCGTAGACGAAGAATTCATCCATTCGCGGTACGAATGCGATGTCGCCGTTTTGCACCACGAAATTCTGGTTCAGATCGCCCTGTTCGAGCAGCTGCCGCAGATCGACGCGCAACGTGCTCTGCTCCCCGCCGACTGTACGCGTCAACAGCAGGTAGTCGGCCGCCTCGTCGTCGAGCCCGCCAGCCATTGCAATGACGCCGGCTACGTTCTCGGAGCCCGCGGGCGACATCGTCTGGATCGGGTAGCGCCCTGGCCGCGACACATTGCCGAGGATCGTGACCGACTCACTCTCCGCCGCCATGCTGCGTTCAACGAAGATCGTCACCTGCGGTTCCCTGACCAGCGAGCGGCCGGATAACTCGCCCGCGATCCGGCGCTCGGCGTCACGAACCGTCAGTCCGGCGATGTTGACAGACCCCAGCAACGGAAACGTGATGCTGCCGTCGGACGAAACCTGTGCAACCGTGTCCAGATCCTTCTGGCCATACACGGAAACACGCACGATATCGCCAGGACCAAGCGTCACATCCTGTGCGTGGGCCTGCTGTTGCAAACCGACGGACAGCAGGACAATGCTGGCCAGCAAGGCAAATCGCGAACTCCAATTCTTAATTAGCGAACTCATACATACTCCAAATATCAATAGCCTGGTGTCTACAGAAACTCGTAGCGGAAACCCAGGCTGTAGGTTTCATACTCGAAATCCTGCAATTCCCTGTTCGAGGATCGATCACCAATTTCCACGGAGGCACTGATCAGTATGGACCTGCGGGGCCTCCAGTCTATTCCCGCAAGTACGTTGGTCAGATCGTCTTCCCTGACGTCCAACCCGGGTATCGGTACGACATTGGGCTCATCTTCGAAGTCCCGAATCTCGTGATTAACGCTCAATGTGAAGCCGAGTTTGTCGCTGGTCTTCCATTCGCCCTTAAGGCTGCCGCCGTCAACGATCGCGAAGTTCGACAGCTGGTCGCCAAGGCTCGAAATTCGCCGGTAGGCCTCGAAACTGAACTTGACCCCGGCACTTACCTGCCATTCAAAATCGAACTCGCCCGTCGGTCCGTCGAACTCCACCAGCAACGGATCGACCGGATCGCGTTCCTGGTATTTCAGCTTGGCCGTCAGGTTGAAGTCTGATGTCAGGTCCCAGTCGATTTCCGGACCGACCTTGAACTCTTCGAAGCCGAGGTTGTTGGTGCCTTGCGATTCTCTTTCTTCATAGTCGGCCACAATGGCAAAGGTGTTGCCCTGGCGACTCTCGTAAGTGAAGTCAGCTTTGGCGCTGTTACGTTCGACAGGCTGTGCAATGTCGAAATCGATGTCGGTGTAGGCAATTCCGGCACCGAAACTCCAGTTCAACCCGAAACGCTGGCGGATGTCGGCGAACAGTCGTTGCCGTACGCGAAAATCGATGCGCGGCGTTAGCTGGTTTTCGAAACTGACAAGCTCTTCCACGCGCAAGTAGCCCGCGTCGAATTCAAATGCGTTGCCTTTGAAGTCGTAACGCGCCAACAAATTGCCGCTGGTGTTGTCGACCGCCGAGTACTCATCGTAAATGCTTTCAATAATTTCGGCGTCAAAGCGAATGCGGCTCTTGCTGGTCAACGACAGGTCCGAATTGATGCCGGCATTGGCCACGAAATACAGGTCCGAAAGGCCCGTGCCTCCGGCGTTCGGCGGAATCTGGAATTCGTCTTCCACGCGGAACAGGTTGGTGTCGCTGACGACCTTTGCGCCGACGAAAAAATTCGCATCGGTGCTGTTCTGCTGGGCCGTTGCCGGCTGGCCGAAAAGGATGGTCGCGAATACCAGCGCTGCCGCTGTCTGGAGTCCCCGTTGCACTATTATTATTACCTTCGCAAGGTGATGAGAGATGTCAATAACGGTCGTTAGTATAACGCGTTACGTGATAAATGTAGCAATTCGCTTCAACTTTGGCGCCAAGCCGTTGCAGCCTCTGGAATCGGCACTCGACATAAGTTTAAGGGCCTATTCCAGCCAGTGTGAGAGGTCACGTTTGAAGCGGCTTTCAAGGCTTTCGACCTGCTTTGCATAATGCGCCTGCAATGCCTGCCTGACGTAATCGGGCATGGCCCGTTCCGGCGCCGCATTGACTTTTTGCGCAATTGTCTCGGCAGTGCGCGCACCGGCCCCGGCAATACCCAGAAAGTTATACATTCGATCAAGAGACTCTTCCGGTTTGGACGTGACATCGTCGAAGAACAGGTACAGGAACCGGTCGGCAGGAAACACGGATTCCCAGTTGTCGATGGCGCGCGGGTAGTTGCCACGAATCAGAACCTCCGGTCGCATGACCTGTTTCAGCAGCCAGTCTTCGTCCTTGCCGTCGAGCCAGTTTTCGCCTTTCTGGTACCAGGCCGACTTGCGCAGTCCGGACCAGGCCCGGTCGATCGGGTTGCGCAGTATATAGATGAGTCGCAGATCCGGCATGTGCCGGCGCACGATCCCAATGCGCTCGGCCGACAGCGTTGAGTACAACGGCGTTATGTCACCCGCCAGGCGCGCACCGGCGTGTCGGTACTGGTGCCAGTACCAGCGAAGGTGCGCCGGTCGTTCGACGTCGAAGTAGAAGGAATCGCTCCAGCGCAGGCCGGCGCCGGTATTGCCCGGATCAGCCGGCCGCTCGTCGTAGAAATGCACTTCCTTACGCCGCGGCAGGAACACTTCCGGGTGGTCGGCGAGACTCTTGTGCACCCAGGTCGTTGCAGCGCGTGGCGCACCAATGCACATAAAGTCGGGGAAGCGCTGCGGTATCCACGCTGCGACTCGCGTGTACGCCAACATGCAGCCGCGGACGAGGCGGCGGCGATGGTAGCGGGACGATTGTTTTACGTTCATTATGGCAATATCGGTGCTTGAGGCGTGGCGATGAGGGGATAATGCCACCAGGGCAACAGGGAAATGTTGCTTTTTCTCGCACTAATAACAATTCGAATCAGAGAAACTATCATGGCCAAGAGGCAGTTCACGCTAACGATCCTCGCCACGCTGTTGATGCTCTCGGCATGCGGCGGCAGTAGCAGTGGCGGCAATAACCAGCGACCGCCGGGGCAACCCGGCCCTCCGGCTCCGCCGCCAACCGGCCCGGGCGCGCCACTGCCTATCGATCCGGGCAATGCTACCGCGGTACTCACATTGCCGGCCGTCTTCGCCGACAACCTGGTCGCACTCAGCGCGTTGGTGGTCGATGCGCTGATCCTCGCGGCAGAACAACGCGAGGCCGTTGTCACAATAGGCTGCGGCAGCGGCTCCGCCAAACTGACGCTGACCGACCTCAACTCGAACGGCCTGCCGAGCGCCAACGAGATGGCAACGCTGGCGATGACAAATTGCCGCTTCGCCGGCAGCACACTTACAGCCAATGGCCTGCTCGACCTCGAGATCCGCAGTTTCGTCGTCGAATCGAACCTGTCGGCCAAGGCGAAGATTCGTGTCAGCGCCAATGGGCCGGTTGCGCTCGAGGCGAATGGCGTGACGCATACCGCCAGCGGCGCTTATGAATTGAGTTATCTCGGCGACGACACGATCCAGACACTCGACCTTTCCAGTCGCTTTGCCGACGAGATCGTGCTGCAAACCGACGCCGGTGAAGACGAGACGTTTTCCGGCTTTGCGCTCATGCGCACTCATTCGGCAACCGGGATACTGACCAACACGTTCTCGATGGATATCACCAGTGAGTCGCTGGACGGTGCTCTCAACTGCCGTACTACGCTGGACATGCACGGTCCGATCGGCAATGTGCTCGCAGAGGGACTGTACGTCTGTGACGGCGCCCTGCAGAGTTCGGCACGCGCACTCGGCACGCTCGGCGGCAACCTGCAGCTCGGTACCGACCCGGACGGCGACGGCTTCTACGACGACGTGCCGACGCCGGCCGGTGGCAGCGGCACCTGGGCCGACCTGTTCAGCAATGAGTTCTTTCAACTGACAGTGCGCACACCGGGTGTCATCCCGAGCCAGTTGCTCGCCACGGTGAGCTCGATATCGGCAGCCTACAACGTCAATGACCTCGTGCTGAGCCCGGACGGTAGCCGCGCTTACATCTCGAATAACAATGGCATACGAGCGGTGAATACCGCCGACCTGGCCGAGATTGACTTCCTCGCATTGCCCGCGACGCCGGGCCCACTCGCGATCTCCGATGACGGGTCAACGCTGTGGGTGGGTTTCAGCGGCGCGCAACGCATTCAGTCGGTCGACCTCGGAGCGTTCACAGCAGGCCCGCAGGTACCCCTCGGTGCCTCGCCAAATTACGCCAGTCGCCTGGCGTCTCACCTCCGGGTAGCGCCTGGCCAGCCGCAGACCGTCGTCGTCTCGATGACCAATCGGAACGAACTGGTGGCCTATGCGTCGGGTGTGCAACTGGCCAATATTGTCGACAGCGCAGCGGTACCGTCGACTTTCGAGTTTGTCAGCGACAGCGCAATTGCCGGCGTCGATACCGACACAACAACGACCACTGTCATCAGGCTGAACGGCTCGGGCCTGTCACTGGCTGCCGACGATACACTGAGCGGTTTTGAAGTACTCTCCGACACGTCGATCGCCGCGGACCACTGGGTCTACTCGACCTCCGGCCGGGCGTTCGACCCGGTCGCACGTGTCGTGCACGGGCGCATAAAGCTCAACCAGATCCAGGACGTCCTGCACCGGGATGCCGTCGTTGTCGACAGATCGACAGACCGGGTGTACCTGTACAACCACAACCTCGGCCTGCTCGAGGGCTACGGGGCGACCAGCCTGGTGCTGAAAAATGCCTACGAAATCGGCAGCAGCGGCAGTTTCGTCCGGCTGGCCAGTGCGGGCGATACCTTCGTCCTTGCCACCAACAGCCAGTTGGTACGCTTTGCCGCGGCTGACCTGGCGCCGAATCGCAATTCAAGTCTCTGCATCGGCTTCAACCTCAGCGGCGTGATCGCCGACAAATTCTTTAGCGAGATCGATTGCGGCTTCAATGATGCGGTCTACAGCGCCGTAAACAACCGCGTATATGCGTCGATGCCAAGCTTCGCCGGCATCAATGGCAACTCGATTGCGACGATCGACCCGGCGACCGGCGAAATCGTCAGCACGCTCTTTGTCGGCTCCGAACCCGAGGCCATTGCGCTGACCCGCGATGAGTCGTTGTTGTATGTGTCGTTCCGGGAAGCCAGCAAGGTGGCTGTCGTCGACCTGACCCAGAATGCTGTTTCTGCCTACATCGACCTGGAACTGGCCGAGGGCAACAACCGTCCGCTGCTGGCCGCCGATATTGCGGTTTCGCCAACGGCCAACGACACGTTCCTCGTTGCTTCGCGTAATGAAGTCGCAGCCTATGCGGCCGGCAGCAAGCGCGGATCCGCGCTCACGGGATTCGCAACCGTCAGCGACACCTATTTCAAACCGGGCGGCACAGAGGCCCTGGTGCAGGAGCTCAATGCCAGGCTCACGCGCGTGACTGTTACTGCAACCGGGGTTACTGCTGACTCGGCGGCAAACGCGCTGGTCGCCGCTCGCAGCCTGAAGTATACGGACGGCAAACTCTATGACCGCAATGGCCGCGTCGTAAACGAGGCAACCTCGGCAGTCCTTGGCAGCTGCCAGGCGAACTCCGGCGCCGGCACGTTGCTGGCCGAGCCATCGACAGGCTCAGACTCGATCTACTACGTCGACCAGTCGGTGGAGAGTGTCGTGACAACCTGCGACGAAGCGACGTTCGCTGTGACGGCGCGACGCGCCCTGCCGTCGTTCGGCGAGACGATCAGCGTGCCGAAAGTGCTCGAGGAGGCAGGCAACGAGAAGCTCGTGCTGGTCACCAGCGACAAGCTGGTGATGTTCGACCCG
>JAUIDP010000083.1 GCA_030429005.1 Gammaproteobacteria bacterium | reverse complement strand
CGCAGAGGAAGCAGACGACGACATCCCGGAACTCAGCCAGGACACATTGCCGGACCTGCAGATCCTGGCGCCGCAGTTGATGCCCGAGAACGATGCCACATCGCCCGACCTGGTTGCCGACAGCGAAGCCGCGGTCGAGCGACCGGCCGTGGTACCCGACGATGCCAGCGAAATCGACCTGCCGGTGCTGTCTTTCCCGGGCGGCGCGGCTGAGAAGTCGACAGAGGAGCCAGTCATCGAAGCGGCCGAAGCGGCGCTCGACATCGATGCCGCTGGCAGCGAGCCAGTCGAGCCGGAAGATGAAGCGAAACCCGCCGACGAGCTTGCCGACGCCGAAGAGATACCCGCCTGGGAACGCGACCCGACGCTGGCAGAGTTACGCCCGGACCTCGACGCACTGGAACGCGCCATGGCCGTCGCTCAGGGCACGGACGAGCCGGAGGAGGCCCCGTCTGTTCTGGAGGAGAATCTCGCCGGGCTGAACGAACCGCCTGAGGCCGCGGCCGATCAAGCCGCAGCGGAGCCCGAGAGTCTCGACATCGTGCCGGAAATTACGCTCGACAAGCAGATCCAGGCCAAGATTGACGAGGCAACCGAAGCCTTGAAACAGACCCAGGTGGATGCAACGGCAGAGCTGGGCGCTACCGCAACAGAAGCGCCAGCTACCGAAACCGGCGAGCCTGCCGCCAAACCGGAGCGCAGAGAGGTGCAGTCTGAACCGGCGCCGGCAATTGCGGAATCGACGCCAGCCACGCCTGTTATAGACCTGCCGGCTGCTGACAACAGCAAGGCCGACCAGGAGCTGGAGAAAATCGCGAGCGAGCTGGCCAAGGCCAAGACCATCGAAGACGTCGACGACAAGATGGCCGAAACACTGTTCGGCGAGGAATTCAGTATGATCGCGGCCCAGGTTGCCGCGAACGCCCCGTCGATCGACGATGATGAGGTCGAAGTTGCGGCCGGCACGCCTGCTGGCGAGACCATTGGCGCAGTTGCGCTAAGCCTCGAAGACGATGAACCGCAGTTGATGTCGGCACCGGAGAAGCCGCCGGAAGCGACGCTCGATACCTCGTCGTCGCAGCGCCTGCAGGTACTACGCGATCTGAACAAGACTGCGCCCCCTCCCGGTGCACCACCGGTCCCCGACGAGGCCGAGTCGATCGTCATGTCGGGGGGCGGCGTAGAGCTGCCGCCGGCAACCGGTACAGCCAAGGTCGACTCGATCGAGGACCAGATCAGTACGTCGATGACGCAAACCTTAAAGGCATTGAACATCAACCAGCTGCCGCAAAACGACGCTGACGAAGTCGACGACGAGACCGGCGAGAAGAAAGGGCTGTTCGGTTTTTTTAGAAAGAAATAAAATTAAGTTTCTAGTCTAACTTATTGTTTATTCTCTAAAATAAACTGCGAAATAACATCATCCAGTAGATCCAGCGGCAACTCACCGTTGCCAAGCACGGCGTCGTGAAACGCGCGCAGATCGAACGCATCGCCCAGTTCACTTTCGGCGCGACGACGCAGTTCCCAGATTTTCAGCTCGCCCAGCTTGTAAGCCAGCGCCTGGCCGGGCCACGAAATATAGCGGTCGATTTCCGCGCGGGCATTGGCCTCGCTCAGCGCCGTGTTCTGCATCAGGTAGTCGATCGCCTGTTGCCGGCCCCAGCCCTGCGAATGAATGCCGGTGTCGATGACCAGCCGACAGGCTCGCCACATCTCGTAGCTGAGGCGGCCGAAGTCTTCGTAACGGGTCTGGTAGACGCCCATTTCCACGCCGAGCTTCTCGGCATAAAGGCCCCAACCCTCACCGAAAGCGCTAAAGCCCAGTGAACGGCGGAACGCAGGCACGTCTTCCAGCTCGAGCGCCAGTGCGTTCTGATGATGATGGCCGGGCACCGCCTCATGCAGCGTCAGCGCCGGCACTTCGTACAACGGCCGTTGATCCAGGCGATAGGTATTCACCCAGAATGCGCCGCCGTTTTTGGCACCGATCGGCGCCCCGTAATAGGCGCCGGTCGTGTAATTGGGCGCAATTTCATCCGGCACCGGCACGATGCCGTAGCTTTGCCGCGGCAGCTTGCCGAAATACGCCGGCATGATGTAGTCGATGCGTTTTGCCGTGTACGCAACAATCTGCAACAGCTCCTCGCGGGACGATGCATAGAACTGCGGATCACTCAGCAGAAAGTCAGTGAATTCGGCAAAACCGCCATCGAATTCCAGATCGGCGATGATGCCGTTCATCTCCTCGCGAATGCGAGCCACTTCAGCGAGCCCGGTCGAATGAATCTGTTCCGGCGTCGCACCGGTCAGCGTCGTGTATCGCCGGACCTGGAATGCGTAATAGGCGTCACCACCCGGCAAATCCTGTGCACCCAGCGTCTCGGCTGCTTCGTACTCGTTCGCCAGGTAGTCGGCCAGCCTGGCAAAAGCCGGCATGACTGCCGTACGAATCACCCTCGCACCATCGCTCTGCAAGCGTTCCTGCTCTGCGGCGGACAGACGGCCGCTCATCTTCTCGAACGGTTCGAAAAAACTGCTTTGCTCCGGGCTGTCCTTGACCTGGGCTTCGATTGTCGGCAGTACGCCGTCAATGACCACCTGTGACAGCACGAAGCCATCGCGTACGCCGCGCCGCATGTTGTCGATATTCTCGTCGAAATACCGCGGGATTTCGTTCAGTCGAGACAGGTAGTCCTCGTAGTCCTGGACGGTCTGCATCGCGACTCCACTGCTCGCCGTCAGCGCCCGCATGAAAAATCCCGAGAATGTATTGAATGGAATGCGCGCAAGATCCAGGTCATGCGCGCCGAGCGCATCTTCGAGCTCCCATTCGATCAGTTCGGCATTGATGCGGCCTTCCGCCGAAAGCGCGCCCCGGTCCAGGTCCCGGACGCGCCCCAGGAAGCCCTGCAGCGTGCTCCTTTGGCGGGCCAGGCTGCGCTGCGAAACAGACGGCAGGATATCGTTGTAAGCATCGACGCCGGCCGCGGTTGCCGCTACCGGGTCTGCCGCCAGGTAGAAGTCCCAGTACTCGGCGAGAATGTTCTCGAGTTGCTCGTCGCCAGCGGTACCACCCAGTGCGGGTGCCGTGATGGCCAGTAAAACGATCATTGTAATTGAACAGCGTTGCAGAAATACGTGGATTGCGCGCATCAATAGACCCGGCTGGTTTCGCGAAGCGGCAATTATAGGCGAATCTTTGAGATAATCGCCGGATGAGATTTGCCGACTGTACGCTCGACCCCGGAAGCCGCGAACTGCGCCGTGCGGGCAAGGTGGTTGCTATCGAGCCGCGAACTCTCGACCTGTTGCTGTACCTGGTCGGCAACCGTGACCGCGCCATCGGCAAGGACGAATTGCAGGACAACGTCTGGGGTACGGTTGTGTCCGATGCTGCGCTGACACGGGCGATCATGAAGCTGCGCAAGGCCGTCGGGGATAACACCTTTGACGCCAGGATCATCAAGACGGTGCCACGTTTCGGCTATCGCTTTATCGCAACGATTGAATCGACCGAAGGCAGGGCGACACATGCACCGGATTCGCCGGCTCGGCGCGGCATCGCCGTGTTGCCTCTCGTCAATATGAGCGGCGACCCGGAAAACGACTATTTCAGCGACGGTATCGCCGAGGAAATCCTGAACCTGCTGGCGCGAATACCGGCGTTGCGGGTCGCTTCGCGCACATCGTCCTTCGCCTTTCGCAACAGCCAGCAATCCATGCGCGACATTGCCGCGGCGCTGAACGCACAAATGATACTTGAAGGCAGTGTTCGCAAAGCCGGCAACAGGGTACGCATCACCGTGCAGCTGATCGATACCGAGTCGGACGCGCATCTGTGGAGCGAGATCTACGACCGGGAACTGACCGATATTTTCGAGGTCCAGGCGGAAATCGCAGGACAGGTTGTTGGCGCGATGACGCGCGGCGAAGCCGGTGACATCGTTGCGCACCGGGCGACGACCAGTGCACGGGCTTACGAATTCTACCTGCGCGGCCGCCAGCTCTATCACACCTGGGACCGGGGCCGCCTGTTGCAGGCAAAGTCGATGTTTGAACAGGCCATCGGGCTTGACCCGGATTACGGCAAAGCCTGGGCCGGCCTGGCAGACTGCGCTTCGATGACCTACATGTGGTGGGAACAGTCCGCTGAAATGCTGGAGCTTGCCGACTCCGCCAGCCAGCGCGCGCTGCAACTCGACGCTTCGCTGGCCGAGTCGCACACCGCGCGCGCATTTGCGCTGACGTTGTTACAGAGCTTTGATGACGCGACTGCCGCGTTCGAGCGCGCGATCGCTCTCGACCCGCTGTTGTATGAAGCGTGGTACCTGTTCGCGCGTTCCCGGTTTGCAGAGGGCAAGCCGTGCGTAGCGGCGCAATTGTTTGAGAAAGCGGCCGAAGTGCGCCCGGACGAGTTCCAGGCGATGGCACTGGCGGCAACGGCGTATGCGTCCTGCGGCGATGCAGAGAACAAGCTGCGCGTTGCGAAACTGGCGGTGAAACGGGCGGAACGGCACCTGAGCCTGCACCCGGAAGATACCCGTGCCTGGACCCTGGGCGGCGCCGTGCTGGTGGATACGGGCGACTACGAGCGCGGCTTCGAATGGACCGAAAAAGCGCTGGCAATCGCCCCGGACGATGTCGGCGTACTACACAATGCCGGCTGCTTCTTTGCCGCAAACGGCGATATTGATCGGGCGCTGGACTGTTTCGAGAAACGACTCGCCCAGGGCAACATTTACCAGGACTGGATCGACAACGATACGGACTTCGACTCGATCCGGGACCATCCGCGCTTTCTCAGGATGCTCGAGAAAGCGCGGAGCCGTTAGTCTTCTTCCGCCGCCAGCGCTTCCAGGCGGGCTGCCTCGAACTCGTCGCCCTTGTTCCAGGTTGGCATTTCGTCTGCGTTCGCCACGGCCAGCCCGGTCCAGAACCCGATCTGCGCGTCGTCGATCATGCCGCTCAGGTTCCAGTTCGGGTCGTACTCGTCCGACGGCTGGTGATAGTGATTGTTCGTGAATTCCTCGACAACCTTTCTGCCCCAGTCCGGCGGACGGTCAACAAAGTCCGTTCCCGGTTCCAGGTAGACAGCCGGCACACCGATTCTCGCGAAACTGAACTGATCGGATCGATAGAAGTAACCACGGTCTGCAAACTGGTCGGGCTTCACGACCCGGCCCTGCTCCGCGGCGTACTCGATCACCAGTTCATCGATCGACGTCTTGCCAAAACCGACATAGATAATGTCGTTGGTCGGGCCATGCAGATTGCCACCGTCATAGTTCAGATTCGCCGCGATCTTGCCCGGGCTGACGGTCGGGTTCGCGGCATACCACTTCGAACCCAGCAGCCCCTGTTCCTCGGCCCCGACGAACAGGAACATGATTGAGCGGCGCGGTGCCTCCGGCAAAGCCTTGAAGGCCTTGGCCATCGCCAGGATCTGTCCGACACCCGAGGCGTTGTCCATCGCACCGTTGTAAATCGTGTCGCCGTCTTCGTTTGCAGGCCCGATGCCCAGATGATCGTGGTGCGCGGTGTAGATCACGTACTCGTTTTTGAGGACCGGGTCACTGCCGGGCAGCACACCGAGCACATTGGCAGTCGTCACGCTGTCGACTTCGACGTCGAGGGCGATTGACGTCGTGATACCCAGCGGCACTGCCTCGAAGTCCGCGTTGTAGGCGGCTTCATACAATGCATCGAGATCCTTGCCTGCCATTGCAACCAGTTTCCGGACAGCATCTTCTGTCATAAAAGACTTGAATTGCGCACGCGCCTCGTCGCCGACCGGCAGTTCCATTTGCGGGCCGATATTGGATGTCTGCAACACCTGGTACGGATAGCCCGCCGATGGGATCGTATGAATAATAATGACGCCTGCCGCGCCATTCCTGGCAGCGGTCAGGAACTTGTAGTCCCAGCGTCCGTACCAGAGCCGCGTCTCGCCAGCGAACAGTTCCGGGTCCCAGTCCGGGTCGTTGTTCATCAACAGGACGACCTTGCCGGTGACGTCGATATTCTTGTAGTCGTCCCAGCCAAACTCCGGCGCCTGGATACCGTAGCCGGCAAAGACGACCTCGGCGTTTTCAACGGACGGGTTCGGCTGCTGGTTGTCGCCGTTAATCATGAAGTCATCGTAGAAATCAAAGGTCAGCGTCTTGCCCTGGCCGTCAAACGTCCAGCCTGCGGGCGGCAGCGTGTTGACGCTGACCATCTCAAACGGTTGTTCCCAGCTACCGTCCGGCATCCCGGGCTGCAGACCGATGTCCTGCATCTGCGCAACGAGGAATTCCCGCGTTTTGACGTCGCCCGGCGTCGCCGGCCCGCGCCCTTCGTACTCGTCGCTGGAGATCTCAATGATGACTTCGCGAATATAATCTTCGGTAATGTGCTCGACGGCGGACGCGACATTTGCCACTGCGTCTGTCGCCGTCGCCGTCGTTGCCGGTTCATCGTTGCCGCAAGCGGTAAGTACGACCGCCGTGCCGGCCAGCAGCATGCGTAGTTTGGATTTCAATTGGAGCTCCCTTAAGATTCTGATGTTTCTAGTCTCGCCGGACCACGTAGATTTCGACCTGGCCTTTCGGACCGATATACCAGGACGCGATCGTACTGGTAATGCCGACAATCAACGCCCCGAACATGGCCGCGAACAGCCCGGACACCGAAAAATTATCCAGCATCGCGGCAACCAGGCCGAACATCGCCGCATTGACTACCAGGATGAACAATCCCAGCGTAACGATGGTCAGCGGCAGCGTCAGCAAGATCGCAATGGGGCGAATGAACCCGTTCACCAGTCCCAGCAACAAGGCCGCCAGGATAAATGTGCCGGTTCCGACAATCGTCACACCGGGTATCAATGTCGACGCCAGGAACAGACCCAGCATACAGATTAAAGTTCGAACGATTATTCCTGCCATCATTCAATTATGCGGGGAAGCCGGACTCTTTGCTAGAATCTGCGCTGCGAAGCCCCGGTAGCTCAGTCGGATAGAGCACCAGATTCCTAATCTGGGGGTCCCATGTTCGAATCATGGTCGGGGCGCCAATTTCTAGCGCAGCATGCCGTCAGTCCGGCACTGGCACACCGCCTTTTTCCAGGATCTCGATCAGCGGCCCGAGGTGGGCGCGATAATGTTGCCACTGGCCCAGTGTGCGCTCACGCAGCCCCTGGCGCAGTTGCACCGGGTCAGCCGTCTCTGACGTGTCGCTGCGCGTATAGAAGTTCAGGCAGGCGCTGTCGTAGGACAGGTCGCAGGCACCGAGGACCCGCTCGATTGCTGCTTTCGAATCCTGCACCAGGTCCTCGTAGTGGACCGTATGAATCCGATCCGGCAGGAGCGCTCGCCAATGTGCCAGCAAGCGCCGGTAGGCAAGGAAGTACTCGCCCAGCTCCTGCAGGTCGTAGGTGTACGGATAGGCGCCGGGAAACAGCGTGCGCAACGCAACAAAGCAGTTTTCAACAGGTTCGCGCTCGACAACGATGATCTTGGCTTTGGGCAGGGCCAGGTGAATCAGGCCCGCGTATTTGAAATTGACCGGTTGCCGGTCCACAAAGTGCGCGAACTCACCACCCACCGGCCTGGCCTGCTTGCAATAAGCCTCTCCGAGCGCCGCGAAATCGATCTGCTTTGCCGCCATCAGCAAATCATCGGTATTCGCCGGCGCGGCGCCGAGCACCCGCTCGCACTGGTTGAACAGTTCGACGCCGAAGTGCCGCGACTCACCTGTCGTCCGAACCACCGGGTGATTGGCCAGGATATTCTCGGCCAGCGCTGTGCCGGCACGCGGCATACCGATAATGAAAATCGGCTCCGCAGTAATATGCCCCTGCGCGCTGTTCGCAAACATCGACGCATCGAACTGTGCTTCCAGCAATCGCATCGAATCCAGCTCTGCCCCGGGTTCATAAGCCAGTGCACTGCGGCGCAAGCTGGCACCTTTTTGCAGTTGAGCAAATGCGTCGTCGTAGCGGCCCAGGTCATCGAATTCCTTGAACAGCGCATAGTGCAGTTGCACGCGACCCGGGTGATCGTCGTCCAGCTTGTCCATCACCGCCAGGATGCTGGCAACGTGGTTGTCGTCGTCGGTGCACTGGCGGAAACTCGAGCGCATCAACTGCGCCTCGCAATCCAGCGGATTCAGTTCAACAGCCTTGTCAATACTCCGCGCCGCAGCTTCCATTTTGCCCTGGTAACGCTGCGCTGACGCGAGACTGAAACGGTAGTTCGGATTATTGGGGTTCAGCTCCACGGCCCGCGCGAAGTGTCGCTCGGCGTCAGCATAACGCCCGAGTTGGTTGAGCGTCACGGCACAGGTCGACGCGTGGTAGCCGCTCGCAAACTCATGCCCGGCCAGTTCATCCGCAATGACATTGGCCGCTTCGAGGTCGCCGTAAACCGCAAGGCTCGCCATTTTTTGCAGCAACCATTCCGGCTTGCCCGGCGACAGCAACAGCGCCCTCTGCACGGCCTGCAACGCGATCACCGGTTCATTGAGCGCAATAGCAAGGCGACTGGACGTATTCCAGCCGGACCCATATTCGGGAAACGCCTGGTTCAGCTGATCGCAGGCAGCCGCCGCCTGCTCGAGCCTGCCCGTCTTCATCAATTGCCAGATTTGCCGCTCGAGCGCCTCTGGCGTAACCGGTGGCTGTGCGTTCACTCGCCGATGATGGTCAGCGTAATTGTACGCCGATGCGGTGCTTGCCGGTGTTCCCAGAGATAGATGCCCTGCCAGGTGCCGAGTTTGCAACTGCCGTTTCGCACCGGTACATGCAGGTCGTTATGCGTCAGGACGCTGCGCACGTGCGCAGACATGTCGTCCGGACCTTCCGCTGTATGCGTAAACAACGGGTCACCATCCGGTACCAGCCGGGACATAAACGCTTCCAGGTCACGCATGACCGACGGGTCCGCGTTTTCCGACAGCATCAACGAGGCGCTGGTATGACAGAGGAAGATGTGGCACAGCCCGGTCGTCACTCCTGACTCGCGGATCGCCCGGTCGACCTGGCCGGTCAGGTCGTAGGTTCCCCTGCCGGTCGTCGCAACGCTGAATTCAAGCTGGTGCAGCGGCATTGTACGGCTCCCCGTAGCGCAACCGAATCGTCTTGGTCTTGCCGAACCACGGAATCGAGATAATGTAGATGTTGTCGAACTCGTCGCGCGCAATCGGCGGCACTTTCTTGCTCGCGCCGAGGTTGGCAATCAGTTCCGGCACCGTATCGCTGTGCCCGACAACCAGGATGATCTTGCCCTTGTGATTCTTCAGAATCGTCTCCAGGACCGACTCCGTGTCATTGGCGTCGTAGATGTTGATCGGCAGGTCCAGTCGTTCCGACAAAGGCGCCGCCGTCTCGGTCGAGCGCTTGTACGCGGTCGCGTAGATGGCATCGATGCCCGCAACAACGTCAGCATCGACCAACTGCCGGGTCAATTCAGCGACGCGTTGTTTGCCGGCGACGCTAAGCGGCGGATCATCTGCCGCATGATCCGTCTGCTCGGCATGTCGGACAAAGATGATTGTCGTCGTCGCCTGCGACTCGAAAAACCATGCAAGCCCGATTGCGATTGCCGTGTAAATGACAAACACCTGGATTCGACGGCGCCGACGTGCACGGCGGCGATCCTGTTCATTCTTGCTGCGCATGGACAGCGACTTTACGAGTTTTTTTCGGTCTTGACTACGCGAAACTCGCCTTCAATAACGTCTTGCGAAGCCCCTGTCTTGCCCGCTGGCGGTGGCGGACTGTTGCGCCGCAACCACCAGGAACGGACGCCCATCACAGCCGCCGCAACCAGCACTACCGCGCTGAGTGCCAGGAACGCGAAAAAGCCCAGCACCAGGAATATCGTGATAATGACCGCACCCACAACAATGACAAGGGCGTTGGCCAGCGGATTGCTGCCCGGCAGGCCGCCTTTAAAATAGATCTTCTGCAAGTCAAATTACCTTCTAATTAATACCTGTCTATCAGATACTTGCATGCCTTTTGAAGAAAACCTTCCAGGTCATGCATCCGATGCCATTGCGCGTTCTGACCGCCTGATTGCCGCAGCGTTCGATTTCCCGCCGCGGGTCTTTTCCTATTGAATACCAGCGGCAAGCCAAGCACAATGCGCGGCGCAGTCCCCCCGGCACCGGAGAGGTGGCAGAGCGGTTGAATGCACTGGTCTTGAAAACCAGCAAGGGTTTGTAGCCCTTCGAGGGTTCGAATCCCTCCCTCTCCGCCAATTTCACACTTAACCTATTGACCTGTATAAATTTAGTGTGAAAATCGAATACGAACCTACGTTCAAACATACGGTCGAAATTTGGCGAATCAAGTCCCGCGACAAGCAACGTTTGTGGGCTGAGTTGCGCACTTAGCAATCGGATTCAGGTTGGTCGTCCAGAGCTTACGGTGCTGTGCATATCTGGTTAGTTGTGATGACCGCCATGCAGCCAGTAGCTACATGACTCACCGAAGTGACAATGGTCGTGGGACACCAATCCCCGCTCTGGACCTGCCTGGATTCAAGCGATATCGAGGACTCGCTGTTGCGCCATTCCCGATACGGTCCAACCTGGCCTCAAGGGCCGATTCGTTTTTTCGTGTTGTTACCTCCTTTTTGTGTTGGCCGTCCATTGAACGGCAGGGTTGAAAGACCAAGATGATCCTCGATCACTGATCGGGACGCTGTTGCTGCTGCACCTTCAGCTGCAGCCAGGATCTTTGAGCGCCTCTTGCCACTTTATACGCAGTGGTTGCGTCTAAAATCGGTCGTGATTCTGCCCGGGAGT
>JAUIDP010000005.1 GCA_030429005.1 Gammaproteobacteria bacterium | reverse complement strand
GATAGTGACGAGGTAAGCACGCTGGTGTCGCTACCGGAGCAGGATGTTCTTGGCGTCTTGTATGACACGCGAGCTGACCAAATTGCCGGGTATACAATCGAACAGGACTACGAGCGACACGTCTACTTCGATGCAGCGATGCAGGCGCAGTATGACGCCATCTCGGCGCAGGTGGGAAGTGCCAATTTTGAAATATCAGACCTGTCACGGGAGGGCAAGATTGCGTTGATCCGGTCATGGCGGCCGGATGATCCACTTAGCTACTATTTGTGGAACGCCGACACTGAAGAGTTGCAGCTGCTTGTTCACGCTTACCAGGGCCTGGCGGCAACGGAGTTGTCACTGCCCGCTATGACAAGCTACAAGGCGCGGGACGGCCAGTTGATTCGTGCTTATCTTCTCTTGCCTCGCGACTACGAGGAGGGTACGCGGTATCCAACCGTCGTCCTTCCGCATGGCGGTCCACACTCGCGAAGCCGGCCAACGTATGACGATTTTGCACAGTTCTTGTCAACCCGTGGGTATATCGTCGTGCAGCCGAATTTTCGTGGCTCAGTAGGCTATGGTCGTGAGTTTGAAGAGGCCGGCTACAAGCAGTGGGGCGGATTGATGCAGGATGACGTGACCGATGCAGTTCATTTTATGGTCGAAAAAGGCTTGACCGATCCAGACAGGGTCTGCATCGTCGGTGCATCCTACGGCGGCTACGCGGCACTGATGGGTGCCATCAAGACGCCCGATCTGTTTCAGTGTGCGATCAGCCTGAACGGCGTAACTCATCTCGAAAAGATTCTCGAATACGATATGCGCAAGGTGATCGACAAGGAAGACTGGCAACGTTTGCTTTTTGATCGCATCGGGCATCCTAAAGATGACAGGGAAATGCTGGACGCGAATTCACCTGCGCTGAATGCTGACAAGATCCGGATTCCGATACTGCTTGTGGCGGGCACCGCCGACGATGTCGTGCCTTTCTCGCAGGCGACCCGAATGGAAAAAGCACTAAAGAAAGCTGGCGTCCAGTACGAATTCATCTCACTGCGGAACACCGGCCACAATCCCTTTTACTATAAAGAAGACATCGAAGAAGTCTTCAATGCAGTAGAAGCATTTCTGCAAGAGAATTTGCAGTAAGCTAATAATGCGTGGCTTGCCGTTCGACGTCAGGGCTGCGGAGTCGGCCGCTAAACTATCGACAAACTGTGCGAAATGTTCTTTACGATCATGTAGTTGTGCAGGCCTTCGGAACCGCCCTCGCGGCCGTAGCCGCTGGACTTGACGCCGCCGAACGGTGTTTCGGGCAGTGAGGCTTCCAACGTGTTGATCGATACGTTGCCGGCCTCGAGTTCCTCGACCATGCGGTCGACGTAGTCCGCACGATTTGTGAAGCCGTAGGCAGCCAGCCCGTAGGGCACGGCGTTGGCCTTGCTGATGGCCTCGTCCAGCGATGCAACGGGATTGATGACGGCCAGCGGGCCGAATGGTTCTTCCTGCATAACCGCCGCATCGTCCGGTACGTTTGCGAGTACCGTTGGCTCGAAGAAATAGCCTTTGCCGTCCATGGCCTTGCCGCCCGCCAGGATCTCGGCACCGTGTTCGCGCGCGTTCTCGACCATGCGTGTCAGCGCGTCGATGCGGCGTTCATTGGCCAGCGGCCCCATCTCGACGCCGTCGTCGAAGCCGTTGCCGACGACGGTCTTCGCTGCCCGGTCTGCAAAGGTCGCTGCGAATTCGTCGAAGATTCGCTCGTGCACGAAGAATCGCGTCGGTGACGTACAGACCTGGCCCGCGTTTCGCATTTTGCGAACGGCACCGGACAAAGCAGCGGCTTTGACGTCAGTGTCTTCGCAAACGATCACGGGTGCATGGCCGCCGAGTTCCATCAACACGGGTGTCAGGTACTGCGCGGCCAGGGTCGTCAGGTGCCGGCCCACTGTCGTGGAGCCGGTGAAAGCGACGAGGCGTACCTGCTCGTGCTTGATCAGGAAGTCCGAAATCTTCGCAGGTGTACCGAACACCAGGTTCAGCACGCCGGGTGGCAACCCGGCATCGTGGAATGCGCGTGCGATGTGCAGTGCCCCGGCCGGCGTTTCCTCGGCGGCCTTCAGGACAATCGAACAGCCGGCGGCGATGGCGCCGGCAATCTTGCGGCACGGCTGGCTCATCGGGAAATTCCACGGCGAAAAGCCGGCGACGACGCCGATCGGCTGGTGATGCACGGTGTAGCGAATGCCTTGCGCGCTGGGGATCACACGACCGTAGGTGCGCGTCGCTTCGCCGGCGTCCCATTCGAGAAACTCACAGCCGCGAATGACCTCGAGGCGCGCCTGCTGGAACGGTTTGCCATGTTCCAGCGTGATCGCCGTGGCGATCTCATCCTGACGTTCGCGCATGACAGCCGCGGCGTCGAGCAGGACTTCAGCGCGCCTGGCTGGTGCCGTTTTGCTCCAGGTCCTGAAGCCGCGGGCGGCCGCGTCAATTGCGTCGTTGAGGTCCTGTTTGCCGGCGTGTGGCAGCCGGCCGAGTTCTTCCTCGGTGGCCGGGTCAATTACGGCGAGTGTGTCCGCGGTGCTGCGCCACTGGCCGTCAATGTAGAGTTGCAGTTCGGGGTAAGCTGCCATCGTCCCGTCTCGAATGATTTCGTATGTAAGCAATTTCCCACGCGCTTGTACTAACGATCAAGCGATTTGAAGGAAATCAGCTATCAGGATAGCTGATAGCTGGGGTCAGCCTGCCGGCAGACTGCCCGCAGCAATGCGCAACGCCTGCAGGAATGCCGCACCGGCAGGCGAGAGACTGTCGGCGCCGCGGTACGAGATGCCGACCGGCCCGTTGCCGAACGGCACGACCCAGTTCAGCTGGTGCAGCAGGCCACTGTCAATGTCCTGGGAAACGACGTGCTCGGGCAGCAGCCCCACCAGCTCTCTTTGCATCAGTAGTGAGCGGTTAGCGAGGTAGGAGACGGACTCGACCACCAGTGGTGGCATGTACTGGTCCTGGCTGACGAAGTACTGGTCGACCTGGCGCCGTAATGTCGTTTCCAGCGGCGGTAATATCCAGCCGAATGGCTTGATCTCCTCGAAGCCTACCGAAGCCCGGCCGGCCAGTGGGTGGCGGCTGCCTGTCACGGCAACGATGCGGTCGCTGAACAATTCTTCCTGCGTCAGCCTGGTCCGGTGCCGGTAGGCTGGCAGTCGCCCGACAATCATGTCGATCTCGCCCGAGATCAGCGCCGGAATCAGCGCGTCATTGGTGCCTTCGACAACCTTGATCGCGACGTTGGGCCGTTCGTCCATCAACGTTTCAATTGCTGCAGGCAGCAGGTTGGGCGCTGCGGCCAGTAGTGTACCGATGACGACCCGGCCGCTGCTGCCTTCGTTCAGGTCGTCCAGTTCCTGCGCGGCGTTCGAAACCTGCGAGAGGATCAACTTGCCGTGCCGGATCAGGGCGTCGCCGTAGACAGTGGGGATGACGCCACGATTCGTGCGTTTGAACAGCCTGACCTCGAAATCCAGCTCGAGATCCTGGATCAGCTTGGTCGCAGCCGGTTGGGATACCTGCAGTTCGCGAGCTGCACTCTGGATGCTGCCATACTTGCCGACGGCCACCAGCAGGCGCAATTGCCGCAGCTTGAGCCGGGTTACCGCCCGATCGACAATTCGACTGTGCCGCGTCATCGCCCGGTACCCCTAAAAGGCGATTCGCCCCGACTCGTCCCGCAACGTGCTGATGACGCTCATCGCGGCCAGGGCGGAGCTGCGCGGGTTGTCGGGCAAAGCGCGCCCCCTGACTTCGAAACGAAAATTGCCGAATGCACCTTCGGCGACGATCTCGTGAATGTTCTCGTTCACATCGGCGTCGGCAATCAGTTGCACCGCGGTATTGTCGAAGCCGATACCGGCGAGCGCCACGGCGGCCGCAACATTGGCGTTCTTCGGATAGTCAATGGCCGCATCGCGAGCCGTGCCGCTGAAATGCACGGCGGCACCCGAGGTCAGCCGGTCGAGGTCGAGTACCTTTTCCGCAAGCGAGCCGCGCCAGCCTTCGGGCGGCTTGCGGCCGGTGTAGGTCACCTTGTGCAAGTTGCCGACGCGGGCCGCACGCAGGCAGTCGAGTGCGCCGATTGCGCCGCTGGCAAGATGCAGGCGGGCGTTTCCGGCTGCGGCGGACTGCTCAAGTTCGTCGTACAGCGCCGGGTCGGCCAGCGCACCCAGGGATACCGTCGTCAGGTCGATGCCGCGTTGCAGGACCGCCGGACCGTGACTGCGCAGGGCCGCGTGACCGGCGCAATCGATCATGTGTTCGATGTCGTCCGGCAAGTCCCCGACGGTGTCGACGCAGGCGATGCCCGGCATCGCTGCGACGGCCTCGGGCAGGTGCGGTGAGCGTAGCAGCATCGCCGCAATTTCATGCCCGTCGGCTTGTGCCTGTCGCAATACGTACTGGCCGATGGCGCCTCTGCCGATAATGCCAAGTTTCAAGGTCTGCCCCGCTGAGTTTGGTGTTTTTCTGAACTTATGACTTTCTGTTATCAAATTTCATTATAGCTATTTCGCGGCTTTGATCGCGGCGTTTGCGTATATTCCATGGCTCGCCACTGAAATCGGTGCAGCCGAATGCCGACCGTCAAATACTCCAAACACGATGCCAAAGCTTATGCGCGCGAAAACATGCGCGGGATCTGGGCTGCGGCACTGAATCCCTTCAGCGACGACCTGTCGCTGAACGAAGCGGGTCTGCGCGCCAATATCCGCCACTGGGTGGATGACCTCGATATCCAGGGGTTGTTCATTGCCGGCAAGCAGGGTGAGTTCTTTTCAATGAGCCTCGCCGAGCGCAAGCGCAACTTCGAGGTCGCTGTCGAGGAGTGCGACGGTAAGGCGGGCGTGATTGTCTCGGTGTCCGACCAGAATTTCGATACCGTGAAGGAGCTGGCGCAGCATGCACAGGATTGTGGTGCGGACTACATCGTTGTGCATGCACCGGTGCTGAGTTTCATACATGACCGTGGCGAAGTCCTGTACCAGTACTACAAGGCGCTATGCGACCGGCTGGATATCGGCATTGCGATGTGGAGTCATCCCGACTCCGGTTACCTGATGCAGCCCGATGAATGTGCGCGGATCGCCGAACTGCCGAACATTGTTGCCATCAAGTACTCGGTGCCACGGCACATGTACGTTGAATTGACCCGGCTGGTCGGTGACCGGATCCAGGTATCGACGTCGTCGGAAGACGAATGGCTGGACAATATCGAGGAACTCGGCTGGCAACTGTACCTGTGCTCGTCACCGCCGTATCACCTGCAGACAAAAAACGACAAGCGCATGCATGAGTACACGCAACTCGCGTTTGCCGGCAAATTCGCCGAGGCGAGGAAAGTCCGGGACAGCCTGGAGCCCGTACGCGAGGCAATCGCAGGCTCGAAGCCGGCAGACAAGCCGCAGGCTTTTGGCAAGTACTGGCAGGAACTGCTCGGCCAGGTTGGCGGCCGCGTTCGACCGCCAATGCTGGAACTCAGCGATGTCGAGAAGGCCGCGATCGATGCGGCTTTCGAGGGCTGTGGCCTGCAGCTCTAGCCCTACTGCTCTGGCAGGTCGCAACCGTCGATAACGCCCTGCGCCCGCAGGCAGGCGGGGTTCAGCAGTGCTACGTTGACGAAATCCATGACTCGCCGTGCCTGGGAAATGCCGCTGCCGGGCGACGTTTCGAGATCGAAAATCTCGTTGTCGGAAAAGCTGTGCCCGGCACCCTGGTTGACAATGAACTCATAGGGCAGACCAATAGCAGTCGCCCGGTCGGCAATCCGCTGTGATGAACTGATGTGCACGACAGTATCCGCGCTGCCGTGAATCATGATGATCGGCGCCTCGTGCGCAGAGATCGCCGACTGCCCGCCGACGCCGATGCCGCCCCACAAGCCGACAACCGCATCGACGCCGGGAACATTGACACCGATGTTGTCGAGCCCGTAGGCAAAGTTGATCGCGGTGAAAGCACCCGCGGACGGGCCCAGCATGGCAAAACCGCTGATCTCGAAATTGCCGGCTGCGGCCGTATCCAGGATCCAGTCCACGGCAGCCGCTGTGTCTTCAAGTGCGGCCATCTGTCCCAACAGGAATGACGACGAACCCATCGACTCGAACGCATCCCGAAACTGGCCGGTCAGCACCGGGTCCTGCGGCCGCAGTCGGTAGTCGATCGCAACAGCCAGGTAACCCTGCCTGGCAAACTCCTGGCCAAAGAGCTGCATTTTCGGATGGTTGCGCGAGCCGGCCGTGAAGCCACCGCCATGAATCAGGACGACAGCCGGCAGGCTGGCGCCGGTCAGGTCGACGTCCGGCTCAAACAGGTCCAGCAGTACCTCCACCGGCTGCGGATTGCCCGAGTTTACGAGGCCGGTCGTGAACGCAATCGCTTTCGTTGTGCGCACGTCATAGGAACCGGCCGGGTCCACGCCGTAGTAGCCACCTGCTGGCGGACTCGGCGGTGGCGCAGGCGGCGGGGCCGGTGGTGGTGCAGGGGGCGGCGGCTCGGGCGGTGGCTCCGGCGGTGTCTCCGGCGGTGTCTCGGGTGGTGCTTCCGGGGGTGTCTCGGGTGGCGTTTCCGGTGGCGGCTCGGGCGCAGGTTCTGGCGGTGGTGCCGAGGAGACGATCTCGTTGTTCTCGGTACTGCCGCCAAACGAGCAGCCCGTCAGCGCCAGCACCAGGCCGAGCAGAGTTGCCTTGAGAAATGCCGATTGAGTTGTGCCGGTAGCGAGCAAGGTATCGAGCTTGATTTGCGAAAAAAGGCCGCACAGTTTACACCAGCCTGCAAGCAGGATCAGTGACCGGTTTAGCACGGTGGAAAGTTTTCGATTTCAGGCGTAGTATGCGCCGCACGATGAACAACTCAATCACACATAAACGCACCCGCGTCGTCGCCGGAACTCCGGCTGCCGCATGCTGCGCGCTGTTGTCCCGGGGCACGGGCACGACACCGATGCAGCCCGGAGGCGCTGTGCACTAGCTGTCCCGCACATTTGGGCTGGATGGCGCATCGAACCATTCAGCTGCAGGAAAAGCCCTGTTTGGTTCGCCAACCAGGGTTTTTTCTTGCCCGGGAGAAACCGGCTGTAGCAGGAGGGCAGATTATGAATACCGCAAAACGAAACGGTCGACCAACGTTGTCAGGTATCTGGCAAACGTATCGGCTGAAAATCACAGGAACGATGAGTTTGCTCGCAATCGAGCGGCTGCTGGGCGTGGCTGTCCCATTTGTACTCGGCGTTGCGATCAACGACCTGATCGACGGCAACTTTCGTGGCGTCTGGTGGCTGGTGGGCCTCGAGGCGGTCGTGTTGCTTGTCGGCACGATTCGCCGCCTGTATGACACGCGGGTCTATGCCGGCATCTACACGGATATCGCCGATGACACAGCGCGGCGTCGGCATATCGATGTCAGCCGCCGCGCGGCGCGACTGAGCCTTGCACGCGAGCTGGTGGATTTCTTCGAATGGGAGCTGCCGGAACTGGTTGCTGCTTTGATCAGTATCAGTGGCGCACTGACGATGCTGGTGTTCCTGATGCCGACGATCGGCGGCCTGAGTGTCCTTGTCGGTCTGGTTGTCGCGCTGATTTTCGTTATCAGCCGCGGGCGCATGTTCAGTCTCAACAAGCTGCTCAACAACGAGCTGGAAAGACAGGTCACGATGCTTGAGGGCGAACGTGCGTTCTCACGGCGCAGGCACCTGTCGCGGCTCGCCCGCTGGCGCATCCACCTGTCAGACCTGGAGGCAACCAACTTTGCGATCGCAGAGGTGTTCCTGTCGGCATTGATCATTGCTGCCGTGGTCATCACGGTTCGGACCGGAATGAGCGTCGGCGAGGTATTTGCCATACTGACCTACCTGCTGAGTGTTGCCGAGAGCCTGATCGTGCTGCCATGGACCTACCAGCAGTCGATTCGGGCACGGGAAATCGGTGGGCGAATTGCGGCAAACTAGCGGCGACGACTATGCGAGTAATTGATACCAGCATTGCGGCCAGGGATGGCTACCCACTTTCGGCTTCTGTCTTCGGTGACCCGGGCGACTGCAAGCGGGCTATTGTAGTGAGCAGCGCGACTGCCGTCGCGCGCCAGTACTACCGGCACTACGCGGCGGCACTGGCGGAAGCCGGTTACGCGGTTGTCACCTATGACTATCGTGGTATCGGCGGGTCGGCACCGGCGACGCTGAAAGGAATGCCGGCGCGGATGCGTGACTGGGGCTTGCTGGATATGCAGGCTGTTGTCGACTGGGCATTGCAGTCGACAGGACGAAAGCAGGTCTGCCTTGTCGGTCACAGCGTCGGTGGCCAGGTTGCCGGCCTGCTGGAAAACAGTGACGCGGTCAGGGCGATGCTGACGGTATCCGCGCAGAGCGGTCACTGGCGCCTGCAAGGCGGCGCGCAGAGAATCTCGGTCGCATTTCATGTGCACGTGACGTTTCCGTTGATGGTCAAAGCCGTCGGCTACATGCCGTGGAGCTGGTTCGGGTCGGCCGAGGATTTGCCACCGGGCGTCGCCCTCGAATGGGCTCGCTGGTGTCGCGACCGGCGCTACCTGCTGGGTGACGAGTCCCTGCCACTGGAACGGTATGCGCGCTTCACGGCGCCAGTTCTTGCCTACAGTATCGAGGATGACCAGTGGGGCACGGCCCGGTCGGTCGATGCGATGATGTCAGCTTATGCCAATGTCGAGCGCCACCACCTGCAGCCGGCGGACTTCGGCCTGCAGCAGCTGGGTCACTTCGGGTTTTTTCGCCGCAATGCCAGTAGCGCCTGGCAACCCGGCATCGACTGGCTGGATGCGCAAAACTAGTCGATCTCGTCGAGCATTGATCCTTCCGCGACAGGGCGTCCGAGCGAGAACTGCAGTCTCAGCGTGTCGTTACTGACATAGCCGAGCGAGAACAGGAAATTGCCGATCGTAACCTTGCCGCTAAGTGACGCAGAGATGCCATAAAGAGTGCCTTCGCGAACGTTGTCGAAGCGTTCGTTGACCTGGCCGGCCTGCAGTCGAATGCCGCCGTACAGCGCCTGGCCGAACAACGGCTGGATATCGGCCAGCCGCCACGCATACCGTGTTCCGATGAACCAGTATTCGTTGCCGCGGAGTTCACCGGGTCGCAACCCGGGAAATGTCCGGATTCCGCCGATCTGGCTCTGCTGCGTGATCGGTATCTGACCGTCCAGCCGGGTGCCGCCCCCGGCGACGTAGGTCAGCGAATTGCCGTTCAGGTTAAATGCCTGGGAAATGACACCTTCAATGAGGCTGTACTCCAGCTCGCTGCCGAACCACTCTTCGGAATTCACGTAGCGTGCATGGATAAAGCTACCGCGCGTCGGCAGGCCAACAGAATTGCGCGTGTCGTATATCGCGCGCAGCTGCAAGCTGGTGTCCCGTTGCCAGTCCAGTTCCGGCAATCCGGGTGGCCCGGTATCCGGAATGGCCTGTTCTTGCCCATGCCGCAGGCCCAAACGCAGCTGGGCCCGGGTACCGATGTTCATACCGAAATCGAGCTGGGCATAAGCTTGCTTAACAAAGTACTTCGCAATCCGGTCGCCGTCGTCGTATAAATCTTCGATGTCGTTCTCGAACACGATGCTCGGCTGGACGAAGAAACGCTGTTGCACATCAATAGGCTGGTAGAAGTCGGAGCGTACGATCGTCTGCTCACCAAATTGGAATACATTCTGCCAGCGGCCGCCGCGCGAGTTGATCCAGGTGCGGTAATGCTCCCCGCGCAGGATTGCTTGCAGGCCGGCGCTGCTTTGTGCGGCAAGGCCAAAGTCGAAGCGAAAGAAATCCGGTCCCCAGCGCTTCTCGGCTACGTTGAATTCCACGACCGGTTCGCTGCCGGTTTCGACGACACGAAAGCTGACCCGATCGAAATCGCCCAGCGCGTATATGTTCTCCGCGCCCGTGACAAGCTTGTTTAGCGAGAACGGCACATCGGGTTCAATCGAGCGGATGTTCGCCTTGATGTACTCGGCATTGACCCGCTCGTTACCGGTCACTTCGATGTCAGCGACGGTATAGACCGGAGACTTGTCGCGGTTGACGGCTTGCAGCCAGCCGATGTATTCCTCCTCGGATACGGACAGGCGACTCAGTGTCTCCGCATAGGACTCAGCCGCGGTCCTGCCAAGTTTGACCGCCTCAGCGACACGCAGGAAATCGCCGGTGTCGATGTCGCCCATCGGCACCTGGATGCCGATGTCCGCATCGGTCAGCGAGGCAATCTGTTCGCGCATATTGGCGCCGATCATCAGGTTATAAGAGCGATCAAAAATTGCGAGGGCCGTCTCTATGTCTTCCGCCGTCGTTGGCGGCGACGTCATCCAGACGGCGATGACGATGTCGGCACAGAGCTCGCGGCCGACATCGATCGGCAGGTTGCGCAACATGCCGCCGTCGGACAAAACCTGGCCGTCGAGCTCGACCGGGGAGAAGATGCCGGGCAGCGCCATGCTTGCACGCATGGCAAGCGGCAAACTGCCGCTACCGAGCACCGCCATTTCACCGGACAGCAAATCTGTCGCAACCGCGCGGTAAGGAATAGAGAGCTTGTCGAAATCGGTGACGGTTTCGGCATTTGCAACCAGTTGCCAGATTTCGTCTTCGATGTCCTGCGTCTGTATGAAGCCACCGGGAATTTTCAACTTGCCATCCTGCAAGCCGAACTCGATGGCGTTGGAGTAGTAGTTGTCGTTGATTTTCCGGTTGATCGGCTTGCGGTCGCGGTTTTGCTGGCCGCCAACGGTTTGGGTCCATTCGATGCTGTTGACGGCGCGTTCGATGTCATCGGGTGCCATGCCAGCCGCGAATGCGCCGCCGATCAGGGCACCCATGCTGGTGCCGGCGACGCAGTCGACGGGAATGCGCATTTCTTCGAGCACCTGCAGCACGCCGACGTGCGCCGCACCCTTGGCACCGCCGCCGCCGAGGACGAGTCCAATGCGTGGCCGGTCACCAGTTGCATGCTGTGACGAGTCCGCAGGACTATCGGCGAGGCCCGCGACCGGCAGGACGATCAGGATGACTAAGGACAACAGTCGGGCCGGAATATAGTGGATCAAGTCGTGCTCCGTTATTACCGCGGTAATTTATAGGCCGTTTATTCGTAACTGTCGAGCAACAGGTTGGTTTCCGTTGCCGTGATGCCGTCGATCAGCCGCAGCGAGCCAACGATCCTGTTGAACGCTGACAGCGAGTCCGTCTGAATTTCTGCGATCAGGTCCCAGCGCCCCGTCGTGTGGTGCACGGCCGTAACCTGTGGATTGCCGCGCAGGCTGGCGATGACGTCAGCCTCACTGGCACTGTCGGCACGGATGCACATGTGCGCCCGCACGGCGGGTGACTCGACGGAAGGCCCCATGGCAATTGTGTAGCCGAGAATCACGCCGTTGTCTTCCAGCCGGCGCATCCGGTTTTGCACAGTGGCGCGCGAGACGCCGAGTCGCTTCGCGAGTTCGACGACCGGCGTCCTGGCGTCGGCGCGCAGCATGGCCAGCAACCCCTGGTCTTTCTGGTCGAGCTTGTACATACGACAGAAAATAGCAGCAAATCTGTTAAAAATCAGTAAATACTTATCATTTTGATAACTATTGATTGGCATTAAAACTCTATAAAGTGAGCAATTCGCAAAATGCAGGGAGAATTGCAGCATGACGACATTCGTGGATGTGCCAACCTTGAGTCGGCTGGTTGAACGCGTCGGCGTTGCCGAATTTATCGCTGGTATCGCGGCGACCATGCGCGAAGACTTTCGTCGCTGGGAGTCGTTCGACAAGTGCGCACGCGTTGCGAGCCACAGCGACATCGGGGTCATTGAATTGATGCCGGTGGCGGATGCCGAGCGCTATGCCTTCAAGTACGTCAACGGTCACCCTGGCAATCCCGGCAAGGGCGTCTCAACGGTCATGGCTTTCGGTGCGCTGGCCGAAACCGAGACGGGCTTTCCGGTCCTGCTGTCCGAGCTGACATTGACGACAGCGTTTCGCACGGCGGCGGCTACGGCGATCGCGTCCGAGGCCTTGGCGCGGCCGGATTCGAAGGTGCTTGGCATGATTGGTTGTGGTGCGCAAAGTGAGTTCCAGGCTATCGCGCTGCATACAATCCTCGGTATCGAGGAGGTGCGCATCTACGACATCGATCCGGCAGCCATGCAAAAATTGCAGCGGCACCTGCTGCGGTTCCCGCAATTGCGCGTCGTGCCGGCTGCGACACCGCAGGCAGCGGTGGCGGGTGCCGATGTCGTCGTCACCTGTACGGCTGACAAGACCTGGGCCACGATACTGACGCCAGATATGATTGAACCCGGCATGCACATCAATGGCATCGGTGGCGATTGTCCCGGCAAGACCGAGCTTCATGCTGATGTCCTGCGCGCCGGCAAGATTTTCGTGGAGTACGAACCGCAGACACGCGTCGAAGGCGATATCCAGCAACTGGATCCGGAGCATCCGGTCCACGGTCTGTGGGAGGTGATTGCCGGTCGCGCTGCCGGACGCGATAACGATGAACAAGTCACGATATTCGACTCCGTCGGTTTTGCGCTCGAGGATTTTTCGGCATTGCGCTACGTCCACCGGCTGGCAACCGAGCTCGGCGAAGGCGACCAAATCCGGCTGATCCCGGAGCTGGACGACCCGAAAGACCTGTTCTCCCGTGTGCTGGACGGCGAGGGCCGCGGACACCGGCGTAAAGCAGCCTGAACACCGGTGGAATTATGCGAGAATCAGCAAAAAGGATGACCCGATGAAGCCTGTTCACATCATTAATGTGCCACTCGACCTGGGCGCTTCCCGGCGCGGCACGGATGCCGGGCCATCGGCGTTTCGAATTGCGGGCCTGAGCCGGGCCGTCTCCCGGCTGGGTTACGACCTGACCGCGGAAACCGATATTCCGGTGCCGTCCATGGAGACGCGCAACACCGACGATTCCCGTACGCGTTTCAAGGAAGAGATCCTGGCAGTCTGCGAAAGCCTTGCCGCGGTCGCCTGCCAGGCAATGCAGGATGCCGAGATTCCGCTGGTCATCGGTGGCGATCATTCGATTGCGATGGGCACGGTGTCGGGTATCTCGGCGCATTTTCGCAAACAGAAGCAGGAACTGGGCCTGATCTGGTTCGATGCCCATGGCGATATGAACCTGCCGGAAACATCGCCCACCGGCAATGTGCATGGCATGCCGCTGGCTCACTTGCTGGGTCATGGGGACCCAGACCTGTCGAACGTGTTTGGCAGCCACCCGGCCGTCAAGCCGGAACACGTCGCGCTGATCGGTATCCGGGATATCGATCGCGGCGAGCGTGACATCATCCGCAAGTCCGGTATCACTGCGTTTACGATGCGCGACATCGACGAGCAGGGCATGAGCTCGGTGGCGCAGCAGGCCCTCGAAGTTGTCAATCGCGGCACGGCCGGCTTCCATGTCAGTTTCGACCTGGACGGTTGCGACCCGTCGGTGATCCCGGGCTCCGGGACACTGGTGCCGGGTGGTGTGAGTTACAGGGAAGCGCACCTGTTGCTGGAGCTGTGCGCGGAAGACGGCCGGTTGACGTCGCTAGAGGTCGTCGAGCTGAACCCGTTCATCGATCACGGCAATATCTCGGCAGAGCGCGCCGTCGCGCTGGTACAGAGTGCGCTGGGGCGAAGCATCTTGTAAACACGCCGGTATTGGTTGAGACTGAATCGCCTCGGGATCCGGAGAGGGCCTTGGCGAAGCAATCGAAGATCAATCGGCGCGACTTTATCAACGGCACTGCGCTCAGCCTCGCGCTCGGCACGACACTCTCACCGCTCGATATCCTGGCGCAAACGGCAGGCGGACCCGGCCGTGCAGGAAGTGGCGTTTACTATCCGCCGGCCTTGACCGGCATGCGGGGCAGTCATGACGGTTCCTTCGAAGTCGCTCATGATGTCGCCCGGTTCGGCAAGCGTTACCAGAGACCGAGGCGGCAAACAGACCCGACTTACGACCTGATAGTCGTTGGCGCCGGCATCTCCGGCCTGTCGGCTGCAAAGTTTTTTCGGGATCGCGCGACGGCGCCGGGCAGGACCCTGGTCCTGGACAATCACGATGACTTTGGTGGCCACGCGCGCCGCAACGAGTTTGATGTCGACGGCAAGCAGCTGCTCGCCTATGGCGGCAGCCAGAGTATCGACAGGCCGGCCAGGTACTCTGCCGTTGCACGGGAGTTGCTCACCGGACTGTCGTTCGATTTACAGCGCTTCTACGAGTACTTCGACCAGGAGTTTTATTCGAGCCGCGGTATGCGTGCACAGGTATTTTTCGACAAGCCGACCTACGGGACCGACAAACTGGTGGTCAATCCGATAGCAGGCCTGGCCGGTGGCGGATTGCAGGAAGGGGAACTGGATGCCGCAGTTGCAGCGATGCCGTTCTCCAGCGAAGACAGGGCCGCACTCCGGCGGCTGCTGGTGGGCGGTGTCGACTACCTGGAGGGCAGGACGCCGGACGAAAAATCCGCTGTCCTGGACAAGATTTCCTACCTGGAATTCCTGCGGGAATACGCCGGCATGCCCGAGAGCATTTGCGCCTTTCTGCAGGACACTTTCCTGCAAATGATCTCGGTTGGCTGGGAGGCCGAAAAGGCGAGCAAGGCTGCGGATTACTGGTTTCCAGGGACCTGGGAACTGGGAGTCCAGCAGCAAGAAGGTGACCGGGAGCCCTACATCTTTCATTTCCCGGACGGCAATGCCAGCGTGGCGCGTGCCCTGGTCCGCGACCTGGTTCCGGCGGCGGTGCCAGGGTCGACGATGCAGGATCTCGTCACGGCACGCGCCGACTATGCGCGCCTTGACGAGGCGGGTGCACAAACCCGGATACGGCTGAACAGTACGGCTGTACATGCCAGCAATTCCGCGGATGGAAAGTTTGTCGATGTCACGTACGTGCGGGAAGGCTCAGTGTATCGTTCCCGTGCACGCCATGTCGTCATGGCCTGTTACAACGGCATCTTGCCGCACATCTGTCCGGACATGCCGGCCTCACAGGCAGAGGCCATTCGATACTCGCCGAAGATCCCTTTTGTCATCGGCAGTTTTGCGTTGCGCAACTGGCGCGCTTTCCGGCAGGCCGGGCTCCGGCAGGTCTACACCCCGGGGGACGTCTATTTCAAACACGCGTCGCTCGATTTCCCGGTGAGTATCGGCGACTACAATTTTGCGAGGAGCCCTGACGAGCCTATCGTACTTTCGGCGTGGTACTCGCCGACGACACGCGGCCTGCCCATTCGAGACCAGTTTCGCGCCGGCCGGGCGAAGCTGATGCAAATGAGTTTTGCAGAATTCGAGGAAAATGCACTGGGGCATTTCGACAGTATGCTGGGACCGTATGGTTTTGATGCAGAGCGTGACGTTGCAGCAATCACTCTGAACCGCTGGCCGCACGGCTACGCCTATGAATACGAAGGACTGGGATTGCCCGACAATTTCGACCGACAGCACGGGCCGCACATCGAAGGGCGCCAGCAGCTGGGGCGGATCTCGATAGCGAATTCAGATTCCGAGGCATACGCTTACGTTAACGGCGCGATCGACAGTGCCGATCGCGCCGTCAGCGAACAGTTGCGCGATTGATTTGGAGTCCGGTCGGCAATCCAGTCAGCCGCAACCAGGCTCTTCAGTCACTAGTTGCTCGGCGTATCCGTCAATTTATCCATAACCTGTGACAGGCTGAAACTTCCGGGCTTCTGTCTCGGCGGGTACTTTTCAAACGAAGCCAGCCAATTGCCAACATAAGCCTGCGCCGGCACCAGAACGAACGCGCGTTCGAGCCGCCATTGCTGGTATCCCATGCCTTCGTGATGCGCTCTTTCGAACGGGTCCGAGCGCAGGCTGACGAGTTTTGGCAATCGCAGTTCGACGAAAGGTTCTTGCCAGACATCGAAGCCATGACCGCGCTGCTCCAGGAAATGGACTTTCCACTGGTCGTAGCGCAGTGCGGCCAGGTTGCCATCGTCAGTCCAGTAAAGGAACTCGTGGCGCGGCCACTCGGCGTCTCCCTGCAATGCCGGTAGCAGGTTGTAGCCATCCAGGTGGACATTGTAGCGGCGGCCTATCGCCCTTACGCCGCCTTCCAGCAGGCGTTCCTTGATGTCGTCCGAGCCGGCAGCAGCGACAAAGGTGGGCAGCATGTCTTCGTGCGAGCCGATGTCGTTGATGCGCGTGCCCGGCTCAATGACACCGGGCCAGCGGATCATCATGGGGACGCGGTAACCGCCTTCCCACTGCGTATTCTTCTCGCCAGCGAACGGTGTTGTGCCGCCATCCGGCCAGGTCATCACTTCGGCGCCATTGTCCGTGGAATACATGACAATCGTGTTGTCGGCAATGCCCAGTTCATCGAGCTTGTCCAGCAGCTGACCAACCATGCCGTCGTGTTCGACCATGCCGTCGGGGTAGATGCCCAGGCCGGTCACACCCTGCGATTCCTCTTTCAGGTGGGTAAAGATATGCATGCGGGTGGAGTTCCACCACAGGAAGAACGGCTTGTCATCGGCGACCGCGCGGTCGATAAAGTCGAGCGCGCCGGCTGTGACTTCTTCATCGATGGTCTCCATGCGCTTTTTCGTCAGCGGACCGGTGTCCTCAATCTGTCCGTCGGATGTCGATTTTATGACTCCGCGCGGGCCGAATTTCTCGCGAAACGCAGCGCCTTTCGGGTAATCCGGATTTTCCGGTTCTTCTTCGGCATTCAGGTGGTACAGGTTGCCGAGAAACTCGTCGAAGCCGTGATTGGTCGGCAAATGCTCATCGAGGTCGCCGAGATGATTCTTGCCGTACTGCGCGGTCATGTAGCCGTACTCTTTGAGCAGGCCGGCAATTGTCGGATCGGCTTCCATCAGGCCCTCTTTTGCGCCCGGCAGGCCGACCTTCAGGAGTCCGGTGCGAATCGGCGATTGGCCGGTGATGAATGCTGCGCGGCCGGCCGTGCAGCTTTGCTGGCCATACCAGTCCGTGAACAGCGCACCTTCTTTCGCAATCCGGTCGATATTTGGCGTCTCGTAACCCATCACGCCGAGGTTGTACGCGCTGATGTTGTACCAGCCGACGTCGTCACCCCAGATCACAATAATGTTCGGTTTGTCCTGTGCGTAGGCGCTTCCAGCAAGTACCAGCATGCTGAAAAGCAACGGCCGCAGAAATTTCCCTGGTTCGCTCATGATTTTTCTCTTCTTATGGTTGGATTGGAAAGGGTCACTGCATTGTCCAAGCGTAGCAGAAGGCGGTTCCCGGCGCCTCAATGTTACAATTCGCAGTCTGCATTTGGTTGTAACGATCACGCAATATGAATATGTGCTCCCGATCTTCCAGATTCGCCCTGGTCATTACATGCCTTGTTGTCGTGATCGCATGCGACAAAGGGCCGGCACCGACGGCGGCAGACACCATATACAGGGGCGGTCCGATTGTGACGGCCGATGTCGAGCAAGCGAGCGCCGACGCTGTCGCGCTCAGGGACGGACGCATTCTCGCCGTCGGCATGGCCGCCGATGTAGAAAAACATCGTGGCGACAGAACGACGGTCGTCGAGCTCGACGGCCGCACACTGGCCCCGGGATTCATCGACGGGCATGCGCATGTCGCGAATTTCGGGTTACAGGCAATCGGTGCCAACCTGCTGGCGGAGCCGGATGGAGTCGTCAACGATATTGACGACCTCGTGAAGGCGTTACAGGACTTCGCGGTCGGGCCGGACGTCATGCGTACCGGCTGGATCTACGGCATGGGTTACGACGATTCCGTCCTCGCCGAAGGCCGCCATCCGACGCGCGACGACCTGGACAAGGTATCGACAGAATTGCCGGTCATGGCGGTGCATATCTCAGGTCACTTTATTGCCGTGAACAGCAAGGGCCTGGAGGTGATTGGTTACGATGCAGATACGCAGGACCCGTCGGGCGGTCTCATTCGTCGCCGCACGGGCACGAACGAGCCAAACGGCGTACTTGAAGAACTGGCAGCAATCCCGGTCATGCTCGATGCCCTGTCGCCGAAGACACCCGAAGACCTCGTCTACAATTTGCAGCAAGGTCTGGAGATGGCCATGTCCTATGGCTATACGACAGCACAGGAAGGCCGTGCCTTCGCCACAACGCATGCCGGCCTGGCAGCCTACGCTGAGACGGTGGGCTTCCCGATCGACATCGTGTCCTATATCGACTATTCCGACGTGACACCATTGCAGTCGGAGTGGAACAGTCGAACCTATCGCAACGGTTACAGAGTAGGCGGTATGAAAGTCACGCTCGACGGCTCGCCGCAAGGGCGTACGGCGTGGCGAACCGAGCCCTATCTGATTCCGCCGGACGGGCAGGGCGCCGACTATGCCGGCTATCCGGCACTCAGTGACGAAGAAGCATTTGCGGCAATCGATGCGGCGTACGCCAATGACTGGCAGGTCCTGGTACACGCCAATGGCGACGCAGCAATCGACCAGATGCTTGCAGCAATCGATGCGGCCACGGATTCCCATGGCGGCGGTGACCGCCGCAGTACGCTGATTCACGGCCAGTATGTCCGCGAAGACCAGCTCGACCGCATGGTCGAACTGCAGATGACGGCGTCGTTGTTTCCGATGCATACCTATTACTGGGGCGACTGGCACAAGCAGCTCATTGGGAATGAGCTGGGCAACACCATTTCTCCGACGCGGTCGGCGCTTGAGCGCGGCCTGCCGCTGACGAGCCACACTGACGCACCGGTCGCGCTGCCGAACCTGATGCAGGTGATGTGGGCAACGGTCAACAGGGTTTCCCGCAGTGGTACAACGATTGGCGCCGAACAGAAACTTAGCCCGGCAGAGGCCTTTGCGGCGATAACGCTGGCTGGCGCCAGGCAACACTTCGAGGAAGCTGAGAAAGGCTCGATCGAAGTTGGCAAACTGGCCGACCTGGTCATACTGTCGGACAATCCGCTGACCATCGAACCATCCAGGATCAACACGATCATTGTGCTGGAAACCATCAAGGCAGGCGAGACAGTCTGGCGGCGGCCAGGACCAAAACTGTGAGATTCGAAACCTATACACCGGCGCACCCCGCCGCCAGCCTGATTGAGAGCATCTTTCACTTCGAGGGGTTCCAGCCGGACCACTCGATCGAACGTGTCGTACCCACCGGGCATGTGTTTGTCATCTTTGAACTTGACGGCATGGAGCGCAACACCTTCGACAACGACTCGTTGCAGCCGAACGCAAGTTTCCGGCAGGCCTGGGTGTCCGGCGTCCATCGCAACTATATTTCTATCTCGGCACACCCGGACTCGGAGATGTTCGTCATCCAGTTCAAGGCTTACGGCGCGTATCCTTTCCTGCACCGGCCGATGTCAGAGCTAGCCGAACGCGTGGTACCGGCGACGGAGTTTCCGGCTGCCGGTTTGCAGGCTATGCGGCAGGCACTCTCGACCAGCGCCGGGTCCGAGCAAAAATTTGCCGTGGCGGAGGAGTGGCTGGCACAACAGTTTCGCGCCGACCTCGTACCGCCTGCCGCGATCGTGGCTGTCGTCGAGCAGTTGCAGCAGCAGCCTGCGGCGAAACTCAATGACATCATGGATAGTTTCAATGGCTCACAGAAACACCTGATCGCGCAATTCAAGAAGTTTGTCGGGCTGACACCGAAGCAGTACCAGCGCGTACTCAGGTTTAACGATGTGTTCCAGCAAATGCAGAACGACCAGTTCCTGAGTTGGTCGGATATTGCCCATCGCTGCGGTTACTCCGACCAGTCGCACTTCATCCGGGAGTTCAGGCACTTCTCGGGGTTCAACCCGGAGTCATTCCTGAAGAACGATTTCCCCGACGACGCCGCCAACTTTTTCCCGCTCGACCGCGAGCGGTAAAATTTTTTCTATATCGACTGCAGCAAAGGACCTACTGTAGCCGCCAGGCAAATTCGTGGAGTGGAACATGGCAAGCCCGGAGGAAATGGCGGCCAGCATGCTGGCCAACCTGCCGGAGAAGACCGGCAAATCGTTGCAGGACTGGCACAAGTTACTCAGCAAGTCTGCGCTGGAAAAGCACGGTCAGCTCGTAAACCTGCTGAAGAAAGAGCACGGTGTTACCCACGGCTTCGCCAACCTGATCGTCAGCAGGTACCTGCAGCCGGCGCCGTCGTCAGGCGCGGACCTCGTCGCGGAGCAGTACGCAGGTGCCAAGGCAGATCTGCAACCGATCTACGACGCGTTGATCAAGGCGGTCAGCAAGTTTGGCAAGAACGTCGAGATCGCGCCGAAAAAGACCTACGTCAGCCTGCGGCGCGCCAGGCAATTTGGCCTGATCCAGCCTTCAACGAAGACAAGGATCGACGTCGGGCTGAATTTGCCGGGTGTCAAAGCAACCCGGCGACTGGAAAAGTCCGGCAGTTTCAATGCGATGGTTACACACCGGGTGCGGGTTACGGATCTCGGACAAGTGGACGAACAACTCGTCGGCTGGCTCGAAGAAGCCTACAGGGGGGCGGGCAAATGAGTACACAGGGGATAGGGACGGCCACACCGCCGACCTGGTTTCGTGTCGTGGCCGGGGTTGCATTGCTGTGGAATGTACTCGGTGTCGTCGCGTTTATCGGCCAGCAGACAATGGATCCGGCAACGCTTCCACCGGCCGAGCGCAGCTTCTATGAGGCGACGCCGGCCTGGGCGACAGCTGCGTTCGCAGTTGCCGTATTTGCCGGTGTGCTCGGGTGTATCGGCCTGCTGCTCCGCAAGAGCTGGGCGGTCACGGTGTTTTTGGTCAGCCTGCTTGGCATCGTCGTACAAATCGGCCATTCGCTGTTCATCGGCAACGGTATCGAGGTCTTCGGGGCGGCCGGGTTCATTTTGCCCGGCTTAACGCTGGCTATCGGTGTGGCCCTGCTTTGGCTTGCGCGCCTTGCGATGGCTCGGGGCTGGCTGCAGGCAGGCTCAACTGCAGGATGATATAGGCGACTATTGCGGACGAGATCGAGCCGAGCAACACGCCGAGGCGATCACCGGCAAAGTAGTCGCCGCTGCCGTGCTCGAAGGCCAGCCCGGCGATAAAAAGGCTCATCGTGAAGCCTATGCCACAGGCAAACGACACACCGGTAACCTGCCGCCAGTTAATATCGGCAGGTAGCCGGGCGAGCCCGAGCAATACCGCAAGTCCGACGAAGCACAGGATCCCGATCGGCTTGCCGAGCAGCAGCCCGAGTGCCACGCCGGCGGTGACCGGGTGCGTGATGTCAGTCAGCGACATGCCACTGAGCACGAGGCCGGCGTTGGCGAAAGCGAAAACAGGCAGGATCGCGAATGCCACCGGACCGTGCAGGTCATGTTCGAGGCTGCGAACCGGAGACTGGTTATTTTCGTCCCGCATCGGGATGCAGAGCGCGATCAGCACACCCGCAAGCGTTGCATGAACTCCCGACTTCAGCACGGCTATCCAGAGAACGATGCCCACCAGGATGTAACTCGATGTCCGGGTCACGCCGAAACGATTCATTGCGACGGCAAAAACCAGGGCTGCGGCACCGAACAGCAACGCCGTAACCGACAGGTCGCCGGAATAGAAGATGGCAATGATGATGATTGCGGCGAGATCGTCGAAGATCGCAAGCGTCAACAGAAACACTTTAAGTTGTGTTGGAACGCGAGGGCCGAAGACGCCGAGCAACCCGAGCGCAAAGGCGATGTCCGTGGCGACCGGGATTGCCCAGCCGTCCATTGCAATCGGATCGCCCCAGTTCAGCCAGGCGTAAATCGCCGCAGGGACCAGCATGCCGCCGATTGCGCCGAAGGCGGGAAACACGATTTGCGAAAAATTCGACAGCTCGCCTTCCATTACCTCGCGCTTGATTTCCAGTCCGATCAGGAAGAAGAACACCGCCATCAGACCGTCGTTGATCCACAACAGCAGCGGTTTCCTGATCTCGAGATTGCCGACTTCGACCGCAACCGTCGTTTGCAACAATGCGTCGTAGAGGTAGGCGAGCGGCGAGTTGGCTACCAGCATGGCGAGGATGGCAGCAAACAGCAGCAGAATCCCGCCGGCCGACTCGAGCCGGATAAATTCTCGCAGAGCATTGTAGCTCGGCAACGGCAGGGCGTTCCTGATCATCGACCAGGGATCCGGCTAGCGGCAGGCAAGTTCGAGCACCGCGAAGTCCTGGGTGTACGCGGGTGCAACGGTGGCATCACGACCCACGATACCCTGGCCGGCCTCGCTCGCGGACTTGGCCGTGTACTGCATCCACTTACCGGTACGAATATCATCACCGATAGTGTACGTCGGACGTACCGTCCAGCGATAGGTCGTGCACGGTTCCAGCTCATAGACCAGCGTATGCTGCGTACCGGCGATCGCCTGCATTTCGTACACAAGGCGGTGCTGGTCATAGATTTCAAGATCGAAAGCGATGCTGTCGGTCGCGATACCGTCGGTCCACCCGTCGTACGTGTCGTCGCCGAGTAACTCAAGCTCCCAGGCCAGCGTAGGCGTAGCGGAGCGGGTTTTCCCTTCCCACCGGTTCTTCCGATTGAACTTGATGTCACCCGATTTGGCCGGGCGCAGTACATGGTTTATGTCGATCCTGAGGAAAGTATCTGCGGCTACCGTGCGGCCTAGGTAGTGTCGCGCGTAGTTCGCAAAGTCACGCCAAAGCGCGTTGTCGTCTGCTGTCCATTCGTCGAGCCTGGCGCGATCCTGGTAGCGAATCTCGTGGTCGTAGAGCGTCGTGCCGCTGGTTGGCGACTCCAGTTTGACGGTCGCACCTGCGGTCAATACCGCGTCTTTGTCCTGCACATCAATCGTGATTTCTTTCAGGCTGACATACAGAACGGCGTCGGTCCCCGGCGGAATCTCGGTGCTCGCGGAAAACAGTTTCGAATCGAGCTGCGGCAACTGCTGCAGGCTGCGGTAGACGTCAAGCGCCAGCCCATCATTGATCAGTGTCCGGTTATTCGCCGCAGCCAGGTCCTCGGTCATGGCGTCGCGGAATTCCTGCAAGTCCCGCTGCGCCTTGCCGGAAATGCCGCCGATTATTGCGCCCGGCAACTGCAGGATCCGAATGGGGAAGCTGACGTTGACCGCGCCGATCTGCGCGGATGGTGACGAAGCGGCAGCACCGCCGCTGATGCCACCGGCCACGCCGGGTGTCGGCTTTTCGTAGGTGCCCGTGATTTCCCTGTCGACCGGGCTGGCCCCGCCGACCACGACCACGTCTTGTACCGATTTGCGCAGTGACTCGGACATATGCGACGGCTTGTCGGCTGCCAACAGCGGGGCACAGCACAATGCCAGGATGCAGCCAGCAGCGGCGCCCGGCTTCTTGCCGGCCAGTCGCACTGCCGTTGTCGGGTGGCAGGTGGGCATGCGGTTCCTTTGCAGGTCTGATTCAGCCCTTTGAAGGCCCTGGATTGTAGCAATATCCCGTTTTGGGAGATAACTCACACTTTGTCCTGTTTTGCCTGCGCTCGACGGCATCAATCTGCTTGTCGCCCGCGAATTGGTTTGTTTAGCTAGATTTCCACGCGAAGAAGACGTAATACACGATAATGCACTGCTCCCGACTCCTGATATTCGCCGCTGTGTTCGCCTCGCTGCCGGGGCTGGCCAAGAGCGACATCGTCGTGGCGCACTTCGAAACGCTGCAGCGCATACAGGTATCTGAGACTGGCAAAGGGCTGCAAAGTTTCAGCGCAAAGCCACAGGCAGGCGCGGCAATAACACTGGATTTCGCCGCGCTCGGCCGGCAATTCACGATGCAGCTCGAGCACAACGATCGGGTCGCCGCGGGACTCGCTCAAGGCGGCGAAAGCCAGCGAATCCAGGTCTACCGAGGCGTACTCCCGGAATATCCGCAGTCCTGGGCTCGTATCGTCATGTTTGATGGTATGCCGAGTGGGGTATTTTCAGACGGGCGTGAGTTATTCGCGATCGAGGCCCCACAGGACTCGTCGCTGCCAATTGACCGGCCGGCAATCTTTCGGCTTGCGGATGCGCATATTGCGCCGGGGACGATGAGTTGCGCGGCTAACGACTTGTCCGGGCGTGCTTCGACCGTTAACAAGGTGTTGAGCCATGCGGCCAGCGCGGCGATGGCTCGAGGCCCGGGCGCGCTGAGCGAGATCACGTTGAGTGCCATTGGCGACTTCCAGTTCACCGACCAGCGCGGTGGCGATGTCGCCGCTGCGGCCGCCATCGCCACGCGGATGAACAACGTCGATGGCTACTTCAGTGAGCAGGTTGGTGTGCAGATCACTTTGCAGCAGCCGGTCGAGACACACAGCGATTCGGACGATCCGTTTTCGGATACGCCGGATTCGGACCTGTTGCTGGATGAACTCTCCGAATACCGTCTGCAGACGGCAAGCCACAACAGTGCCGGACTGACACACCTCTGGACCGGGCGCGACCTGGCCGGGTCGACGGTCGGCATCGCGTGGCGCGGCGCCCTGTGCGACGACTACTTCAGCGCGGGCCTCACCGAAGGCAAGGGCGGCGCGCTGATTGACAGCCTGGTCGCGGCACATGAGATTGGACACAACTTCGGCGCACAGCATGATGGCGAGCCGGATACTTCCTGCGCGGACGTTACCGGTGACTTCATCATGTCCGCATCGGTGAGCTCCAGCCAGGAATTCTCCGAATGCAGCATCGCCGTCATGCAGCAGGAAGCGTCTGGTGCCTCCTGCGTTACGGCACTGCCAACAGTCGACGTCGGCATAGCCGCGGTGAGCAATCCGGACCTGCTGCTCGCCATTGCATCGGACCTGCAATTCGAGGTGTCGAGCAATGGCACGCTGGACGCCACTGGCGTACAGGCGAGCTTCGTCGTGCCGGTCAACCTGGCGATCGACAATATCGCTGCGTCTGTCGGTACCTGCAGTAGTGGCGCCGGGCTCGCCAGCTGTGAGCTGGGTACGCTGGCCGGACTCAGCTCCGAAACGGTCACGCTAACCGTCACGCCTGTCGCAATCGGAGGTGGCGCCGTGGCCGCTGCGGTGAGCACATCCGGCAATGACGAGCGTTCGGCAAACAACCAGGAAGCGTTTGGCTACACGGTCGTGGCGCCAGTCGACCTCGTTGCCGGGGTGCCGGCGCCGGCCGATGTCGTCGTCGGCTCCAGGACGACGGTGTCAGCAGACATCGACAATGTATCGTCGGTCGATGCGACGGACCTTACGGCCGAAATCGTGCTTGAAAACGGAATAGCGGCTGTTTCTGCAAGCTGGTCTATCGGGACGTGCACCGTGACTCCGCAGCAGGTGAGTTGCCAGGCAAACTCGTTGGGCGGGATGGCAACATCGACGCTGACGGTGACCGTCGATGCGATCGCCCGCGGCAACCGTGACGTTACATTGACGCTGGCTTCGGCGGAGCCGGATGCAACGCCTTTGGACAATGCCGTCACCGCTGCCGTGGCTGTCCTCGGCGAGCAGCAAAACAGCGAAGACAGTGGTGGTGGGTCGTCGGGTGCGCTGCTGTTGCTGTTTGGGCTAGTATCTGTGTGGCTCGCCAGGCGGCGTCCGGACACAGCGCATGGGACAGTCCCGAACTGACAAACAACTCGGCATGCAGCGCAATATCACGCGGCGCGACCTGTTGCAGGGAGTCGGCGCTGCGGCGGCGGCTGCCTTCGTGCCGGGACACGCGTTTGCCGCGAGGATGCAGGCGGCCGAAGACGCCGGAGTCTATCCGCCGGCATTGACCGGCATGCGTGGCAACCAACCGGGTTCGTTCGACGTTGCACACGCACTGGCGCGAGAGGGGAAGACAGACTGGGGGCCGTATACCGATGCGGACGCCGGTGTGTACGATCTCGTCGTCGTCGGTGCGGGTATCAGTGGCCTGGCGGCCGCGCATTTCTACAGGAAAGCTCACCCGGACGCGCGCATCCTGATCCTGGACAACCACGACGACTTCGGCGGACATGCCCGGCGCAACGAGTTTGACGTCGACGGCAGGATGCTGATCGGCTATGGCGGCAGCCAGACGCTGGAAGAGCCGTTTGACTATAACGAGCCGTCCAAAACCCTGTTGCGCGACCTGGGTGTGGACCTCGACCGGTTCGAAACGGCGTTCGATCACGACTTTTTTATCCGCAATGGCCTGCGTGCCGTCGTGCATTTCGACAAGGCCAACTGGGGCGTGAACCGTATCGTCGACTGCGATCTCGGCTCACTGCGCAACTACGTACCGCTTGCACCGCCGACAACGCCGCTCGCCGAGGCTGTCAGCCAAATGCCGATGTCCCGGGCGGCCCGTGAACAGATGCTGCGCCTGTTGACGACGACAGAAAACCAGCTGCCGGACATGACACTGGACGAGCGGCTCGATTACCTCGATCGCATCAGTTACCAGGACTTCCTGCAACGGCATCTCGGCATCAGCGAACCGGAAGTGTTTGCCGCCATGCAGCGACTCGCCACCGATGCGAGCCTTGGCATCGACCATGCTTCTGCAGCGGGTGCTCTCTTGTACGTAGCACTGCCCGGCGTCGACGCGGCTGGTGTCCGGGGCCAGGAAGGGAACGCGCCGTATATTCACCACTTTCCTGATGGCAACGCATCGATCGCCCGGTTGCTGGTTCGGTCGATGATTCCCGGCGTGGCACCCGGGTCAACGATGGAAGACATCGTTACCGCGCGCTTCGACTACAGCAAGCTGGACACGGCCCGGACCGCGGTACGCCTGCGTTTGAACAGCACGGTCGTCCATGTGGAAAACGATGGTCCGGCAAAAGCCGCCAGGCAGGTCAAAGTTGCCTATGTCCGCGACGGCAAATCGTATCGCGTGACCGGCAAGCACTGCGTCCTTGCCTGTTACAACGCAATGATTCCGTCCCTGTGCCCGGAACTGCCGGCAGTGCAGCGCGAAGCACTGGCCTGGCAGGTCAAGACGCCGATGCTGTATACGTCTGTTGCGCTGCGCAACTGGCGAGCGTTCAAGAAGCTCGGCGTTGGTGGCATCGTATCGCCCGGCGGTTACCACACCAACGCGATGCTGGATTTTCCGGTCAACCTGGGTGGCTACAAGTACAGCCAGGGTCCGGACGACGCCATCATGGTGCATATGGAACGCTTCTTCTACCTGCCGAACCAGGGGCTGACGCAAAAAGAGCAGCATCGTGCCGGCCGGCTTGAGCTGTATTCCACGAGCTTTGAAACGATCGAACGCAACACACGGCAACAACTCGCGGAGATGCTGGGCGATGGCGGCTTCGACCCGGCGGACGATATTGCGGCCATTACCGTAAACCGCTGGGCGCATGGCTACGCCTACAGCTACAACGGCAAGGACGATACGCTGTACGCGGACTGGGATGACCCGCGCTATCCGCACGTACAGGCACGCCAGCCCTGGGGACGTATTACGATTGCAAACTCGGACGCCGGTGCGAGCGCGATCATTCACCAGGCGATAGGACAGGCGCACCGGGCCGTGCAGGAATTGGGCGACGCCTAGTCCGGCAATTCAGTCTCGAGTTCGAACAATTCGCCGAGGATGCGCTGCCACTCGGCGTAGCGGCTTTCGACCCAGCCTTCGAGTTCCTCAACACGCTCTTCGATGGCCGTGATCGTCGGGCCCATTTCGTTTTCAAAACCCACGGCCCAGTTTTCCTGTTCCTCGGCAGCCTGGCGATCCCATTTGTAGGTCTCGTAGCGCTCCATCATCGAGTCATAGCTGCCACGCTCGAAGCTTGAAGGCTTCGTTTGAACGCGCAGCGACTCCTCCTGCTGGAATCGCTTGAACTGGCGCCGGTACTCGCGCCAGAGTTCATGCACGGTGGCCACGTCGGTGCTGAGTTCACGAAATTTCGCATCGACGGCGTCGGTAAAAACGTACTCGACGCCGCGCAGTCGTTCGATCCGCTCGAGCATCGGGTCGTTGCTTGCCGGCAATCGCAGAATCGTGAAAGTTCCGTCAGCGTTTTCCTGCAGGTATTCATCGAATGCCATTGGCGCAAGCTGCTGCCCGTATCGCAACAGCGAGGTTTCGATAATATTGCGCAGCGCCCGCTCATCGAGCGTCTGCCGCATCGCCAGCAAGGCGTCGGCAATAGCCTGGTAGATATCCTCGTTGCTGGTCGGGCCGGAGAAGACATTGTCGGTCCAGACGCGGCCACTGGCGTCGACGGCACGAATTTGCAGGCCGAGCACATCGCCGTCTGACCGTATGATCGTGCCGTAAATCAGCAGCTCCGCCGCGACGTCCGAGTCGGGTACGACCCGGATTGCACCCCATTCGCCCGACGCTGTCAGTGTCTTGCGCAGGACGAACGGCAGGTACAGCGCTTCGATCTTGCGGACGCGCGGAAAGATTTCGAGGTCGCGATGCAGGGCACGATTCTCCGGAACACCGGTATCGAACAGCGCGACCGAGATGTTCAGGTGTGCCGGGTCGCGCGCGGTTTCGGCAAATCCAGCCGACGCGACGAGCAGGGCTGCGACGGCGAACCACCGACGGGTCAAGGAACTATTTCCCCGGTGCTGCAAACGCGTTTCATGCTGAGCGTCTCAATACAATTGAAGTCAGACTCGGGCGGCTCGAACTTCATGTAGACGCGATTGATCGTGAACGGTGTACGACTCGAGCCGGACGACACGGTTGTCGCGACATGCAGGCTGTTGCCGTCGCCGGACAGGGTATAGCGATTGCTGACCAGGAGGTCGTCCGGCAACACCAGGTAAGAGGTCAGCTGGCTGCCGTTCCAGCCACAAACCTCGGCCCCGAACTCGCTTTCGGTGCGCTTGGAATTGCCGTTATCAAATTCGCACAGCATCGTGAAATCGTCCTTGCGGGCGATCTTGATCTCGTAGTCGTCCTGGGTGATCTCCATGACATCGAACTGCGTGATGACGTCTGCGAACCGGGCAAGCGCAACGACCCTGTCGAGATTCTGCGGTGGTGCCGGGCGCGTGACGTCCGACGGCGCGCGGTAGATTCGCCGCATCGTGCTGTTCAGCGCCGCCTGGATGTCATCGCTTCGGGAATAGTCGCGTTCCCACGAGCCGCTGAGGTCAACGGGCATGCCACCTGCGAAGCTCTGCAGTGACTCGCTGACGGTGGGCTGGCTGGTACAGGCCAGCAGCCCCGCGCCGAATGCACAGCACAAGATCAGATTTCGAATTCGCATGCCGGTCAGGATACGACAATCGCCACAGGGAGTTCCAACACCGCTTTATAGCTAGGATGCCTGCTGGCGGGATTTCGTCGCAGAACCACGGCGGCGTTTCCTGGGCTTCCTGTTCTGGTTCCGGCCGGGACGATTGTTGCGGACGTTGCGGAGTGGCTCGGCCTTGATGCGGGTATCCGGCTCGTAGCCACGCACAGTCTCCTGGTCGATTTCACGGCCCAGTAGTTTTTCGATGTCCGCGAGCAGCCCGAGTTCGTCGACGCAGACAAGTGATATTGCGTGACCCTTGCGTCCGGCACGTGCGGTGCGGCCGATACGGTGCACGTAGTCTTCCGCCACGAATGGCAGCTCATAGTTGACGACGTAAGGCAGTTTGTCGATATCCAGGCCGCGTGCAGCAATATCGGTCGCAACAAGGACGCGAATCCGGTTCGACTTGAAGTCATCCAGTGCGCGGGTGCGGGCGCCTTGTGACTTGTTTCCGTGGATTGCCGAAGACTCGATTCCATCGTTGACCAGTTGTTCGGCGAGTCGATTGGCGCCGCGCTTGGTGCGGGTAAACACGAGGACCTGGCGCCAGTTCTGCTTGCGAATACGTTCCGACAACAATTGCCGTTTGCGACGCTTGTCGACCGGGTGTACCAGTTGTTGCACCTGTTCGGCGGGCGTGTTGCGCGGTGCTACTTCGACTTCGACGGGGTCGTTGAGCAGCGTACCGGCCAGGCGCCGGATTTCGTCGGAGAACGTTGCCGAAAACAGCAGGTTCTGGCGATCGTCCGGCAACGACTGGAGGATTTTGCGTATATCCCGGATGAAGCCCATGTCGAGCATGCGATCGGCTTCGTCGAGGACCAGCAGTTCAACCCTGGAAAGGTCGATGGTCTGTTGCTGCATATGATCGAGCAGCCGGCCCGGTGTTGCGACGACTATGTCCACACCTTTGCGCAATTTCGCAATCTGCGTATTGATGTTGACGCCGCCGAAGATCACGGCGGTCCGGAAGGGCAGATGACTGCCATAGTTGCGTATGCTGTCGGCAACCTGTGCCGCCAATTCGCGGGTCGGCGTGAGCACGACAGCACGGATACTGCGGCGGTTTTTCGCGGACTGCTGCAAGCGCTGCAGCAAAGGCAACGTAAAGCCGGCGGTCTTGCCGGTGCCCGTCTGGGCGCCGGCAAGGACATCCCGGCCTTCGAGAATGAGGGGTATGGCTTGTTGCTGGATAGGGGTCGCTTGCCGGTATCCGGATTCATCGACCGCACGCAGCAGTTCGGCCGTCAGGCCGAGCTGATTGAATAACATTTGCTTGTTTACTCCAGGACGCCTGACTCGAGGGCAGCACGCTGCTGCGCAAGATTCGGTCCAGGCTGGTATTTGTAGTGGCTTCGCGCGCCGCGGGTTTGCGGTGCGAAGTGCTGGGCGCAGACCGATGTGCGCCAGGACGCCGCGGACTATAGCAGGTTCCGGCCGGAATGAAAGGGCCTAAACGCCACAATTTCGACGGTATACTGACAGCCAGCCATATGCGGGGTTGTCGTGCGGCCGGAAACCATAGCGATCTTGTCGATTTTCCTGTTCTTTGCGTTTGCCGAGTTGCTGCGTACGAACCTGTTTCGCAAGCCCCGGCAACGGCAAAAGGACGGCGTGGTTGAAGTTGTCAGCACGCTGACGCTGGTCCTGCTGACCCAGCCGTTCGTCCTGGCTGCCGGTTTTTTTCTCGCGGCGACGGTCGCGCCCGGTTCTCGCGACGCGCTGATTGGCCTGCCGATCCTGGCGCAGATCGGTATTCTGTTGATCTTCGATGACCTGACGCAATACTGGTGGCACCGGATTACGCACAACGTCAAGTGGCTGTACGAGCTGCATCGGCCGCATCACGATGCCGAGTACATGAGTATTCGCATTGTCTATCGCAACAATATTTTCTACTACCTCTTGATGCCGGGACTGTGGTTTTCCGGCGCGCTTGTCTATCTCGGGCTCGGCAAGGTTTATGCCGTCTACATCGTGTTCAAGCTGCTCGTCATCTGCGCGGCGCACTCGGACGTCCGGTGGGACAAACCGTTGTACGAGATCAAGTGGCTGTCGCCGTTCATGTGGGTGCTGGAGCGAACGATTTCGACACCGGCGACCCACTGGGCTCATCACGGCAAGCACCTTGACGATGGCGTCACCTTCTACAAAGGAAACTACGGAAACCTGCTGTTTTTCTGGGATGTGTTGTTCGGTACGGCGAAGATCACACGGCGCTATCCGGAACTCATCGGAGTCGAAAATCTTGAGCCCGTCAGTGCGCAACACCAGTTGCTCTGGCCGATCGTTCGGGATCGGTAGACGCTGAATGTTTGAACTGATTGCAGGCTTCTACGCCAAGAGTTCGTCGATTGCAGAGCGCTCGGCCAGTGACCCTGAAGTGCAGCGAGAGCTGCGGCGTCGCAGGTGGTCGGTGTTCGCGTCAATAACGCTTGGTTATGGTTTCTATTACGTTTGCCGGCTGAGTTACTCGATTGCAAAGAAGCCGATGGCCGATGCGGGCGTATTCAACGCCGAAGAAGCAGGCATTATCGGTTCGGCACTCTTTTTCTCCTACGCATTCGGCAAACTGTCAAATGGCATCATCGCGGACAGGGTAAGTGCCCGCCAGTTCATGGCGACCGGCCTGTTCGTGTCCGCGATCATCAATTTGACGCTCGGTTTTACCACCTCGTTTACACTGTTTTGCATTCTTTGGGCATTGAATGGCTGGTTCCAGTCATTCGGTGCGGCGTCGAGTGTCGTGACGATTACGCACTGGTGGGATGGCAAGGAGCGTGGCACGTTCTACGGCATGTGGGCCAGCAGCCACAACATTGGCGAGGCCATCACGTTTCTTGGGATCGCAATCGTCATTGGCCTCTACGGTTGGCAATGGGGGTTCTGGCTGTCCGGTCTCATGTGTGCACTGATGGCCCTACTTATCCGGAATTTCCTCTATGAGCGGCCCGAGGTCTACGGTCTGCCGAGTGCGATCCGCGAGCCGGAATCTGCCCGACACCAGACAGTCGGGCAGAAGCAATGGGCCGTCTTCAAGAATCCGGCCGTGTGGATCCTGATGCTGTCGAGCGCGACGTTCTACGTGACGCGCTATGCAATCAACAGCTGGGGCGCGTGGTTTTTCGAGGCGGAAAAGAACTATGACACTGCGGGCGCCGGTCGCTTGTTGTTCATATACGCTGCAGCCGGAATTCTGGCGACGTTTTTTTCCGGAATCCTGTCAGACCGCTGCTTCGCCGGCCGGCGGAATATTCCGGCGCTGCTGTTCGGCCTGACATTGATCGCCGGTACGTACTGGTTCGTGCACGGCCCTGCCAGTTTCTGGTGGGACGCGGCAGCCATGGTCTTGTGCGGGTTTGGCGTCGGTGCACTCATGGTCTACCTGGGTGGGCTGATGGCGGTGGATATCTGCTCCAAGGAAGCGTCCGGCGCGGCGCTCGGGGCGATCGGCGTTGCCAGCTATCTGGGAGCGGGCATCCAGGACATTATCAGCGGTCGCATGATCCATGACGGAACCGAGACCGTGGCGGGAAAGACTGTCTACAACTTTGATACCGCATCCGAATTGTGGATCGGGTCGGCGGTCGTTTCACTCATACTCGCGCTGTTCGTCTGGAACGCGAAGTCACCGGACTGACGATGCAACGACCGATCCTGCTCTTCGACCTCGGTGGCGTACTCGTAGACCTGGCGGACCCGGCGAAATCCATCGGCCTGCAAATGACGACCGAAGAATTCTGGGCGGTCTGGCTGAATTCCCCGCTGGTCAGGGATTTTGAAACCGGCCGACTGTCGAGACGGCAATTTGCGGAGGGCCTGGGCGCCCAACTGGGTTTTGCGAGCGGAGCCGCATTTGATGCGGCGTTGCGGCGCTGGCATCTGCCCATGTTCGATGGCGTCGAAAACAGCTTGCGGCAGCTGACGTCGACGCATGCAGTTGCGTTGTTGTCCAATACCAACGAAATCCACTGGCAACACGTTGCCGGGCAGTCGGACGTGTTTGACGGGTTCGAGCGGCTGTTCCTTTCCTATGAGACCGGTAACGCCAAGCCGGATCCGGCTGCCTTTCACGACGTTATCGAACACTTCGGCTGCGACCCGGTTGACATCCTGTTCTTCGACGACAGCCCCGGCAACGTGGCCGCGGCCCGGCAGGCCGGACTGCAGGCAGTACGGGTCAGGGGCTGGGCTGAAACTGCAGGGGAGCTCGCGAAGCGACTGTGAGCGGGCCTGGCAGGAGTATCGATACGGAAGTCGCGATTGTTGGCGCCGGCGTAGCCGGCCTGACCGCGGCGAGGGCGCTGCAAACCGCGGGCCGCAGTTTTCGCCTGCTCGAGGCATCTCATCGAATCGGTGGCCGCGTCTACACAGAAATGCTCGACAGCAATATGCCGTTCGACTTGGGTGCACACTGGATACATTCTGACCAGGTCAACCCGTTTGCCAGGATTGCCCGGGATTTGAACAGCAAGGTCGTGCCGGAGCAGGACCACTATGTTGCGGGCAGGCATTTTGTGGACGGCAACTGGCTGCCGCCAGATGCATGCGAGGCGTTCGTCGCGTTCTTCGATCGCCAGGTCGCGCACATGACTGCGGCGGCCGCGGCCGGACCGGATCGGCCGGTAGTGGATGTCATCGACAATGACAGTCCCTGGGCACCGTATTTCTACCTTTTTTTCGGCCAGAACTATAGCTGCGACGTCGACATGATCTCCGTTCGGGATGCGTCCGCGTACCGGCAGTGCGGAATCGACCTCGCTGTCAGGTCGGGATTCGGCAACCTGGTGGCGCGCCATGGCGCTGATGTGCCTGTAACGCTGAATTCAGCCGTGTCGGAAATCGATACGTCGGGTCCGGTTGTTCGGGTTCGGACAAACAGGGGGACGCTGCGAGCGGCGAAGGTACTCCTGACGGTGTCCAGCAGTGTGCTCGCAAACCGGCAAATCAGGTTTGTTCCAGGATTGCCGGAATGGAAACTGGCTGCGATTCGCGAACTCCCGATGGGCAGTTGCATGCGCGTTGGCATCGTCTTCGAAAAACCACTCCCGAGTGAACCGGGTGCGAGCTTCACGACCCGGTTTGGCGAAGAGGATCCACTGCATTTTCGAAATCGGCCGTGCGGCCATGACTGCATCGAGGTTACGACCGGCGGGCGCCTGGCCGCGTGGATGGAGCGCTCGGGCGAGGCAGCAACGCTGGATTACATTCTCGCGCGACTGCGACAAGTCCTGGGCAATGCGGCTACCCCGGTGACCCGCTGCAGGATCGTGTCTGCCTGGGACGGTGACGAGTGGACCCGTGGCGCATACAGTTACGCTGTCCCAGGTGCGCAAGCACAACGCCAGGCCCTCGCGATGCCGGTTGATAACAGAATGTATTTCGCTGGCGAAGCGACGTCGACCCGGTTCTACGCCACAGTGCACGGCGCCTGTTTTTCAGCAACTGATGCCGTGGCATTGCTTCTTGCAAGCTGAACAGTCCGGCCCGACCGGTGCAGGTATCCTGCCGAGCTGAGTCCTGGCCGGTTGCTACCGGTTGGCCTGTCAGCGCTCACGCAGAGCTCATGTGGCGAGACACCAGCGCACGCAGCCGCGCGGATTTGTTGACGCTGTCGAACACGGACCGGAAGCGGCCGCTGGCGTTCCTGTCCCCGACGCGGTGGGCAGCGATCGCGAGGTAGGCCAGCAGTTCCGCATCGTCGATTTCGCCATGGTTGCTGCGCCAGGTTTCCGCCAGTTGCTCGCCGCCTTCTGCGGCCGACCCGCGCAAAACCATTGACATCGCTTTCAGTGCCCGGTTCTCGAGATTACCGGGTGCCAGTGCGGTTGCTTTTTGCAGCGCCAGGTCAAATACCAGCCAGGCCGGTTCCTCGGCCTCCAGTTCGATGCGTGCCTGGCGCTGCAGCCACGCCAAAGTGGTGCCAGGCTCGTCGCCGGCTGTGGCCAGTTGCCGGCGCACGAATTCGCGAGCGGTTTCCAGTTGCCGATCTGCGGCCAGCGTGCTGGCGTAGATGGCCTGCAGGGCGCGGTTGTCCGGGAAGTCCCTCAACAGCTTCTGCGCGACGTCCAGTGCCCTGGCGTTACTGCCGGACTCCAGCAAGCGCGTGATTTCGCGCAGTTCCACGGCCAGTAGTCGTAGCTGTATGGTTTCTTCCGACATAAATGGGCTGGACAGGATGCCGAGACCGTCGCTGACGGCGCCACCGGTACTGAAAGGCAGCAGGTTGAAGCCGGCACCAAGCAGGATAGCGATGGCGAGGCTGTATGCTGCAACCTGTTCGACACTACCGGCACTGCCGAAGACGTAGTCCTTGCCCAGTACCAGCAGCATGGCGGCGAGCAACAGCAGTTCAGCGCCGGGTCCTGCCGCGTAGATCAGCGCGCTCTTCAAGCGCATGTGCTGCGCCGAAGTCGGTGCCGGCAGGACGTAGCCTTCGATGGGTGCGAGCTTGATGACAACCCGGGTCTCGCCCAGTTGCCAGCGCCAGAGTTCGCGGCCGAAACCGATGACGATTTCGCGCACACGCCAGCCGAGCAGTCGCGCAGCGATCGCGTGGCCAGCCTCGTGCAGAACCAGCAACGGCACCCAGAAAAGGAGAATGAACAGGACACTGAGCCGGCCGTACGAGAATTCTTCGAAAATCGCCAGCAGGATCATTATGGTAAATGCCAGGCCACCGACAATTGAGAGCTGCGCCTCTGTGCGCGACAAAGGGCGCCGGCCTGCGGGTATTTGCAACTCTGTGAACATATAGTGATTTTGCCCTAAACAGCAGCAGCATTCGCTGTGGAGCAGAAGTTTTTGCTAATCTGTAAGCACAACAAAACAAGATAGAGGTCGGTCATGGACACAACATGGATCCAGGTTTTTGTGTTGACGCTGAGCGAGTGTGTCGCTCCGGCCGGGAAGACCGTCTGCCAGGAAAACGAAATTGAGATGCAGTTTCTTACCCGGGCGGAATGCGAAGTTGCCCTGCAGGAACTGGTCACGCTGAAAGATCAGTTTGACAACGTCATTGTCAATCGGCAGAAGTCGGGTTGTGCGGCTTCGGCACGCGAGAGCAAGTCGTTCGCCAGCCTGGAAGACGCGAAGGCGGCAAGCAACAGCGACGACTGGCGCGATGTAGAACCAACCGAGACAGCAGCATCACTGGTGCCGCATGCCGAACGCCTCAAGAAGCTGAAGACCTGCGAAGACTCACTGGGCGTTGCGCCGTGCAAGTCCGGTGACATTATTGTCGAGAGTTCGGTGTCGGGACGCGAAGTCGAGATTTGGCGCAGCCAGGAGTAGAGTCCTGGCTGCACCGTCAGCTCAGAACGATTTCTGCAGGCCGATGATCAACTGATCGTCAGTCTCCAGCTGCGGCCCGTCCAGTTCCTGGTCCACGGCAAGGACATATTCGATCCCAATTCGCCAGCCGTACAGCGTCCCGGAGGCGGCATAGTTCAGGCCGATTGCGGCGTCCAGTCGCCGGACCGCCTGGCGGTCCGGGTCGGCGGTCTGCACCGGTCCCATGATCATCGGGTCCAGGCCCGAGATGTTGTCCCGACGAAAATACTCCAGCCGTGCAGATGCACTGAGTTCCGGCCTGAACAGGTAACTCAGCCACGCGTTCACGCGATGCTGGTCGCCCAGTTGATAGTCATCGTCGTTCTTTGTCGTACGAAAGGTCCCGCGCCACTGCGCACCCCAGCCCAGTGATTCGCTGTTGCCGGAGTAACTCAACCCGAGAATCGGGTCGTAAGTGCCCGAGCTGAGCTGCATCGGGTAGGGCACGCGAACAACTGGCGTCATGCCGGTCGGCGCCAGGATTCGTGCGCGCTCTTCAGTACTGCCGGTTGGTAGCGAGACGCCAATGATCGCATGCAGTTTCGTGGGCCCGGAATCGAACAGTCGAACAAGGCCGGAGACGGAAGAGTCGCCCCAGCCGCTGGTGCCGGTTTTGAAGTTGCCGAGTTCGTCAGTTCCCATGCCGCCGGCGTAAGTGACGTGCTGCATCGAATTGTCCAGGTAATTGGCCATGACCATCAATGTAAGGCTGTCACTGGGTGCATACATCATGCCCAGCATGTGCATGTCCATCGTCATTTCGAGCGGTACGATACGCAATGTGGGCGGCATTCCCGGCATGCCGAAGAACCGGTTCGGCTCTGTCGTAACGATCGTGTCCGGCGAAATGGACGACGAGCCCTTCAGGTTGCCTTGCATATTCATCGTCATGAAACGGTACGAGAACATCCATTCCCCGCGCTTGTGCATGTGGTCGGCCATAACGCCGATCGGGGCGTGCGAATCTGCACGTACGTTGAGTGGTCCGTTGTGACCGGAATCATCAGCGATTCCGGGTGTTGCAAAAGTCGCCGCAGCGAGCGCTGCAGCGAAAAGTCTAATGTGTCGCATATTGGGGTATTCCTGCATCAAGAACAGAAGCGGACTGCCACAGGCAGCCCGGCAAATTTGCTGTCGTCAAGAAGTCAGGAAACGGGTGGTGCGCGAGCGGGATAGTATCGGTGCGGCTTGCTGGTAAAGACACTGCCAGGCGTAGCGCGTTCGAAGTCTCTTGGGCGCGGCACCGGGCTGATCGTGATATCCGCGGCCGGCAATGCGTCCGCGAATAACGATGACCCGATCGGGCAGGCAGAATCGATGCTGTACGCTGCGTCGTCTCGCTCACCATTGCCATGCTGGCCGTGGTGGTGGTGCGTGGTGTCTGCGGCCAACAAGGTGAAAGTCGCGGCACTGGCGACCGGGCAAAGTTCTGCGAACTTTCCATCCAGCAGGTTGCCGGGCATGTAGCCTGCCGGCAGCAGTGCGCGCACGCCCAGCGTTGCGAGCAGCAACACGGCGGCAAACTGGCGGAACAGACGCTGGCGCAGGAATGTGTTCATCGGCCTGCAATTAAGCCATTATTCAATTCTGGTATCTACTCCCCGGAGCTTCCCGATGAAAGCGACCATAGGATTCGGTTTTTTCCTGTTGTTCCTCGCTGGCATGGCGCTGGTGGTGCTGCAAGGCCAGGAGCTGGCACGGCAAAACCTGCCCGCCGGCGGCGCCGAAATCGCCGGCAAGAACTGGCGACCACTGGTGATTGCCGATAGTCGGTTGCCGGAAGCGCACGCGATGTTCGTGCATTTTGCGGTCGATGGCAGCTTCAATGGCAATGGCGGCTGCAACAAGTTTTTTGGCAATCTCGAAACGACGGACGACGGTATTTCGATGGGCGAAATCGGCTCGACGCGCATGGCGTGCCCGCCGGAGATCATGGACCTGGAAACCGCATTCCTGCAGGCACTGCAGGCAACCACCGGCTTCGAGCTCGGCGACCAGTCATTGCGGCTGGTTAGCGCCGAAGGCGATGTCCTGGCAGAGCTCGTCGCAACAGAGTGACTTCAGGCCAGTGCGTCGATGACATCGACGATGCGCTGCGACTTCTGTGCTGGCGCCATGATATGCACACCGGCAACCCCGTCCAGTGCACGGTAGCGTTCGATGAGTTCGACACAAATTCGGTGGCCTTCCGCCGCTTCGTCGTCGGCTGCTTCGAGTCGACGCAGCACCGCTGCCGGCACCGACACGCCGAACAGGTTGTCGTTCATCCATTTGGCTGAGCGCAAAGAAGCAATCGGCCCGATACCAAGCAGCAATGCGACGTTGTCCAGCAGGCCGGACTCGGCGAGGCGTGCGACGTAACGCTCCGTCACGTCCGGGTCGTAGCAAAACTGGGTTTGTATGAAACGCATCCCGTCCGCGGCGCGCTCCAGCAGTTTTGTCGGCACCCAGTCGACAGGCGGATCGAACGGTGCATCGACGCCACCGACGAGAAACCGGGGCCTGGCCTCGAGTTCGCGGCCGGAGCGGGTCGTCCCGGTATCGGCCATATGCCGCGCCAACTGCAACAGGTCTGCGGCAAAGTAGTCGAAGACGCCCTTCGCATCGGGCTCGTCGCCGACGCCGGGATCGTCACCGGTCAGCGTCAGGATATTGCGAATCCCGAGCGCGGACGCGCCGAGCAGATCCGCGGCGAGGGCAATGCGGTTGCGGTCACGGCAGGTCATCTGCAGGACCGGTTCGATACCGTTTTGTTGCAGGATCGCCGATGCGGCCAGGCTCGACATGGCAACCTGTGCACCCGCGCCATCGGTGATGTTGACCGCCGTCGCTTTGCCCTTGAGCGGTGCAGCCCGTTGCAACAATTGTTCTGCCGTTGTAGCCAGGCCAGGAGTGACCTCTGCCGTAATGATGAAATCGCCGTTGGCGATGGCGGTTTCCAGTTGATTGCTGCGTATCTCGGTCATAAGCGCGAAGTCAGGTCGGAGTCGGCGAGTCAGCGGCGCAGCTTAGTGTAATGCGACCGCCGGTGTCCAAGGGAAAATCGTCTTGCCAGGGGGTTGACAGGCCAAAACAGAATGAGTATTCTGTTTTGCATGGTCAGGACACGCAAATTCGATCCCTCCAGCGCGCTGAGCAGCGTCGTGGACCTGTTCGCCTCGAAAGGCTACTCGGAAACGTCGATGGAAGACATTGTCCAGGCGACCGGGGTCAGCCGCTACGGGCTGTACAGTGCTTTTGGCAACAAGCGCGAGCTGTTCGAGCAGGCGCTGGAGCGTTTCGCCGAGGGCATGGGCAAGAAGTCCTTCCTGCGCCTGCTGGAACCGGATGCGTCGCTGCAACATATCCGCACTATTTTCGCGGAACGCGTGCAGGACATGTGCTGCATCGAGGAGAACAAGGGCTGCCTGTTCGTGCATACAGCGATGGAACTGGCGCCCCAGGACGACGAGATTCGCGAAGTACTGCAGAAATTCATGGGGCGGATGTCAAAGGCGTTCGCCGTCGGCCTGGAGTCAGCAAAGGAACGCGGTGAAGTCCGCGACGATGTCGACACCCGGGTCGCAGGAGATCTTTTGACGAGCACGATGTTTGGCCTCGCGGTAATGGGGCGGAGTGGATTTGATGAAGCAACATTGAACCGGGTTGTCGATAGCACCCTGGCATCACTTGCAGGCTGAAAATCCTTTTTTTTGACTAAAACAGAATGAACATTCTGATATTTGTAAATACTGGGAGCAAGACTATGAAGACACACAAACGAGTTATTTCAGGCGTGCTGGCAGCGTTTGCCGGCCTGGCTCTGGCCGGACAGGCCTCTGCTGCGAAACAGGAATGGACAGAGATTGATGCGGAGATTCGCTCTTGCGTTGCAGCGGTTGCGGACAACGCAAACTACGCCGATGCAACTCGTGTCCGTCACGCAGTTGTCGGCGTGAAAGAACGCACGGTGGGTTACAAGCTGACGATCGAAACATCGCTGTACAACGAGCGCAGCGAAGCCGCCATTCGCCAGTACGCGACCTCATGCGTTGTCAATGGCAACAACGTGCCGATGCAATTCACGATCGACCAAGCCGGCAACGGAGCCTGAATAATGTCGCAATCGGTATCAGGAGGGAGTTCTTTTCGACTCCCTCCTGATACGATGCGTCGTTCATGGAAATCGAAACACTCGATGAACTGCGCATAGTCCTCGACCCGATCGGGCAGTTTGCGTTGGCCATCGCGTTGATGCTGCTGATGTTCAGCATCGCACTGAGCCTGCATCCGCAAAACTTCGCGGCACTGTTACAACGCCGCGGCGACCTGGTCGCTGGCGTCTTAGCCCAGGTTGTCGCATTGCCACTGGCCACGTTCTGCCTGGTCATGTTGTTGCGTCCGCCACCTTCGATTGCCCTGGGCATGTTCGTCGTCGCCAGTTGTCCGGGTGGGGTCGTCTCCAATTACTTCACGTTCCTGGCACGCGGCAATGTCGCCTATTCCGTTTCACTGACTGGCGCCTCCAGTGCGCTGGCAGCCATCCTGACGCCGTTCCTGATCGTCATGACGTCACAGGCCTATGCGCCGACAGCGATGCTCCTCGACAGCATCGATTTCCGGCCACTGGCGTTCCTTGCGCAAACGACGATCCTGCTCGTGGTGCCACTGGCCATTGGCATGCTGGTGGCATCGCGCCATCCGGGGTTTGCGGCGGTGCTGCAGCGCCGGGTGGCGCGCGTCGGCACCGTAGCGCTGGTCGCGGTCATCATCTACGGCGCCGCGAGCTTCCTGCCGTTGCTGTTGCCGGCAATGCCGATGCTGGTCATGTATACGACGCTGCACAACGCCGCAGCGTTGACGATCGGCGCAGTAACCGGCCTGTTGCTGCGGACAGACCGTCCGACCCGACGCGCACTGGTGTTCGAGCTGGGTATCCAGAACTCGGGGCTTGCCATTGTCATCCTGCTGGCCCAGTTCCAGGGCCTGGGCGGCGCGGCGGCTGTCGCGGCCGTCTGGAGCCTGTGGCATTTCGTCGCCGGCAGCATCGTTCTTCTGGCCATGCGCCGGGCCGATTGACGCCCCGGCTGCGACGATTCCGGCGGTAGGCGCATCTTTGATGTCGTACACCAACCAACAAGAGGGGCACATCGTGAACACATGCACGAAAGCATTACTGGCTGCTGCATTGCTTGGCCTGGGCGGGGGCGGCATCGCGGCGGAAGAAAAGAAACACGTCATCATTGGCGTTGCCGGGGATGGCGCAGGAGACAACGTTGCGATTACGTTGAACAGCGATGAACTTGGCTTTGACCTGGACGATATGCAGGTCGGCGAGACGCGCTCGGTTGTCGACGAGCAAGGGCGGTCTATCCTCGTTACCCGCAACTCGTCGGGTTTCAGCTTCAATGTCGACGGGGAAACCATCGAATTGCCGGACTTTGCGGAACTGGACAGCGATGACTTTCACTGGGTGGCTGAAGGCGGCGAGGCCGACATCAACCTGCAAGTGATCCGTCAGCACGGGAATGCCACGGTGGCACAGCCCGGCGGTACCGTTGTCGTCAGCCGGGAACCGATCGACGAAGCAACGCGAATGTCGATTCGCTCAATTCTCGAGTCGGCAGGGCACGGCAACGACGTGGAGTTCGTCGACCATGAAGGGCCGCACGAAGGTCGGGTATTTGTAAAGAAAATCGAGAAAGTCGTCAAAGTAGACCAGTAACGGCACTCGCTGGCGACGCCATGCCGGATGCAAGTCATGTAGACTCCGGCGCATGGCAAAAATCACCCTGGTCAGCCGCAACTTCCCGCCACTCAATGGCGGGATGGAGCGGCTTTGCTACGAGTTGTATCGTGGCCTTGCCGACAATCACGATGTGCAGCTGCTCGGACCGGGCGGGTGCAAGGCTCATGTGGCTGAAGCTGCGGTGGTTCGTGAGACCGGCATTTCACCGACGCCGGTGTTCCTTGTCCTGACATTGCTGAAAGGTATCTGGCTGCGAGTGACGACGGGTGCACCGGAGTTGGTCATCGGCGGCAGCGGCCTGGTGGGGATTGTCGTCGTGCCGCTGGCAAAACTGGCAGGTGCCCGTTCGATGTTGCTGTTGCATGGCCTCGACATCATTGCGGAGTCCCGCATCTACCAGTGGCTGTTCGTGCCGTTTCTGAGGATGGCCGATGTCGCTGTGTGCAACAGCCGCAATACCGCGCGCCTGGCGATGGCCAGTGGCGTAAGCGAAGAACGCATCACCATCATCAACCCTGGCGTCGAGCTGCCCGACAGCATCCCGCCGCGCGAGGCAGCAAGGCAGCAACTCGGCTATGCATCGCATCGTGTCCTGCTATCCGTCGGACGGTTGATGCCGCGCAAGGGCCTTGCCGAATTCATTGACCGGTCGATGCCGGCCCTCGTTGCCCGCGACCCGAACTGGCTTCTGCTGGTTGCCGGGACCGAGCCGGCAAATGCCCTGAACCGGCCGAAGACGTCCGTGTTGGACAGCATTGATGCGGCTATCAAGCAACATGCACTGCAGGACCAGGTACGCTTGCTGGGCTATGCCACCGAGGAAGACCTGCCCAGGTTGTACGCGGCGGCAGATGTCTTCGTCTTTCCGCTGCTTGAAACGCCGGGCGATGTGGAAGGGTTCGGCATGGTTGCGATCGAGGCTGCTGCCCACGGCACACCGACGGTTGCGTTTGACTGCGGTGGCGTTGGCGATGCCGTGAAGGATGGCGTCAATGGCGCACTGGTTGTTGCCGGTGACTACAACGCGTTTGCCCGCTCGGTCGAGGCAGTCGCCGGGTCGGACCTCAGGGCGTCGTCCGCCGGGTTCGCGAGGACCTTCTGCTGGAGCAATTACAATCAGCAGATGGAGGCATGCATTGCGCAGGTATTGCACTAGATGAGCGAGTCAGACCCGAATCTTACCGAAATGAAGTCGTTTTATGACGGCGTCTATTATGCGAATGCGGACAAGCCGTTGCAGGGCAATGCCCATCTCGAAGGTTTGCGCAAAAAAGTCGGTATTGCCCCGGGAGACAGGGTGCTCGATGTTGCCTGTGGGCTTGGCGAATGGCTGCATACCTGCCTGGACGCCGGTGCCGGGATCGCCGGCGTCGACCTGGCGGAGCGCGCGATCGACTACTGTGCGAAACATATGCCGGAAGGGGAGTTTCATGCCGGCCCCGCCGAGCAGTTGCCATTTTCTGACAATTCCTTCGACCTGGTGAGCTGCCTGGGATCACTCGAGCACTTTGTCGAGCCGGTCAATGCGCTGAAGGAAATGGCGCGTGTCGCGAAAGACGATGCCCGATTCCTGATTCTCGTGCCGAATGCCGATTTCCTGACCCGCAAACTCGGCCTGTTCGGTGGCACCAACCAGGTCGACGCAAAAGAGGTCGTGCGTCCATTGCCCGAGTGGGAGGCACTGTTCGCAGCCGCTGGCCTGTCCGTCACCGCCCGCTGGAAAGACCTGCACGTCCTGTCGTGGCGCTGGATCTCGATGAACGGCTGGCTGGCCGTCCCTCCCAGGGCACTACAGGCGCTCGCGCTGCCGTTCTGGCCACTGCGCTGGCAGTACCAGGTCTACTTCCTGTGCGAAAAGGACGCCGGCTAGAAGCGTAGTAGTCCCTGCACCGTGTATGACCTGCCCTGGCCGAAAAAGGCGTAGTTCGACTTCGCGCCGAGCGTGCTGGCCAGCGGTGTATCGCCACCGAAGCTCAGGATCTTGTTGTCCGTGATGTTGCGTGCGAGAAACGCCAGCTGCCAGCTGCCGCTGTCGGAGCCGAGGCTCAGGCGGTAGTTCATCGAGCCGTACGCGTTCTGCACCAGCGCCGGGTCGAATGTTGCCGAAGCGTCATACTTGCTGGTGAAGAAATAGTCCACGGCCATGCCGAAACGCAGGCTGCTGAAGACCGGGCGGCTGTAGTCGAAGGTCACATTGCCCTGCCACTTGGAGACCAGCTGGTTTGACTCGCCGGTGTAGTCGCAGAGCTCCGGTGTGCCGTCGTTGTCGATGTCGACATCAGGTGGACGGCCGAAATAGCACTGGCCGTTCCTGAAGTCGGTGAATTCAAAGTCCGTGTAGGCGAGTCCGCCGTAGACCGTCAGGCGATCAGTCATGGCCCAGCGGAAGTCGAGTTCGGCGCCCTGGACCTCGGCCGAGGCAGCATTGCCGACGTTGAACCCGAGTACGCCATCGAAGATCGAGATCTGCAAATCATCGAACTCGGTGAAGTACAGGGCGGCGTTCAGTTCTGCCGATCCGTTGCCAAGGATGAATTTGCCGCCGAATTCGATGTTGCTCGCTTCTTCATCGTCGAATTCGAATGAATCTTCCATCGTCGGGTAGAAGTTGCGGTTGTTCGCCCGGAAATCGAAGCTGCCCGACTTGAATCCCTCAGACCAGCTCGCGTACAGCATGACATTGTCATTTGAATCAAAAATCAGTTTCACTTCGGGCGAGAACTTCGTCGTGTCCCGCGAACCGTTGACCGGCAATTCGCCCAGCGCAGCGGTCAGGCCGATTGCCTCGGGTACGCCGAGGTCTGCCAGGGCAGAAAGGTTGGTGGATGTAATGCCGAACAGGCCACCATAGACAATCGGCGAGCCTGCCTGAGGTGCCGGCAGCGATGAACCATCGTCGGCGGTAATGACCATCGTACGATCGCCATCGCGATCGTCCTGCGTGACCCGGCCACCGGCCTGGATGGTCAGCTTGTCGGTAATATTGAAGTTGACCTGGGCAAAGGCCGACAACACATCGGCGTCGACATTCGCAGCCCTGGCTGCTTGCGTGCCCGCCAGCAAGTCCCCGGCGCCCGGGTTCAATGCATTGACAATCGGTACGAGTGCCGAGTCGGCCGTCACGATGATCTGGTCGGCATAGTCATGATCGCTGGTCTGGTAGTACAGGCCAACGATGTAGTCGATCGTTCCGCCGACCGGCGATGCCAGCCGAAACTCCTGGCTGAACTGGTCGTAAGATTCCTGCAGCGCCGCACCGAACAGGTTGGTACCGGTGTAATCGCAATCGCAGAACTCGTCATAGTCAAACTCGGACAGGGCGGTTATCGATTTGAACTGGTATTCACCAATGTCCCAGTCCAGCGTCAGTACAAAGTTGTTCAGTTCGTTGTTGCTGAAATCTCCGTTGGATGAGCGGATCCCATCCTTGACGACATTGCCGGTGCTGGGGTCCCCGCCGAAGATCTGCAGTACCTGGTTGTACTGCAGCCCGGCGAACGGTCCCGCTGCGATTGGCAGTTCGTTGATGACCTCGATATTGCGGCCCCTGACGTCAAACTCGCCCATTTCGGCCTTGAACGTTGCCAGCAGGTTCTCGGTGACGTCGAATTCCAGCGTCGCGCGCACATTCCAGTCTTCGCGGTTTGGCTCGTCGTTGTTCAACGTGGCATTGCGCATGTGGCCATCACCGTCGCGCGAGCGGGCTGCAAGCCGCGCGCGAAAACGGTCCGAGATCGGGCCGGACAGAATGCCCTCGACAATCGTTTCGTTGAACTCCATTTCCTGCGATGCGAACAGACTGGCTTCGAATTCATCGCCGGGTTTGGCTGTCGTGATATTGACCGCGCCGGCAACAGAATTCTTGCCGAACAGGATCGACTGCGGTCCGCGCAGGACCTCGATGCGTTCCAGGTCGAGATACGGGGCCCGCCACTGCTGTGCTCGCCCGAAGTAGACGCCGTCGACATAGGTGCCGACCGACTGCTCGAACGCCTGGTTGATGCCCGAGCCGATGCCGCGAATGAAGGCATTGGTGCCGATGCCGGTTTCCGTCAGCGTGAAGTTGGGTACGAGGAACTGTATGTCCTCGGCTTTCTGCAATGCCGACTCGGTGATCTTTTCGCCGGTGACCATCGAGATCGAGACAGGGACGTCCTGCAGGCCCTGCTCGCGATACGCCGCCGTGACGACGATTTCCTCGAGAATACGATCGGTCTGGCCGAGTGCGTCCGTGGAAATCGTTGTGCCGATCAGCATGCCGGCGAACGCGAACAGTGGGCCGTTATTTTGCAGCAACTTCATGGTGTTCCCCCCGAAACTTGAAATCTGGTCTCATTAAACGCCCGGGGTCGCAGGCTGTCAATTTGACAGTGCATGGCCGCTTGTGCGGGGTTATGCGTCCTCGCGGGCCGAAACCGGCTGCTCCGAGCAGGCAGCAGTGCATGAAACTGTGGATCGCGTCACACACAACGGCATGCCGGACACTATGTTAAACGCTAAAATATCGTACCAATTTCAATCGCTTGGCCCTACGTTATGGGTCGGAGGCCATACCATGTTACGTCGTCGCGCCATTCGAATTTCGCTGTCTTTGCTGGGCTGCACCGCGTTCGCAGCGCCGGCGCATGCCTATCTCGACCCGGGCACCGGCAGTATTATTTTGCAAAGCATCCTGGCCGGAATTGCCGTAGCGATGGGTGTTTTGCGACTCTACTGGTACAAGCTGAAGGCACTCTTCACGGGCAAGTCGGCTCCCGCTGAATCCCGAGACGGGCCGGATGCTGACGCACAGAACAAATCCTAGATGACGCAGGTTGCTGCGGAGGCCGGTTCCTTTCGGGACCCGAGGGGACGCATCTTTCATGTCGATAAGAGGGTCCTGCGTACTGTCATGCCATCGGCGATCGCCGATTTTGAATTCGTCCGCGCAAGCGGGCTCGTCGAAGAGTTGCAAAGTGACGGCAGGCTGATTGGTGAAAACCAGGTCGATGCAGCGGTGCTCGGTGAGCACGCGGCAGGCGCGAGTATTGTGCTCGAACATCCGCGGCTGCCGTTCATTTCCTATCCGTATGAATGGCCGTTTCGGGCATTGCAGGCCGCGGCGCTGTTACACCTCGACATCCAGCAGGCGGCGCTGCAGAAGGGCGTGTCCCTGACCGATGCGACGGCCTACAACATCCAGTTCGCCGGGCCGCGGCCGGTGTTTATCGACAGCCTGTCGTTTCGCCGTTACGTCGACGGCGAGTACTGGGCTGGCCACCGGCAGTTCTGCGAACAATTCGTCAATCCGCTGCTACTGCGTGCCTACACCGGTGTCACGCACAATGCATGGTTTCGCGGTAGCCTCGAAGGCATCCCGGCCGATGATCTCAGCCGGCTGCTGCCGTGGCGCAGTCGCTTGTCCTGGAACGCGCTGACGAATGTCCATATGCAGGCGCGGCTGCAGCGCGCATCGACGACCGGTCATGCGGCGAGCAGAGCGGGCAAAGGCAAGCTACCGAAGATTGGCTTCGAGCAGATGCTCCACAGCATGCGCAAATGGATTGCGGCGCTTGAGCCGAAGTCCGGCAGCGCGACGGTCTGGCAGGACTATGCGACGGACAACAGCTATGCCGATGCCGAAGCGCAAAAGAAACGCCAGTTTGTCGCGGAGTTTGTACAGTCGGCCAAACCTGCGCTGCTGTTCGACGTCGGTTGCAACACCGGCGACTATTCGGCCGTGGCCCTGGAGAACGGCGCCGACCTCGTTGTCGGCTTCGATTTCGACCACGGCGCGCTCGACTATGGCTACCAGCGCGCGGTCGACGCCGGTCTGAACTTCCTGCCGCTGCATCTCGATGCGGCCAATCCGAGCCCGGAACAGGGCTGGCGGCAGGCCGAACGAATGGGCTTTGCGCGCCGTGCGCAGGGTGACGCAGTCGTCGGCCTGGCACTGATTCATCACCTGGCTATTGCCAAGAACCTGCCGCTGGCGGACGTGCTGGCCTGGCTGGTCGCGATGGCGCCACGCGGTGTCGTGGAATTCGTGCCGAAGCAGGACCCGATGGTGCAGCGCCTGCTGCAGCTGCGCGAAGACCTGTTCGATGACTACGACCAGCGTGCATTCGAAAGCTACCTGCAAAAACTCGCGCGCGTCGTCCGCTCCGAAACGGTCTCGTCCAGCGGTCGAACACTGTACTGGTTTGAGCGTGCCTGACATGCGACCGCGCATGGCGGAATTGTTGCGACTTGTCGTTTCCGCGGCCATTCCGGTAGCGACGGTTGTGCTGTTTGCCACGCTGGCCGTGTTCACCGGCAATACACGAGAATTTGCCAGCGACTACACCAGTTTGCTGGTCCGGATGTTGCCGTATGCGCTCGCTGTATTCGCCGTGTTGACTCTGGCCGGATTGCTGGCGAACGGCGATGCTCGCAAACGTTACCTGGCAATATTGAATGCGCTGGCTGTCCTGTTCTGGCTACAGGGAAATATCCTCGTATGGCAGTACGGTGCACTGGATGGCAGCACGATTCACTGGCTCGATAATGCCTGGCGCGGAGTCCTCGATTCAGCGCTCTGGGTGTTGTTGCTGGCTGTAGCGATCTTCGGTTTTCGGCGGTTCGGCAAGGGCTTGTTCTTTGCCGCGGTCGCAACCTTTTGCATCCAGGCAATCGCCAGCGTGCCGGGTCTTGGCAGGCATCCCGAAATTTACGCCGTCGACAGTGTTGCCGGCAATGCTGCGGGCCGGGCCGCAGCGATGCAGTTTTCGTCCGAGTTCAACATCGTGCACATCGTCATGGACGGCTTCCAGTCTGACATCTTTGCGGCAATCCTGGCCGATACAAGTGAACGGGATTTTCGCCAGGAGCTGCGCGGATTCACTTATTTTGAGCAGCACCTCGGCGCCTATCCCTACACGCAGCTGACGGTGCCCGCGATGCTCAGCGGCAAGCTGTATTACAACGATCAACCGGTGGATGACTTCGTCAGCGAAAGTATCAGTGGAGCGACTATTACCAACAGTGCCTTCGCAAGCGGTTACGAGGTCGACATCATGGCAACCGTGCCGCTGCGCAATACCTATGCAGTGGGCCAGCACAACAACGCCTATGGCATCACGTCGGACGGCCATGTCACAGCGGACGACCTCGCCGTGCTCGATGCGGCGAAACTGATCGACCTGGCCTTGTTTCGTGTTGCCCCGCATTTTGGCAAAGCGCTGGTACACCGGGACGAACTGTGGGTGTTCCAGGGCATGGTGCAAAGCCGTTCGTACCTGCACCTGCAGTATTTTTCCGACCTCGCGTTCCTCGACAGCCTGAAGGAGGAGATGTCGGTCTCGCGGGACACGCCGGTCTACAAACTGATGCACTTCATGCTGAGCCACCGGCCGTTCGTTGGCAATGCCCGCTGCGAGTATGACGGCCGCAAGACCGGGACGCGTGAGGCGGTCATCACACACGCGCAATGCGGGTTGCTCGGTGTGCTCGGCGTCTTGCAGCGCATGAAGGACCTCGGCATCTACGACAGCAGCCTGATCGTGCTGATGGCGGACCACGGGGCCTGGGTCCCGGTCGAAAACGTTCCGCAATCTGGCGAAGTCACCGCTACCGCTGTCGGAATGGCAACGCCGACGCTGGCGATCAAGCCACCGGGCGCAATGCACCCGTTCCGGTCATCCCCGGCACCGAGTTCAATGGTGGATATTGCCGCGACGATTGCAGCATTGGCGGGTATCGACGCTGAATTTCCCGGGCAGTCGGTGTTTTCACTCGACGCGACCGCGCCGCGCGAGCGCCGGCACCTGACCTACGGCTACGGTGTCAATCCGGACGCCGAGGGCTACCTGTTCCCGATGCAGGAGTGGCGAATTACCGGCAATCCGTACGACCCGGCGTCCTGGACGCGCGGTGAGCAATTCAATCCCGGGAGCCGGCGCGAGCATTGATCTGGACCTGGTCCAGGCAAATCGCTGTAAACGAAAATCGAAGTTGTCGCATCTAAGTCAAAAGCACCCGGTACAGGGTGCATTTGACACACGTATAGGTGACGACACTGAAGATCGCGGACACATCGGGGCAGGATGTTCGCCTGGCACCACCGAGCAAACGAAAACAACACATCGTTGTCGGGGTTGTGGTGCTCAGCGTCCTGGTACTGGCATGGCAGGGAGCGCCGGTTTTCCAGCGCTGGGCTAACGCAACCATCTCGGTACCGTTTGACCGGGTGCGCCTGGCGACCGTGACACGCGGCGACCTGGTCCGGGACGTGTCGGTGCAGGGGCGCGTCGTCGCCGCCGTCAGTCCGACGCTGTATTCGACCGCACCCGGCACGATTACCCTGAACGTCGAATCGGGCGAACGTGTCGTCGAAGGGCAGGTCGTCGGCGTCGTACACAGCCCCGATCTTGCCAACCAGCTCGAGCAGGCCGAGTCGGAACTGGAACAACGGCAGGTGGAACTCGACCGGCAACGGATCGAATCGCGGCAACTCGCCCTCGACAAGCGCAAGGCAGCCGACCTGGCCATGGTGGCGCTGACGGCCGCAGACCGCGAAAAACGCCGCGCGGACCAGGCCCACGAGCTCGGCGTCATTTCGGTCATCGACTATGAGAAAGCGCAGGACGACCTCGAGAACGCGCGGGTTGCACACGAGCATGCCGTTGCCGACGCCGACCTGTTTGACGAAAGGCTGGCATTCGAGATCCGTGCCAGCGAGCTGGAGCTGAAGCGCCAGCAGCTGCTCGTCAGCAACCTGAGCAGGCAGGTCGATGATCTCGCGATCAAGTCACCGGTGAATGGCATCGTCGGCGACCTGCTCGTCGACCAGAAAGCGGCGGTGTCCGTCGATACGCCGGTCATGGCCGTCGTGGACCTGACGCGCTTCGAGATCGATGCGCAGATTCCCGAAAGCTACGCCGATGACCTCGATGTGGGCATGCAAACCGAGATCATGGTCGGCAGTGACAAGTTCCAGGGCGAACTGGTGGCTGTCTCGCCGGAGATCGTCAACAACCAGGTCAATGGCCGCATCCGCTTTGTTGGCAATGGTCCAACAAACCTGCGACAGAACCAGCGCCTGACGACGCGCATCCTGCTGGCCGAGTTTCGCGACGTACTGTACGTACAACGCGGGCAGTTCCTCGACAGCGGCGCCGGTCGCGTGACTTATGTATTGAATGCCGATGGGCTGGCCGAACGCCGCGCCATCGAAGTGGGCGCCCGGAGCCTGGGTGCCGTACAGATCGTCGCCGGTCTCGACCAGGGCGAGCAAATCGTTATTTCAAGCCTCGATCCGTTCCGTAGCGCCGAACGGGTACTACTCACCCAATAACTGTCCTTGCTGGGAGTCAAGACATGTTGCAAATGAACAATGTTTCCAAGATCTATCGAACCGACACGGTTGAAACACACGCGCTGCGCGAGTTTTCGCTCAAAGTGGAAGAGGGCGAATTCGTCTCGGTGACCGGACCGTCGGGCTCGGGCAAGACGACGTTCCTGAACATTGCCGGCTTGCTCGAGGACCTGAGTAGCGGGACCTACGAACTGGACGGGCGCGACATTTCCAAGCTCAACGACAGGGAACGCTCGAAAGTACGTAACGAGAAGATCGGCTTCATTTTCCAGAGTTTCAACCTGATTCCAGAGCTCAATATCTTTGACAACGTTGACGTGCCGCTGCGCTATCGTGGTTTCAAGGCGCCGGAGCGCCGAAAACGTATCGAGGAAAGCCTCGAACTCGTCGGCCTGGCATCGCGTCTCGAGCACATGCCGGCACAGTTATCCGGCGGCCAGCAGCAACGCGTTGCGATTGCCCGCGCACTGGCCGGGGAGCCGCGCTTCCTGCTGGCGGACGAACCGACCGGCAACCTGGACACCAACATGGCGGACAGCGTCATGGACCTGCTCGGTGAGATCAACTCGACTGGTACAACGATCATCATGGTGACACACGAACTGACACTGGCAACCCGGGCGAATCGCAACATCTTCGTTCGCGACGGCAGCGTCAGCGACGGTCCGGGTGACCTGCAACTGGCAGCGGTTGCCGGCTAGGCAGCCCGGGAGAGCGATATGTTTCGATACTACCTGCGCCTCGGCATCCTGAGCATCAGGGCGAACCCGGCCCTCAGCGCATTGATGGTGGCCGCAATCGGCATCGGCATCGGTGCCTGTATGACGATCGTCACGATCCAGTACATCATGAGTGGCAATCCGATCCCGGAAAAGTCGGACCAGTTGTTTCACGTCAGGGTGGATAGCTGGGACCCGGCCGAGCCGTACGACGAACCGAACGAACCACCCGAGCAGCTGACCTACCTCGATGCAACGGCGCTGCACGCGGCGGGGCGTGCCAACCGGCAGGTCATCAGCTTCCTGTCGTCGCGCGTCGTGCAACCGGCGGGTGAGGACAGCAAGCCGTTCCAGACGCAAAGCCGGGCAACGACCGCGGACTTCTTTGCGATGTTCAACGTGCCGTTTGCCCACGGTTCGGGCTGGGACAAGTCGGCGGACGATACACAGGAACGCGTGGTCGTCATTGGCCAGGCTCTGAATGAGCAGTTGTTCGGTGGTGAGAATTCGGTCGGCGAACTGTTGACGCTGTCCGGCGAGCCTTACCGGATCGTCGGCGTACTGGATGAATGGTCGCCGGTGCCGTTGTTCTATGACCTGAATAACAATGAGTACAATGACCCGGCCGCATTGTTCCTGCCGTTCTCGGTTGCGGTCGCTGGCGAGCACGGCAGTGCCGGCAACACCAATTGCTGGAAACCGATAGAGGACGGTGGCGTCGAAGCATTTCGTAACTCCGAGTGCATCTGGATACAGATGTGGGCAGAGTTGCCAGGCGAGGCGGAGAAAGCCGCCTACCTGCAATTCCTGGATGCCTACGTCGAGGAGCAGAAACTGGTCGGGCGCTTTCCACGACCGCTCAACAACCGGCTCGACAACGTCGAGGAGTGGATGGACATCAACGAGGTCGTCGACGAGGACGTCAGCGTACTCTTGGGGCTGGCGATCCTGTTCCTGATTGTTTGCCTGCTGAACACCGTCGGGCTGCTGTTGGCGAAAGTCATGAAACGCACCAAGGACATCAGCCTGCGGCGCGCGCTCGGTGCCAGCAAAGCAACCTTGTTTGCTCAGTATATCGTCGAGGCCAGCATGATTGGCCTGGCCGGCGGCGTGCTTGGCATCGGTCTGACGTGGCTTGGCCTGCGCGGCATCGAAAACCTATTCAGCATCTTCGAGTTTGTGCAAAAACTTGTCGTCATGGACTGGGTGATGGTCCTCGCGGCGGTGGCACTGGCGATCGTCTCGGCATTGGCCGCGGCCCTGTACCCGACCTGGCGCGCCTGCAGCGTGACGCCGGCGGCACAGCTCAGAATTCAGTAGACGGAGACGGATATGGAACTGGGACCCATCTGGCGAGCGATCCTGCGCAACAAGAGCAGCTATGCGCTCATTGCACTGCAAATCGCCGTGACAATGGCGATCATGGTCAACGCAATTGCAATCATCCAGGAGCGAGCCACGCAAATGGCGCGACCGAGCGGCACGGACGAGGACAACATCATCACGTTGACAAGCGTTGCCTTTGTTCCGGATGCAGACATGCGCACAATGATCGACGAGGACCTCGCGTTGCTGCGCGGGATGCCGGGCGTTCGCGATGCCATCGCAACGAATTCGTTTCCGCTGCGGTCCGGCGGCTGGAGCATGAGCCTGTCAACCGAGCCGGGGCCCAACTCGGATGGGATCGGCACGGCGATCTACTTCTCCGACGAACACGCGATCGAGACTTTCGGCACCAACCTCGTTGCTGGCGAGAATTTCGCCGCGGACGAAATCACCTGGAACAACCGCGAGGTCAGTACCTGGCCCGCGACCGGCATACTGACCCGGGCGCTGGCCGAAGAGTTGTTCCCGGAGGAAACCGGTTCGCTGGTCGGTAAGACGGTTTTCATCAACGAGAACGACCCGGTCAAGATCGTCGGTATCGTGGATCGACTGCAGGCTCCATGGAACGGCTGGGAGCGCGTGGAAAATTCGATGCTCGTGCCGTCGCGTCGTGACGGCGAATTCCAGCGCTACGTGATTCGCACGGAGCCCGGGATGCGCGATGAGATGATTCCGCGCATCGAAGCGGCGCTGGCTGCGAACAAGGATCGCATCATCGAGAATGTTCGCTCGATGACCGAAGTCCGGGAACGCTCGTACACCGGCGACTCCGCGATGATCACGATGCTGACTTTCATTGTTTCCTTGCTGACGGTGATCACCGGTCTCGGCATTGTCGGCCTCGCGAGCTTCAGTGTCAGCCGGCGCACAAGGCAAATCGGCGTACGGCGCGCGCTTGGTGCGACCCGCCCCGAGATCATGCGCTATTTCATGATCGAGAACTTCCTGATCAGCAGCGTGGGCATCATTACCGGCGGCATCCTGGCTGTCGCGCTGAACATCTACATGGTGCAGGAGTTCGCCCTTACGCCACTGGCCTGGTATGTCGTGCCGATCGCGATGGTCATCCTGTGGCTGGTTGGGCAGGCGGCCGTGGCTGGGCCGGCGAGACGCGCGAGCGGCATATCGCCGTCGATCGCGACGCGGTCAATCTAGGGGGACTCAGGCAGGGCGACGGCCGCGGCTGTAGCCCTGCCGCATCTCACCCTTGTCGATGACAACGAGCATCGCCCGCCAGTCTTCGACGAAGTGATCGGCGTCGGTCTGGCCGAGGAGTTCGACCATGCGCGGGTAGAGGTCGCCGGTCATCAACTCGTATTCCCTGCGCGCCTCCTGCCGGTACCATGCTGATGCATCGTCGCACTCGACGTCGACAAAACCCGCGTCCGCCAACAGTTTTGCATAGCTGTCCAGGGTCTCCATGGCGTAGGTCAGCCCTTCGACCTTGAACCAGTAATGCATGTCTTCTGAATACTCGCCGTCGGACTTCAGCCAGTCGTAGCAGCTCAGGCTGCCGCCCGGTTTCAGAACGCGAAAGCTTTCGCCGAGAATGCCACGCTTGTCGGCAATCTGGGTGAATGCGCCGGAGCTGACAACGATGTCGAACGCGTTGTCCTCGAACGGCAGCGGCCCAGCAACGACCGTCTGGAATGAGCAGCGGTCTGCGAGGCCGTGCTTTGCCGCATCGGCCTCGGCGCGCTCGACCAGCGGTTGCTCAAGGTCGATACCGACGACGGTTGCGCCGTGGGTCCGGGCCATTTCGAAAGCCGGTCCGCCGATACCGCTGCCAATGTCGAGAATGCGCTTGCCGGCGGGGTCGAGCCCGCGCAGCAGGCGCGCAACGTTCTTCGGGCCGCCGGGCGCCATGTAGCCATCGCCCCAGATCAGCTCGAGCATTGTCACCATGTTCGGGAAGTATTCGTTCTCGTGGCTCATGCGGCTATTCGGATTTCAGATGGTGCAGGGGCAGGGCCGTAGTGTACTTGATCGTTTCCATGCTGAAGCTCGACGATACGTCGTAGAGATCCACCTTCGCGATCATTTCCTTGTACATCTCGTCATAGCTGCGCATGTCCGGCACGACGGCGCGAATCAGGTAGTCGATGTCCCCGCTCAGGCGATGCACTTCCATGACGTTTTCCATCGCCGTGACCATCGCGTGAAACCGGGCGAACCAGTCGGCGGTGTGCTCGTGCGTGCGAATCGCGGAATAAACGGTGAGGTTCAGCCCCAGCTTCTCCTGGTTCAGCAGCGTGACCCTGGCGCCGATGACGCCTTCTTCCTCGAGCAGTTGCACGCGCCGCCAGCAGGCCGATTTGGACAGCCCGACGCGGGTCGACAACTCGGCCACGGTCAGCGTTGCATCGTCCTGCAGTGCGTTGAGGATAGCCCGGTCGATACGGTCCATGATGTGGTCTCTTGATCGGAAGTCAGGTCAGTATATAGAAAATTTTCCTAATAAATGACAAAAAATTGGAAAACTATACGAAGTATCCGGCCGGACGTTCCCGAGTGTAAAGCGGGCTCCTGCGCGGCAAAGCGGTTGGTTGCGGAGGGCGCGACCTAGCTGGTTGCGTCGACGGCGTCGTACCAGATGCCGTACTTGTCTCCTTGCCACATCAACAGGGCAAAGAGATACGCATTCGCGAGCAATATCAGTCCACCGGCAAGTGCTGCCTCACTCGCGAAGCCGAGGACACAGAACAGGAATCCAAATGCATGGGAAAGCACGGAGATCCGGCGTGCCACCGATCGCCTGGTGCGAACGCTCAGAAAATTAATGAAAAACCAGCATTTCAGCCAGAAAGGGAGGTCTTGCCAAGCCGCAGTGCTTCTGTCCATCGTGTAGGCCTCTTGGTTCAAAGTTTCGATATCAACTTCAAGCGCCGACGCGAGGCATTTCATTGACTCCAGGCTAGCGTTTTGACCGCTCTCAATTCTCTGAATTGTCCTGACATTCAGTCCGGACATCTGAGCCAGTTGCTCTTGTGAGAGGTGGCGACCAATACGCAATTGTTTGAGGATCATGACCGCGTCCAGTGCTTGCGAACCGAAAGTGTGGACAAACTCTACCAGTGTCGGTTACGCAATCTACCCGACAATTGCCCGACAGTCGGCCGGTTTGATCGCCGGCCACCCGCTTTCAGCTACGCACAGCTACCCAGGGTCTGCAGATGTAATCGCCCACGCTGAATTGCTGCCAGGGGATCATCTGCTTTGTCGACTTCCACGAAGGCATTCGTGACGCCGCCCCTTGTTAGTATCTCGATGATGGGCTCAAAATCGATGGTACCGGCGCCGGGCTCGAGAACCGCGTCAACAAAGGCCTCTGTCGGCGAGGAAATTGGCAGCTCCTTCTCCTGGTCGATGTCCTTCAGATGGCAGGAGACGATCCGCTCCAGGTTCTTGTTCAGAAACGAGACCGGATCTCCCCCGGCTGCGGTTATCCATGCAATATCAAGTTCGAAGCGGACATTGTCCGGGTCCGTGTGCTCAATCAGCAGGTCCAGGGGCACCTGGTTTTCGACCGGGACAAATTCAGTCCAATGGTTGTGATACGCAAATGTGATCCCATGGCGACGATATTGTTCACCGGCAGTGTTCAGCTTGTCGGCCAGCTTCCGAACCTGGTCGACACTGGTCGCGGGAATGAAACTCACGCGTTGCCGGTCGAAGAATTCCTCTGCAGCTGCCAGGATTACTACGTCGATGTCCAACTTCTCGGCGACCCTGGCAATGGCATCAGGATCCTGCCAGTTTTGCACGGTGTGTGAGTGACGTGCGCTGAGCCCGGATGCATTCAAGATGCGCGATAGTTCATCAAATTCAAGTCCGAAAATACGGGCATTTTTGACCGGGTCTCCCCCCAAACCGAACAGTTCAACCGCGTTGAAACCAAGCTCGCCGATTGCCTCGAGCGTGCCAGGTGCATCCTCGGCGAGAAGATCGCGGACACTCCATAGTTGCACGCCATTGAGCAGCTGCGGCGGACATTCGCCGGAGAATGCGAACCGGGAACCGAGGCCACCTGTAACAGCTGCTGCAGACAATACTGCCTTCAAGAAATTTCGTCGCTTCATCGCGCTATTTGCTCCTCAAGAAAAAAGGTCGAATCAGGCTAATCGCTGTGATTCTACAGCATCATGCGTGGGCGGCCGCTGGCAGCCTGCATTGGGGCGGCAAGCCCTCATTTCTTCGATCGCGTGCTGGCCGAACATCGCAATTCCGCATCGCAACGGGCCTTATTTTAGTCTGGAGGAGCTTCCGTGATCGGCCACAAATGACCATCAGAGGAATTAATCCTTATTCCGATCTCTCCAGCGGGCCAGCAATGCTCCTGCCACAAATGCGAGACCGATAATTAGCCCGATGAATAGAAATAATGCTGCACTTGTGCCCAGAGACCACATATTCAGTCCTCTTCGTGAATGTCGGGACATACCGCTGCGCGACTCCGGCAAATCCTGACGACAGTCATTCTACGCCAAACAGCAAACGCGGTAATTGCTCAGGGTGGCTGTCGCGCTAACTCTGCAAGATACTCGTACACGGCCGTGATTTCATTGTCCGTGAAACGCGAGTAACGCCAGCGAGAGACGCCGCCCATCAAGTTCAGCTCACGACCTCCAAAGCCCGTGCCGGTCTTCATTAGCTTGGAGAATTCCTCTATGGAGTACGCGCCTACGATGCGAAGACTTGGACGTGGTGGGGCGTCGATCAATTGTTCAGTGCTGCCATTAAGGTCCATACCGTGACACTCCGCGCAAGTAGCGCGCAGAACAGCGCGCGCGAACACGTGTTTTGGCCCCAGGTCAGGTGGCGCCTGGTCCTTCATCTCTGCTACCCGTTCCGCCGAGTTCTTGAAATCTCCGCTGGCAATTCTTTCTGCAAGGAGAGGGCCGATAGTCGGTTCGGGATGCCTGACCCCTTTGGGTGCAAGTGTCTTCAGGTACGCGACCAACGCGGTAAGGTCGTCCGGGTGGATCTCTGAAAACAGGTACGACGGCATATCCAGCAATGCGCGGTCGGGGCGTCTCCCTTCAGAGATCATGACAGCCAGTTCCGCCTCCGAATTGTCAGCCGCACTACGCGTGAGATTAGCTGACCAAAGCACACCCAGTTCCGGATCACTCCAGTCCTCGCCTGTGAGATCGGGTGTGTGGCACCCGACGCAGCCAAGTATTGCGGATAGCCGCTCACCCTGCTCGACAGGGTCGGATGAGACCACGTCGAATCGTAGAGGCGCATCGTCAGGGTTTGACAACTCGTCGCCGCAGGCCACTGCCGCAAATAGTAGTAACGCGGTCGCAAACAGGTTCAGCTTCAACTCCTCAGCCTCCGAAAGGATCGCTATGAGCCACAGGCGCCAATTCTAGCAATTCCTGGTGAGAGGCGAAGATGCAGGCTGTTGCAGCCACGCCTCCCGCGGGAGGCGGCTACTTGCGAAACTTAAAGTGGATTCGAGGAAAGCCTCAACGTGGAGGACTATTGTCCGTCTTGACGCCCCGTGGAGACAGGATCTCCGCGGGAGTCAGGTATCGCCCTTTGCTGATGACGGCACTGATCTGACGTGAATTCGAAATATTCGAAAGAGGGTTCGCGTCGAGCAGGAGGAGGTCGGCTCGCTTGCCCGGGTCGACCGTGCCGATTTCGTCTTCGATCCCGAAATACTCCGCGGGCCGCAGCGTCGCTGCGCTCAGCGCCTCCAGCGGCGACAGCCCGGAGGCGACAAGCTGCTCCAGCTCCGAGTGAAGGCTGTAACCGGGAATCGCCAGGAAGATTGGTGTGTCCGTACCTGCCCCGATCGGCACTCCGCGCTGGTGCATCCGGCCTGTCAGGAAGCGCGCCCATTCGCCGAATTTTGTGTACGCCTCGACGGGATTGGTTGCAAGGTCGGCCGCCATCGCCGCCCATTCCTGGCGCGCGTCTTCGCGGATGCGGGACAGCGCCTCGTTCCAGTCCGGTTTGTCGAACGGCGGTGCCTGGTTCAGTGCTGTCATGCGCAGCGTGGGCACCTGCATCGTCGAGGTCAGGCTGTCGATGACACGGTCGCAGCGCGCTTCATCATAGGCAGCGATTGCCGGCAACCGTTGCAGGTCGTGCAGTGACGAACGCAGCTCGAAGCCAGAAAGGCCACCAGGATTATTGAGTCGTTCGAGCCGCGTCTCATAGAGCTCCGACGCGTTTGAAGCGCACTCGAACTCGATGTTGCGCAGGTGCTCGATCGAATCGACCCGCGGCCCGGCGATGTCGGCACGCATCGACAACGGAACGTGTGAATCAATTGGCAAGTCGAGTTCCTGCGCGGTCTCCACCATGGCCTCGAACACGGTCGGACTCACCATCTCGTAGATCTTGATGAAATCGACGCCCTGATCCTTGAGCTCTATGATTCTGGCGCGAGCCTCATCAGGCGTCGCATTTCGTACACCAATTTCAGTGCGTGACTCACCGTCGTAAACCACCAAGGTACCGTCGAGCAACGGGCCCGCGAACCAGACCCGCGGCGCGATAGCGTCCGGCGCCCGCATCTTCTCTACGATCGGCAACATCTTTCGCAGTATGCCGCCGGTGTCGCGCACGCTGGTTACACCGTAGGAAAGGAACAGAGCCGGCATGTCCTCCGTGAAGCGCTCGTCGTAGCTCAGGTGAACATGGAAGTCCCAAAGGCCGGGAATCAGGTATTTGCCGCTGCCGTCGATCGTCTTCGCGACATTTGCAGACGCTCCGTCAGGGTTGACCGAGACAATTTTGTCGCCGTCGTAGATGACAGTCTGGTTGGTGCGTATACCGTTAACGGCATCGATGACGGTTACATTGGTGATCGCCGTGCCGGTTGACGGCGATGCCGGCTGGCAGGAAACGATCTGGCATGCGACGACGAGATACGCGATTACCCTTAATAGCACGTCCATCTTGATTGTCCTGGTGTCCATTCCTTCGTGCGAGGGTCAGTTCGCGATTAGACTAATGCATGCGGGCCACAAGGATCCGCTTTGGTGGCAGATAGTGTAACCGATTCCAGGCATTGGGTTGCATGCTGCCAGCTTCATAGGCGGCTTCCGATTGTATACCGGACAAAATGAGAAACCAGGCTACTCGCTGCAGCCGGCCCAGCGCAGTCGTTCGCAGGATTCTTCGGATCAGGGCAATGATGCTCCAAGGAAAATCCTCAGCGACTAGAATTGATAACAGCATGTGATGTTCCATTCACCATATGAATAGGATGCGCTCGCGACATATGGAGGTTCACCATGAATAAAAAGTTCTACCTCATACCCATGGTGACCTAACCCATATTTGTGGCTCGTCTTCACTTTGGTCCGGGTAGAGAATTCTTCAACCAGGTGATCAATCGGTGCTGCTTCATCACCATATAGGCTTCGCGCCAGTCTTACGTTCTCCGGCATCCTTCCGCTCTTGATAAAAATCAAGGCATTGCGAGTTTCATTCTGTGCTTCTGCAAACCAGTACGCCGAGTATGCTTGCGGGGCGATTACGCACAGACCAAGCATGCTTAGAAACAGACCCTTTTTTCGACGGGCGTAGCGAGTCTCGGAATCACTTGCAGAACCTGTGTGACTGAACATTTTGCCGGCAAATGCACCTGCAATGATCGAGGTGATCGCGGCGAGAATGACTGGTGCGCTCTTGATCAGAAGCTCAATATCCGATGGGCGTTCTCCAACCATGGCAAAGTTTTGAAGAAAATTGTTGAACGTGACCAATATGCAAACTAATGCAACGAGAGTGATCGCGGCCACGAAATTGCGACGGGCGATAAATGCACCAACAAAAGCTAATGTAAAACAGACGATTGACTGATAGATGCAGGACCGCACAATTCTGTCGATTGCTACTCCCGCAATTGCAGTTCTGAGCGTGTCTTCAAGAAGGAGGGAGATAAGATACATCCCGCCGGCCGCTGCCAGACCACGAAAGGTGTGTCGATCCCACTTCTCTCTATTCAATTGCGACCTGTCAAGCGCATAGGGAAGCATTTCATTTCTGTTGGCTGTCAGTCGCCAGGCGCGTGGCGGTAGTCGTGCGCCAGAATTCGACTACGACGACCTGAAGTTAGGCTCAAGACGTGGATTAGTCGCACGGATAAGCCTCTCTGTGTGCCCACAACACCACACTTGACGGACTGTGCTCGAGAAACTCGGGATTTTCACTGGCCCACTTGATGACTACCTCCAGCCCCTGGCCCGCACTCCAGTTGTCAGGCACGCAAAACAGATCTGGGGCGGTCTTCAGATTTGTCGTCAGTCTGATGTGCTCTCTAGCGTCCTCAAAACCGTAAGCTACGCCTATTACGAACGCCGTGCAGACCATCATTTCAGTCTGCCCCTTGTTGCAAATCGACAGAAACTCTGCAGCCGTCTTTGTAAACGAATGCGCTGGCGAACAGATCGTGAGGAGCATGATCACAGCAATTGTCGGAAGATAACGCATGCAATCTCCAGTCTGGATTCTCGAGCGGTAGATTATCTGATTCTATCAGTTGCAAAGGAGGGCAGATGAGCAGTACGGCTCCAGATGACGAGTGTGCCGATCACAGAGGGCTGGGCGGCAGGCTTCGTCGCAACCAGAATCAGCAGCTCACCAGATCAAGTTCACAGTCTTAACGATAAAGTCCGCACAGGCCGAAAGACGGTCATCGAATTCAATCTGATCCTGTCCCGCCACTCGTCCTACTACGTATCTGTCGTTCTTCTGCATGAAATAGTAGGCAGACGTGCATCGTTGATCCTCCGACCAGGACAGCCACTCATCGACGAGTGTCGGACTCTATATCGACCAGTACGGCTCGCTTGCGAAGGTCGTCAATCAGTTGATCAAGTGAATCGAAGAACGGGTTTGGCTCCAAGTAGGTCGCTTCATATATCGATGTCGATACCGGGGCGACAAACATCGGATGCTCGGCGTCACCGACTTCTAAATGGTATTCACCCGAATCAACTGTTTTAAACAACCAAAGAAATCGCGTCTTGGAAACTGGCTTGTCGAATATCGGCACAAGTGGGCGGCCGTTCTCATCGAAGAACCAGAAGACGAGACTCAGCACGTCTACTCCTTCGCACTGAGCGACAGCTTCAGATTGCGACTCAGTAATTCGTACTCCGCCATCTTCAGAAAAAATTAGAATCATGGGCAATCAAGTCAGCGAATCTCGAACGAAGATAGCGTTGAATAACTCACCATTTGAATCCGCAGCCAACACCGGATGCTCAGCAATTGATAAATGTACAGTGACATTCGACTAACAGGTGGCGCATTGGCTGAAGTGGTTATTCAGCCTCGCTGGACGAGAAGTCAATGTGAATATGATTACCATCGGGGTCCCAAATATTGACCTGAGTGATATCTACCCCGGGCAACGGCGACGTGTCGTAGCGCTCGCCGGCGGCTTCCAGGCGCGCAATCATTTGCTTGAACCCACGCGCCCGAAATGCAAAGTGCTCGAGTTTCAGAGCGCTCTCTGAACCAGTGCCGGCATCACCTTCAACCGCAATTAAGTGAACCATGGCCTGCTCGCCGGCGTACAGCCATGCTCCGGGAAACGGGAAGTTGGGCCGTCTGCCGCTGACCATGCCAAGCATTGTCTCGTACCAATTCACCATTTGATCGAGATTCGCAGTGCGTATATTGACGTGGTCAAGGCGCCCGATTTTTATCATGCTAAGTACCTGCTTGCGGCAAATTCGTTTCGAATGCTAGCGCTCGAGCCCATCGCCTTCAACGCGCGGGCATCTGTATGCAACAACTGGCAATACAAATTTCTTCGGTGCGGACCATAGATCAGCGGGTAGTTGGAAGTCTTTATAAGCGACAGAGGATGAGACAGTCTCCCCAGGGCGTACGACCAGGGCGCAGCCGCCGGGACAATACCCAGTATTAAAATTCTCCATCGGAAAGCGCTTTCCGTCGACCAGAAGATAGATGCTATCGCTGGAGTGATTGACCTTTCCAGCTTGGTTCGGCCAGTGTTCGGGCAGAAGGCAAGGTCGGCTTTTTGTGTCGTTAGTTAGGAACACGTCGACTCGATATTCCGATGGCTTGTCTTTGACTACGTAATCCATTGACACCGGTTCCCAGTTACTGGCGCATCCGTTAACGACTATGGCGAGCGGAATCGGTGCGAGACTCTTCACCTTCATTCTCGTACCTTAATCACGGCGGGACTCGGCCGGAGTCTGTCAGTCTACATCAAGTAGATTGAGTGTCAGCTTACTTGGGTAACTCGGTCGGTTAGTCACGTTTCAGCGGTAACGACGTTCGATTTCGTCCGTTCCTGCAGGGAGCCGACACTCACGCAACAGCTGGGTAAGTTACCGCAACCGGCCACTAGCAGACATCGATCAAGGCGTCATTTGGATTGATCAAAGTGGATTACTTCGCCGTCGAGCCAAATTTGTCCCGGCGGAAAATCTGTACTGAATACAATCTCCGACCCATATTTCGATTCGGGGAAAATGATCTTTTCTCCTTCTACCCCTCGCGGCACATCTGGTAATCCCGAATAGCATCCAAGGTAATTGTTGGATTCATCGAAAATTGCCAGACGGCGCATTCCTTTGCTTGTTTTGGACACGTGGTCAACCGAGACAGCCCAGAAACACGCCGAAGAGTTGCAGATTTCAGGAAGAATCTCGAAGTCAGCATTCTCCGGAAAGTATTCCGACGGCCCTTCATTGATCAATATGGCAACTAGATCGTCATTGCCGTAGACGGTTATTGGGACCAAGAAAAGTGTGAACAAAAGCGCTTTCATATTGAGAACGCGACCGGCCGGTTCGGGTCAACACCAGAACTCAATTGTATAGCAAAAACAGACGTTCAAGCGGCCGCTAACTTACCAATAGCGGAACTCCGCACCAGCAAGTCCCGTCCCAAAAGCCTCGTTGAGCCGATGGCAACAAATGTGTTCCAGTACGCCAATGCAAATAGGCGCGGTCTTGCACGTTCAATTTTGCTGCCGGATTCGCTGTGTCTCCTCCAGTGCCCGGCGCTGTATATCCGTGAGTTTCTCCTGGTATTCGGCCATCGCTGCGGTGCGCGCTTCAGCTGTTCCGGCATCGCGGATCGCCAGTTGCATTGCGGCATTGAGTTCTACCATTTCCTGCTGGTACCGCTGGCCCGCTTCGGCCAACTCGGCATTGATTTTTTGCTGGCGCTGCAGCGGGCTCGTCGCAGCGGGAGCAGGCGTGCCGGCCGGTGCAACAGTCGCGGGGGAAGTCGCCGTGCTGGTAGTGCGGCCGGTTTCGACTGCTGCTGTCGCGGTGGCGGTACGCTGCGTCGCAATGACGGCCGGTGCTGCGACGGCTGGCAGGTCCGCGGGGGCAGTCATTGCGATTCGTGTGGCTGCAATGCTTTCAGCCGCAGGCACTGCCGCAAACGGTGGTGCCATCGTTCGCTCGATGCTTGGCGGGAGATTTGCAGTTGTCGGCGGAATCGTGCCTGGATCATCAAGCACCCGCGCCGTGAGTTCCCGAAGCTGGCGCTCGAACTGTTTGACCTCGTCACTCCGGCAGCCGTACGCGTTCTTCATTTGCACGATGCCTATATACACCTGTGCTTTCTCCGGCAGATTGCGTACATCATCGCTGTTGCGCGCACCATAATAACTGCCGACACGATCACGCAGTTCGAAAAACTCCGGATTCAGCGTATAGGTGGCCTCGTAGCGTTCGCCGCCCGAGGTCGTCGTCACGCCCCATTCGTCGGTCTCGACGATGACCGGCTCGACGTGTATGAATGTCCTGGCCTGCGCACCGGGATCGAGACAGCTCTCACCCCAGGCCGCATAGCTGTACAGGTACTTGTTCGCCGCGTCTTTCAGGAGCTGGATTTCCTCCACATTCAGTAGCGCGCCGAATATCTGGTTGATCGGATTGTTGCTCTCACCCGCCGGCATCGCGGTGCCAACAAATTCGTTGACTGATTGCGCATACAGGTAGTCCATCTGCCGGATCGCGTCGAGGTCGCCGCGGTAGACGGCATTCAGGTAGCGCCCGCCCGGCAGGTCGCAAAACACTCCGTCCGTACATGCCGGGCCCAGCACGTTTCTCGCCAGCCATTCATCATGCGCCTTGGCCGCCTTACCGGGACGGTGATCAATCAGGCTAAGGTAGTTCTCGTCACCGCCAAACGGAGCGGGGCGGTCGGGCCGAATCTGGAAGCTCATACGATCCCAGGGCTCCGCGTCCCCATTACGATAGTTGGTCACCGAGACCGTCAGCGGATTTGCGCAGCGCTCGTTGATAATGCGGCGCGCAAGTCCGCCGATCGTGCGCGTGTAGTTGCCGCCAAATGCGCTGTCGCGCTGCTCGCTGTTGATACGGTAGACAGCGTCCAGGTCGGCATGTGCGCACAGATCCGGGGCGCGAGGGTAGATGCGGAGATTCTCGGTTGCGTGCAGCGGCTGGCGGGTGTCGGCAAAATTTTCTGCTGCGGAATCCTCTGCGAACCGGCCGCTTGCTTCGAAGCCCTCGGTGAGGACCTCGCCAATGCGAAACGATTCGATCCCGAACTGTCGCAGATCGCTGCCCATCAGGTTCGAGAACATGATGCGTTCGTCGCGAGCGTCCGACTCGTGGTCGGCACAACTGCGCCGTTGCACGTCGAAGCGATCGGACCAGGGGCTCAATGTCATCGAGAAGCTGCCCCACAGCGCATAGCCCTCGCGGCTGGTCGGGCAGCCGCCGTCCGGCTTTTCGTTGCCGATCTCGTACCAGTTGCCGCGAACAACATAGTGCGAGACCCGTGGCGGGTTCGCGTCCGTTATCATTTTCTTCTCGACATGGGTTGCCGCCATGCGCCCGTGGAGCCGGTTTCCATAGACGATGTCGAGCCGGCCATCCCGCCAGCGTACGTAGCTGTATCGCGATATCGGCAGCGGGCCCTGCATCGGCAAGTAGCCGGACTGCAGCAGCGCGTCGGCGAGGTCGACGTTGCGCGCAAGCTGCGTCGGGGCCCAGTCATCTGTGCGGCGCATCTCGAAGCGATAAAACAACGGCGGGCTGGCAGCACTGCCGCGCAGGTCAACGATAACCGTTTGCACTTCTGCGCATTTCGCGAGCAGATGCGGCACGGAGTCGCGCGCGTACTGCAAGGCTTCCGGCAGCGCGTCGCTGATATCGGTTCGGGACATGTAGCTGATCGAGGCGCCGACTGTTTCGCCGCAAGCCCCGCTGTAGGCGAGTGAGTAGCCGACGCGCGTCGGACCATAGCCAGACGATTTCGCCGCTTCCGGCAGGAAAACATCGGCACGACCAACGCTTGCCGTCAGCAGCAGGCAGCTTGCAAATGTCGTAAAAAAGCGGGCCGATCCGGAGACGGCCCGACGCTTGTCGGTATCCGGCATATTGTTCTTCTTGCGGGCGGAACCGAAAGGGTATTACGTCGGCAAAATTTTCTCCATCGCATTGCGGTGAAGCAGCGCATTTGTCATATGACATCCCGGTTGCCGCAAGAGCGGAACTGCGTCACCTTTTTGCCCCTGCCGATGTGGCACAAAGGTCTTCGGAACCCCATTCCGGAGTACGTCATGAGAATTCTGATCGCCTGGGCAGGCCTGCTGATTCCGCTTGTAACGATTGCTGACACGGTTGTGCCGGTGGATTCTGTGGAATCGCACGTAAACATTCGACAAGCGCCGCAAAGCGACGCCGACGTTGTCGGTCGGCTGCAGCAGGGAAGCTCCTTGCCCTTTGTCGCCTCGGCTGAAGGCTGGAACGAGGTGCGCCTGGACTCGGGTGAATCCGGCTTTATCAGCGCGGACTGGTCAACAGTGATCGCAGAAGAAAGCCCGGCGCCGGTTGCCGAGGCTGCTGCCGATACCGAAGCCGAGCCTGAGACGTCGGTCGGAGATGAAACTGCAACCGGGGCCGAGGCAGCGATTGAAACGGCAGCCGAACCCGAAGCATTGCTGGCGGACAGTGACGAGTTGCTGGAAGAACCGGCAACGGAGCCCGAGTCTGAGCCGGCAGCCGAACCCGAGCCGCTGGTCGCAAAGGAGCCCGAATCCGAGCCGGAGGGTGCGGCCATTGCGGACGCTGTGACCGGGCCGACAGGACCGGCCGGGCCGCCGGGTCCACCAGGGCCGATGGGGCCGCCGGGCGTTGACGGCGACGGCGCAATGAAAGGCAAGCCGGACTACCTCGTCAAGTTCAAGAGCGAGACCACTGGGAATGCATCGCAGATTTTCGACAACGGCAACCAGGTGGGTATTGGCACTGACGAACCGGCGCAGCGACTCGACGTCAACGGCAGCGTGCAGATTCACGACCGCAACAGCAACCTCGCCGGGCTGATGATCACACAGGCGGACGGCGAGACCGGCTACATCATGCACAACCGGGCGAGCACGCTAACGATCGGCGCGGGCTCGGTCGATCGCATCACGATCGACCGCGACGGTAATGTCGGCATCGGCGTCGAACGTCCGGAGCACCCGATACAGATGGCGAGCGGGGCGCACGTCACTGCCGGCGGTGTCTGGACGAACAGTTCGTCGCGTGAAAAGAAGGAAAATATTCATTTGCTGTCGGCCGAAGAGGCGATGGCGACGCTGCGCGCGCTTGAGCCCGTGCAGTTCAACTACAAGGCCGACTCTGCCGAGCAGTACGTCGGTTTCATCGCCGAAGATGTCCCAGAAATCGTCGCAACAGGTGATCGCAAGGGTCTGAGTACAATGGATATTGTTGCCGTCCTGACGCGCGTCATCCAGGCGCAGCAGCAGCAAATCGAGGCGCTCGAGACGCGCCTCGACGCAGCCGAGTAATTGCCAAATTTGTGACGCCATTCAACGGGCTTGTGGGCAGGAGAACCCATAATTGGCAGCTGCTGGAGAACTCATGAACAAACTGCTGACAATTTGTGTCCTCGCAATCGGCCTGGTTTCAACGGCTGACGCGGACATCTGGAAATGGGTCGATGCCAATGGCAAAACGCATTTTGTCGATTCTGCACGACCGATATACACCTGGGTCGACGACACCGGCAAACGATTCTATGCGGACCAACCCGGACATGAAGATGCGGTGTCGGTCCAACTTGTGTGGATCTCGTCCGGCTCGCTGGATGACGTTGCGGCTGGCGCTGATACCGAGCAGTCAGGGAATGGCAGCGGCTACGCCTATCCGGGTGAAACGGCCGAGCAGCGGGCCGAGAGAGAGAGAGCGGAAGATTACTACTGCAAGCGGGCTACCGAGGTATACGAGTCCTACCTGAATGCGCCGCAGCTCTACCGGACGGATGCAAATGGCGAGCGCAGGATATTGAGTGAAGCGGAAATGGCGCAAACAATCGCCGACACGAAAAAAAAGAAAGACGAGTTCTGCAAAAAGTAGACTGGCTGGCGTTGTCGCCGGTCAAAAGCTGCGCTTCGATTCCAGGATAATCTGCACGTCGTCAATGCTGCTGTCGCCGTCGAGCGGAAACGCGATGTCGAGGTGCACCATCTTGCGAAAGCCGGTCCGGGTGGAGGCAAACCGCAGGCCGAAGCCGATATCGCGCAACCAGCCCTCACGGTACTCGCCGACGGCATTGTCACCCCAGACCCTGCCCACGTCCGCAAATATCGCACCGCCTATCCGGAACAGGCGAAATGGATACCAGTCCGTAAAGTAGCGCTGTTCAATCGTTAACAGGAGCTTGGAGTCGCCGGTCTGGTAGCGCAGCGGATAGCCGCGCAAGCCGGTGTCCCCGCCGAGGTCGACGACGGTATCGAGGTCCAGCGAGTGGCCACGAACTGCCTCGATCGTTGCAACGAGCGTGTGTTTCTCAGTCTGCTTGTTGTAATAGCGGCCGTTCAGGCCCAGCAGCGTGTTCTTCGACTCACCGTCCTCCACACGCCCGGCTACCCAGGCAGACATCAAAAAGGACTTTTTCGACAGTTCGCCGAAACCGCGGCTGTAGTTGCCGTTGTACAGCCATGCGTTGCGATCAGCGTCGAGGGCTTCCGACGAATAACCCAGTGATGCCGTGAAGCGTTGCCCCATGAAAAAATCTTCGGTCCGCCCGATCTGCTCCTTGTTGGTCGTCGTTTCGTACTTGTCTTCAAGAATCTCGACGCTGACAAACGGGTAAACGAGGCGTCGGTCTTCCGGGATCAACGGCGGATACTCGCCATTTTCGACGGCGGAGAAAATGTTGTCGTCGTAGACCATGCCGGCACGGTAGCGGCGTACCCAGCCGTTCTTCAGTCCTTTCGACCAGCCGCCGAACGCCGTGAACAGTTGCTGCTGCTGGCGGTACTCCGCCTGTTCCTCGCCGCTGGCATAGAACGCCGTACGGCTGTCGCTGTCATGGCCTGTTGCGCCGAGCGACCAGCGCGAATCCAGGGCGTAGAACGGCCGGATCAGCGAGCCTTCGGTCAGGTCGCCGTCCGAGTTGTCCGAAATCTCGAATCCGCCGCGCACCCGGGTGTTGCCAATGTGCGGATCATTGATCTCGAAGGCCTCGGAGGTTCTGTCGACGTCTTCGTCGCGGCCGAAGCGGACCGACGTGCCATAGCCGAGAAGGTTCAGCTCTTCGAGATCAACGCCGATCTTGTTCTCGCCGCCTGCGCGACTCACGGTAAAGCCCGGTTTCAGTGTCCAGAAGTCACGTGTGCTGACCTTCAGGTCGACCGTGCCGTCCTTGTTGTCGACTGCTTCCACCTGCGCATCAAACAGATAGCTCCGGTCGCGCAGGATGCGGGCAGACTCTTCGGCCAGGCGGGCAGAGTAGACGTCGCCCGGTTCGAGCAGCAGCTGCTTCTCGATCGTGTGGTCCTTGGTGATGATATGCAGCTTGTTGACGAGCCGGTACAGCGCGTTGTCTTCGCGTTCATCGCTGGTATCGAAGACATCCTGCTTGACGAGGATGATGTTCCTGACGGTGGCACCGTCCGGTATTTTGTCGGGCGCATCGTCCTCTGCCGCGGCAATGGATGCCAACAGCAAAGCGCTGCCGAACAGCGTTATGCGAAATTGCCTTATTCCGTCCGTGTCAGTTCCGTGCCGTAGAGGTCGCCAAAAAAGTCATCCTTTACCCAGACAGGCCGCTGGTTGTTGTTAGCGATCTCCGCCGTAATCATGTAGTTGGCGGCAGCAACCCTGGCTGCGGAGGGCCGGTGAAAACGCAGGTTCTCATCGTCCGTCGCGCCGTGGTAATGCGTTTGCATGAAATGATTGTATAGAGCCTCAGGGTCCACGCCGTCCTCAGTAGTCTTAAAGCCGGTTGCGAAAAAGACTGCCGGAATTCCCTGCTGCACAAAAGGAAATTGGTCACTTCTTGTGAAATATCCGCGTTCGGGGAACGGATCTGGGCTTAACTCGATGCCGACCCTTGCTGTCGCACGCTCGACAATGCCTTGTAAGCTGGAATGCGTTGCGCCGAAAGCAACGACATCCTGGGCTTCCCACAGCAACATCACCATGTCCATGTTGACGTTGGCGACTATAGCTTCGACCGGTACCGTCGGGTTGTTGGCATAGTGATGTGCGCCCAGCAGGCCCTTCTCCTCGCCGACCGTTGCGACAAAGACAATCGAACGTTTCGGCCGCGTTTCGGCCGTGGCAAACGCGCGTGCTACCTCGAGCATCGTGCCGACGCCGGACGCGTTGTCGTAAAAGCCGTTATAAATATTGTCGCCATCCTCGTCGCCGAGGCCTTTGCCATCGAGATGCGCCGTCAGGACGACGTACTCGTCTTTCAGCACCGGGTCGCTGCCCTCGAGAATTGCAACCACGTTGTCGCCGGTGACCCGACCGCCGTGTACACGCTGCGTGATCGTGGCGGAAATGCCGAGGTCCATTGGCGTGTAGTTTTCTGCTTCGATCGAGGCCGCCATCTGGTCGAATGACAGCGGGCTGGCGGCAAACAGTTCACGTCCGCCTTTCTCCAGCATCGTCACGGTGACCTGCAAGCCGTCGAACGCGAAGTGCGGCTGGTCGTGGGCGTCCAGCGACCAGTACTTTTCGTCTTTCGAGCCGCGCACGGCCGCGCCTTCGGACCAGATTTTGCGTTGCTGCAGCGAAATGACGCCGATGGCGCCGCGTTTTTCCAGCTCAGGATACTTGTGGTAGCGGGTACTGCGATAGAAAGCACGGACCTCGCTGCCGAGTGCGGCCGGCGCACCGGAAACAACAACGGCAATTTTGCCGTCAAGGTCGACGTTTTCGTAGTCGTTGCGCTCGATAGACGGCGCATTCACGCCATAGCCGACAAACACCAGCGGGGCCGTGACGGATATGTCGGCCCCGGCCAGAGTCGGTGACGACGTGTACTCTTCGAAGGTTGCGTATTTGCGGCTGCCTTCGTCGCTGTCGATAGTCAGTTCCCGGGAACCCTTTTCGATCTGCGCGGTAGCAAACGACACAGTTTGCAGAAAGCTGTCACCGTTTCCGGGTTGCAGCCCCATGCCCTCGAATTGCGCCGCCACGTAGCGTGCTGCGAGCTGGTAGCCGCGAGTGCCCGCTTCGCGACCTTCGTAGAGGTCGTCGGCGAGCAACGAGACATGCGCAAATATTGCGTCGCCGCTAATGACAGGAATTGCGCCGGTACTGGCGTCCCGGTCATCGGGCTGCTGGCTGCAGGCGGCCAGCACAGCGACGGTCAAGGTCAGATAGAGATGGCGCGGTCGTTTGTTGGCTCGCATGGTTCCCCCCGGCACGGCGATGCAGACAGTGTACCGGATAGCCCAGCCGACGCGCATTCGCGTATAATCCCGGCGAATGGAAGCGGACTTGTTCAGTCAGGGCGTAACACTGATGCTGGCCGGCATGGGAACGGTATTTGCGTTTCTGACAGCCCTTGTCATCGTAATGACGCTGATGTCCGCCACGATTACCCGGATGCAGCGTGGCGATGCGGAGCCCGAGGTCACTGCCGAAGAGGTCGCGGCAATCAGCGCGGCGATTGCCAGGCATCGCGGCAAGAAATAGCCGACACATAACAACCGCGTCGCAAGCGCCAATCCAATACATTCAGTCATACAGAAGCAATCAATGAGCGAAGCCAAACCGCTGGGAATCACCGACGTCGTTCTGCGCGACGGTCACCAGAGTCTGCTGGCGACCCGCATGCGTATCGACGACATGCTGCCGATCGCCGAGAAACTCGACCAGGTCGGTTACTGGTCACTTGAAACCTGGGGCGGCGCAACATTCGATGCGTGCATCCGCTATCTCGGCGAAGACCCGTGGGAACGCATTCGGCTGTTCAAGCAGGCCATGCCGAACACGCCGCAGCAGATGCTGTTCCGCGGCCAGAATATTCTCGGCTACCGGCACTACGCCGACGATCTTGTCGAAAAGTTTGTCGAACGCGCTGCTGTCAACGGGGTGGATGTCTTCCGGATTTTCGACGCGCTCAATGACACGCGCAACCTGGAGACAGCCGTCAAGGCGACGCTGGCCGTCGGCAAGCATGCGCAGGGAACGATCTCCTATACCGTCAGCCCGGTGCACACGGTGGACCTGTGGGTTGACCTCGGCCGGCAGGTCGAAGACATGGGCGCGCACTCGATTTGCATCAAGGATATGGCCGGCCTGTTGCGTCCGTACGTCGCATTCGAGCTGGTCAGCAAGCTCAAGGCGGCGCTCGACATACCGGTGCATATGCAATGCCACGCCACGACCGGCCTGTCCACCGCGACCTGCGTCAAGGCGGCCGAGGCGGGCATCGACAACATCGACACGTCCATTTCGTCGATGAGCATGACCTATGGACACTCGCCGACCGAGTCGCTGGTTGCTATCCTGCAGAACACCGGCCGCGATACCGGGCTGGACCTCGTCAAGCTCGAGGAAATCGCCGCGTACTTTCGCGAAGTGCGCAAGAAATACGCGCAGTTCGAGGGCGGTCTGCGTGGCATCGATTCCCGTATTCTCGTTGCGCAGGTACCAGGCGGCATGCTGACCAACCTGGAAGGCCAGCTCAAGGAGCAGAATGCCGGTGACAAGCTCGACGCTGTACTGGAGGAAATTCCACGCGTGCGCGAGGATCTCGGCATGTTGCCGCTGGTCACGCCCACGTCGCAGATCGTTGGCACGCAGGCCGTCATCAACGTGCTCTCGGGCAAACGCTACGGCACCATTTCGAAAGAGACCGCCGGCATATTGAAAGGCGAGTACGGCGCGACGCCGGCACCGGTTAATGCAGAATTACAGGCGCAGGTGCTGGACGGAGCGGACCCGGTGACCTGTCGGCCTGCGGACCTGCTGGAGCCGGAAGTCGACCGGCAGCTCGCGGAGTTCAGGGAACTGGCCAGCGCGAAGCACCTGCGCGTTGCCGAAGATGAGATTGATGACGTGCTGACCTTTGCGCTGTTTCCGCAGATCGGCACCCGGTTCCTGGAAAATCGTGACAACCCGGGTGCGTTCGAGCCCGTGCCGGATCCCGATGGCGGGAAATCTGCTGCCCCGGCGCCAGCGACAGAGCCGCCGGGTCCTGCGGTCTACGATGTCCGTGTCAACGGCAAAAGTTTCTCGGTCGAAGTCGCCGCTAGCGGGCAACTTGCGAATGTACAGCCGGCCGCCGCGCCAAAGGCTGCGGCACCGGCGGCACGTGCAGCGTCCGGGCAGGCGCTGAAAGCGGTACTGGCCGGCAACATATTCAAGGTCAACGTGACGCCGGGTGAGGAGGTCGCCGAAGGCCAGCCGTTGTTGGTGGTCGAAGCGATGAAAATGGAAACAGCCGTGAGTGCACCGCGATCGGGCATCGTCACCGATGTGTATGTCAGCGAAGGCGATGTCGTGGCGGTTGGCGACCCGCTGGTGGCCATCAGCTAGCACGTGGAACTCGTCAACGAAATCTGGCACGGCTCGGGGCTCTACCAAATGACGGGCGGGCAGGCGGTCATGATCTGCGTCTGCCTGTTGTTGCTGTATCTCGGCATCGCGAAGAAGTTCGAGCCCTTGCTGCTGGTCACCATAGGCTTCGGCGGCTTGTTGTCCAACATTCCCGGTGCCGGCATCGCGACCGGCGACGGACTGCTGCACCTGACCTATCTCGTCGGCATCGAAACCGGCGCTTTCCCGCTGATCATCTTCATGGGCGTTGGTGCCCTGACCGACTTCGGGCCGCTGCTGGCGAATCCGCGCACGCTGTTTCTCGGCGCGGCCGCGCAGTTCGGCATCTTTGCAACGCTGCTCGGCGCGCTCGGACTGTCGTCGCTCGGCATCATGGACTTCTCGGTACGCGAAGCAGCGGCAATCGGCATCATCGGCGGTGCAGACGGTCCGACCGCGATATACGTCGCGGGCACGCTGGCACCGCACCTGCTGGGCGCCATCGCGGTGGCGGCGTATTCGTACATGGCGCTGGTGCCGTTGATCCAGCCGCCCATCATGAAAGCGCTGACGACCGAGGCGGAACGCAAGATCGAGATGGTGCAGTTGCGCGAGGTGTCGAAAACAGAACGTATAATCTTTCCGCTGTTGCTGTTGCTGCTGGTTGCCCTGTTGCTGCCGTCGGCCGCACCGCTTCTGGGCATGCTGTGCTTCGGAAACCTGATGCGCGAATGCGGTGTAGTCGATCGGCTGTCGGACACGACACAGAACGCGCTGATCAATATCGTGACAATTTTCCTGGGGCTGGCTGTCGGCTCCAAACTGAGTGCCGAGCAGTTCCTGGCAATGAGCACACTGGGCATCCTGCTGCTCGGCATGGTGGCGTTCGCTATCGGCACGGCCAGCGGCCTGCTGATGGGCAAGCTGCTGAACCGGGTTTCGCGGCAGCCGATCAACCCGCTGATCGGCGCGGCCGGAGTGTCTGCGGTGCCGATGGCTGCGCGCGTGGCCAACAAGGTCGGCCTGGAAGCGAATCCGCAAAACATCCTGCTGATGCACGCGATGGGCCCGAACGTGGCGGGCGTGATTGGCTCGGCGATTGCCGCCGGCATCATGATCATGCTGACATCGTGAGCGACGGATTGCTCGACAACCCGAAGGTTCCGCTGGCCGTATTCGTGCTCGCGCTGCTGCTGGCCTGGGTTTGCTACCAGCCGGCACTGACGGGCAATTTTCAACTGGATGACCGCTCCAATCTCGAAGACCTGCAACAGGTCAGCGACCTGGACAGCGGGTTGAGTTTCGTCCTGGCCGGCGATGCGGGTCCGCTGGGCAGGCCAATCGCATTGCTGACCTTCGCCGCGCAGGCCGATAGCTGGTCGCAGGGCGCCGGCGATTTCATACGCGTCAATATCGTCATCCACCTGTTTAACGCAATCTTGCTGGCGTTTTGCGTGTTCCGGCTGTCGTTGTTCCTGGCTTTCGAGCGCTCGCGTGCATACTGGAACGCGGCGCTGGTGGCGGGGCTGTGGGTGTTGCTGCCGCTGCTCGCGTCAGCCAGCTTGCTGGTTGTGCAGCGCATGACCACGCTGAGTGCAACGTTTGCCCTGCTCGGGCTCGGCGCCTACCTGCTGGCTCGGGAGCGGCTTGACAGCCGTCCGATGCAGGCATTGACATGGATGAGCGTCAGCCTCGTCGCAGGCACATTATTGTCGATGCTGTGTAAGGAGTCGGGGTTGTTACTCCCGGTCTATGTACTGACCCTCGAGCTGACTGTGCTGGCCCGGCCGGTGAAGCTCAGCAAGCAATTCTGGCGTGGCTGGCAACTGGCATTTCTGGGGCTGCCGCTGGCCGTCATTGTCGTTTACCTGGTGACCATCCTGCCGTACTCGGAGTCACTGTTGCTGCGGCGCGGCTTCAGTGGTAGCGAACGCTTGCTGACCGAAGCACTGGTGCTCTGGTCGTATGTCTTCAAGGGTGTGTTGGGCCTGCCCGGCAATCTCGGTATTTTCCAGGATGCGCCGGTCGTGGCGCGCAGCCTGCTCGAGCCACGGGCGCTCATCGCCGTGCTGGCCTGGCTGCTGTTACTGGTGGGCGCGGTCGTATGGCGCCGCCGCTGGCCGCTGGCGGCGCTGGCCGTGTTGTGGTTTCTCGCAGGTCACCTCATCGAGTCGACAACGGTCGCGCTCGAGTTGTATTTCGAGCACCGCAATTACCTGCCGGCGATCGGGCCGTTGTTGGCGTTGTGCAGTTTTGTGCTGGCACAAAAACCGGCCGCGCGCCGCGCGGGTATGGCGGCGCTCGGATTGCTGCTGCTTGTCAACGCCAGTTTTCTTTACACATTCGCATCGCTGTGGGGAGAGCCATCGATGGCAGCCAGGTACTGGGCGCTGCGCTATCCCGACTCCGTGCGAGCGGTGACGACACTGGCCAGCTACCAGATGGCCGAAGAAAGTGCGTTGCGCGGCGCGCAGACCCTGTCCGACTACGTTGACGGCCATCCGCAGCACGCCTACCTGCGCATCCAGCAACTCAATATCCTCTGTCGCATTGCGGGGTCGGCGGATCACGACGCGCTGGTGCAGGAACTGCACCGGAGCCTGCCGGATGCGGGTTTTACGTACACGGCCGGCACCATGTTGTCGGAGTTGTTCGATGCCAGTGTCGCGACGGACTGCAGGTCGGTATCACCGGAAACCGTCAAGTGGCTGGCGACGTCACTGCGCAGCAACGCGCTGTACAAAGGAGACGCACAGTACAACCAGTTTCACTACAAGTTGCTGGCAGGCATTGACCGCTACCTGGGCGATTCCGATGCTGCGCTGGCGCATCTGCGCACGGCGATCGATTACCAGCCGTCGAGCGAACTCAATTTCATGATGGTGACGGGACTGGTCGATCTCGGCCAGTTTGCAGCGGCCCGCGAATTCATGGACGATGCGCGGGCGGCTGCGCCGCGCAACCCGTTGCGGGCGGCACGGTGGAATCGGAACCTGGACGAATTGTCCGGTTACGTCGACGAGGTGGAGAAATACGCGCAATGACCGAAGAGCAACAGTCAATCGCACTGTCGATAATCATTCCGGCGAAGAATGAAGCAGCATCGATTGGCAGCGTCGTCAGCATCGCACGGCAAGCATTTCCGGACGCCGAAGTCATCGTTGTCGATGACGGCTCGGAAGACGCAACCGGAGAAGAGGCGCGTGAAGCCGGTGCCGTGGTGTTGCGACATCCCGAAAGCATTGGCAACGGCGCTGCAGTGAAGTCCGGCGCCCGTGCGGCGCGCGGCGAAACGCTGGCTTTTATGGACGGTGACGGTCAGCACGATCCGCGCGAACTGACCCGTCTGCTGGCCCGGCTTGACGAGGGCTACCTGATGGCAGTGGGCGCACGCGACTCAGGATCTCACGCCAGCGTCGGGCGGCTGTTCGCCAATGGTATCTATAACGAGATTGCTTCCAAGCTCAGTGGCCGCCGGATTCTCGACCTGACATCCGGATTTCGGGTGGTCCGGGCAGCAAAATTCAAACAGTTCCTGTACCTGCTGCCGAATGGTTTTTCCTACCCGACGACGATCACGATGGCGTTTCTGCGGTCCGGTTTCCCGGTCTGCTTCGAGCCTGTCAAGGTCGCGGACCGAACCGGCAAAAGCCACATTCGACCGATTCGCGACGGCCTGCGTTTCATGGTGATCATCTTCAAGATCGCGACGCTGTACTCGCCGCTGAAAATTTTCATTCCCACGAGTGCACTTTTTTTCCTGACCGGTGTCAGTTACTACGCATACACGTACATAACGACTGGTCGGTTTACGAATATGAGCATGTTGCTCCTGAGTGCGGCGGTGATCGTTTTTCTCATCGGGCTGATATCGGAGCAAATCACGGCGCTGACGTATCGCCAGTCCTGATCCGGTACCGACGAGGAGTCAGCAATGTTCAAGTCATTTGCCATCGCGGTGGCAGCAAGTCTCTGTGCCGGTCTCGCGCACACGGCCGAACAACTCGAATTCGATGCGCTGGACGGCGTGCGGATTTTCGGCGATCTCTACACGAGTGAAGCGGGCAGGAGCGCGCCGGTCATCCTGTTGTTCCACCAGGCCGGCAGCGATGCTCGCGGCGAGTATGCCGGCATAGCGGCGCGCCTGCAGGACAACGGCTACAACGTCATCGCGATCGACCAGCGTTCTGGCGGCACACGACTGGGCGGCGTCAACCGCACGGTTGTCGAACTGGGGCAAGAGGACATCGGCTACTGCGAAGCCTACCCGGACCTGCAGGCAGCACTCGACTATGCACGCGAAGCCGGTTTCGACGGGCCGCTGGCCGTCTGGGGCAGCAGCTACTCGGCCGGTCTCGTGTTCCAGCTTGGCGCCGAAAACCGCGACGAAGTCGATGCCATCCTCGGTTTTTCACCGGCATCCGGTGGCCCGATGGCCGACTGTTCGCTGCTGCCGTTCCTGGCGGACCTCGACGTACCGGCACTGGCGTTGCGCCCACAGCGGGAAACGGAAATCGAGTCGGTGCAGGAACAGCTGCGACAGTTCAAGGCCAACGGTGTGGAAGTCTATGTCGCCGACCCCGGTGTGCACGGATCTTCCATGCTCAATGCCGAGCGCGTCGGCGCATCGACCGAAACGACGTGGCAGGTGGTGCTGCAGTTCCTCGCCGAGAATTTGCGCGACTAGTCGTTGCGCGTGAAGTGATCTTCCAGCACCTGCGCGACGCAGGAGGTCAGCCGTTTGCCGGTTGCGATGTGCAGGAACTCGTTCGGTCCGTGCGCATTGGAGTTGGGTCCGAGCAACCCGGTCACGAGGAACTGGGCATCCGGAAATTTCTCGCCCAGCATGCCCATGAACGGAATCGTGCCGCCGGTGCCCATGTACATTGACGGTTTGCCGAAGAAAGCCGCCGACGCTTTCTGCATGGACTCGGCCAGCCAGTCGGCAACCGGCGGCGCATTCCAGCCCGCCATAGTTGAGTCAACCTTGAATTCCACCTTGCTCAATGGCGGCACGTCGGTTTCCAGCGCGTCCTTGACAGTACTGGCGGCCGCATCGGCATCCAGGGTCGGGGGCAATCGAAACGACAACTTCAGCGTGTTGTACGGCAACTGAACATTGCCCGCATCGACCATCGACGGCAGTCCGTCGGCGCCGGTCACGGTCAGCGTCGGCCGCCAGGTATTGTTCAGCAGCAATTCGTAGGGTGACTCGCTGGGCTCGGGCGACTGCACGGCCCACGGGTACTTCCGGTATACAGAGTCGCCCAGCGTTTCGGCCGCTTTCGCCGCCTGTTCGGTGCGTTGCTCCGGGATATCGACGAACAGGCCGGCGGGCTTTAAGCGGCCGGTATCTTCGTCTTCGACGCGACTCAGCAACTTGCGCAGAATGCGGAAGCTGGAAGGCACGATGCCGCCGGCGCCACCGGAGTGCACGCCTTCGGTCAGGACGTCTGCACGAAGCGTGCCGGTCAGGTTCCCGCGCAGGGAGGTCGTGCACCAGAGCTGATCATAGTTGCCACACTCGGCGTCGAGGCAGACGACCAGGTCAGGCGAGCCGATGCGGTCCTGCAGCTTGTCGATGTAGAAGGGGAGATCGAAACTGCCACTTTCCTCGCAGCCTTCGATCAGCACGACGCAGTGGGCATGCGGAATGCCCTGTTCCTGCAGCGCACGAATGGCAGTCAGCGAGCCGAAGGTTGCGTAGCCGTCATCGGCGCCGCCGCGACCGTACAGCTTGCCGTCCTTGATGACCGGTTTCCACGGGTCGAGATCAGCGGCCCAGCCGACCATTTCCGGCTGCTTGTCGTAGTGGCCATACAGCAGAACGACCTCGTCCGAGTCACCGGGAATGTCGATAAACAGCACCGGTGTCCGGCCTTCGATGCGGACCACCTCGACCTGCATATCTTTGATGGGTTGCTGCCGCGCCCAGTCCTCGAGCATCAGTACGGCTTTTTCCATGTGGCCGTGCTGTTCCCAGTCGGGATCGAACATCGGCGACTTGTTCGGAATCTTGATGTACTCGCAGAGCTCCGGAATGATGGAGTCATCCCAGATGTCATTGACGAATTGTTCGGTTTTGCTGTTATCCATCTGTCAGTGACCGGTGTAATGTCCTTGTCATTCTTTCGGTGGTGATAAATCCCCAGTTCCACTGCTCGTGATAGTCGGCCAGTGGATTGATCTGCAGGATGTCGTCCAGTGACTTGCCTTCATCGACGAGTTTCTTCACGCGCGCCAGCGAATCTTCCAGCATGTCCAGCGCCACCTGCAGGTCCTGCCGGTTGGCCAGCGGGCCGTGCCCGGGGATGATAACGGTGTCGTCATCCGCCATGCTGATGATGCGCTTCTGGCCGGCAATGTAGCCTGCCACCGTGCCACCGCTGTCGAGATCGATAAACGGGAACAGGTCGTTGAAAAACAGGTCGCTCGCATCGATCACGTTCTGTTCGGGAAAGTGAATGACAGCATCACCATCGGTGTGTGCCGCGGCGACGTGGAATACGACGGCCCGGTGACCGTTGGCATGAAACGTGACTTCGTCGGTGAACGTTACAACCGGCAGTCCGCCGGGGCCGCCGGCGGGCTCCGGGTCGGCTGCGAGGGCAGCTCGCAGGTTGTCATGCGCAAAGATCGTCGCGCCAGCCGCTGCCAGCGCCGCGTTGGAGCCGACATGGTCGCCATGAGCATGCGTATTTACGATGAAGTCAACCGGCCGGCCGGACAGTTCCCTGACCTTTGCGACCAGGCTGTCGGTAATCGGTGCCATGCCGTCGTCGATCAGCAGTACGTGCTCCTCGCCGACCATCAGGCCGATGTTGGAGCTGAAGCCGTTGACGCCCTCCAGCATGTAGATGCCGGGCGCAGCTTCTGTCGCCCGTACCTCGGTTGCAAGTTCCTGCGCGTTTGCGCCCACCGCTGCCAACAGCAGCAAAACTGGCCATCGCTTCAAAGTATCGCTCCCGGAATTCCTGTGTTGTTGTTGCTACTGGTTGCTGGGAAACGTGAACTGCGCCTTTTCCCGCACGCCGCCTTTCGGCCAGCGCTGTGTAATCGTCTTGCGCCGTGTGTAAAAACGGACACTGTCCGGGCCGTAGGCAAACAGATCGCCAAACAGGGAACGCTTCCAGCCGCCGAAACTGTGTATCGCAACAGGGACCGGCAGCGGCACATTGATGCCCACCATACCAACCTGGATGTTGTCTGCAAAATACCGGGCAGCTTCGCCATCCCGTGTGAAGATGCAGGTGCCGTTGCCATATTCGTGCTCGTTGATCAGCTGCATCGCCTGTTCCTGGGAATCCGCGCGCACGATGCACAGCACCGGGCCAAAGATTTCCTCGTTGTAGATACGCATGCCGGGCTTGACGTTGTCAAACAGGCAGCCACCCAGGAAAAAGCCATCCTCATGCCCGTCCACCGTCAGCGTCCGGCCATCAACAACCAGGTCAGCACCTTCCTCGATGCCGAGGTCCACGTACGCGCGCACATTATCGTGGTGCGCCTTCGTGATCAGCGGTCCCATGTGGTTGCTGGTGTCCGTGCCGTTGCCGACCTTGAGGTTCTGCAACTCGTTGCTGAGCTTGCTCACTACGGTGTCGGCCGTCTCGTCCCCGACGCAAACCGCGACTGAAATTGCCATGCAGCGTTCGCCACAGGAGCCGTAGGCTGCGCCCATCAGCGCGCTGACGGCGTTGTCGATGTCGGCATCGGGCATCACGATCGCGTGATTTTTGGCGCCACCGAGCGCCTGGACGCGCTTGCCGTTGGCCGTACCGGTTGCGTAGATATATTCCGCGATCGGTGTCGAACCGACAAAGCTGACAGCCTGGACACGCGGATCCTCGAGCAGCGTATCCACCGCTTCCTTATCGCCGTTGACGACGTTGTAGACACCGTCCGGCAAGCCGGCCTCGGTGAACAGCCTGGCGATGTACAGCGGGGCGCTGGGGTCTTTTTCCGACGGCTTCAGCACAAACGTGTTGCCGCAGGCAATCGCCATCGGGAACATCCACATGGGAACCATCGCCGGGAAGTTGAAAGGTGTGATGCCGGCGACGACGCCCAGTGGCTGGAATTCCGACCAGCTGTCGATATTCGGGCCCACGTTACGCGAGTGTTCGCCTTTCAGCAGTTCGGAAATCCCACAAGCGTAGTCAACGACCTCGACACCGCGCTGGAATTCACCCATGGCGTCGTCGAGAACCTTGCCGTGCTCGTTGGTCAGCAAAGCGACGATCTCGTCGGCGTGTTCCTCGAGCAGTTGCTTGAAGCGGAACATGACCCTGGCGCGTTTGGCCGGCGGTGTGTTGCGCCATTCGGGAAACGCAGCGGCTGCTGCTGCAATTGCATCTTCGACTGTCGCCCGCGATGCCATCGCAACCTGCCGGGTCACTGCGCCTGTCGCCGGGTTGGTTACCGGTAATGTGCGACCGGTGTCGCTGACTTCGGCACCGTTGATGAAATGGCCGACAGTTGCGGCGGCACTGATCTCTGTAGCGGCTCTTGCGTTCATGATATCTCCTGGTAATCCGGTCGCTATTCGACGGCGTCAATGACACGCCGAAGGCTCTCGAACGACTGCTGCATTTCGTCGACGTTCGAGTTCAAAAAAGGTGAAAACTGCAGTATGTCCATGCCGTTGCGCACGACAAGTTTTTCCTCCCAGAAACATTTCTTGTGAATCTCCAGTCCGCGTGCGCCGGGAGCGCCATCACGCGGTGCCAGTTCAATTGCACCCATCAGGCCGAAATTGCGGACGTCGATCACTTTTTCGTGGTCGTCAAAGGAATGCAGGATGTCAGCAAACGTGTCCTCCAGTTCTGCTGCCTGGGCGAAGATTCCTTCGTCCCTGTACACGTCCATCGTCGCCAGCCCGGCCGCCGCAGCGACGGGATGTCCGGAGTAAGTATAGCCGTGGAACAGTTCGATCATATGATCCGGGCCCTGCATAAAGGCGTCGTGCACGTGCTGCTGGACCAGCACGCAGCCCATCGGGATCACACCATTGGTCAGCCCCTTGGCACTGGTGATGATGTCCGGCGTTACGCCGAATCGTTCGGCGCCGGTGCCGCGGCCGACCCGGCCGAAGGCAGTGATGACCTCGTCGAAAATCAGCAGGATGCCGTGACGGTCACAGATCTCGCGCAGTCTCTCGAGGTAGCCCACCGGCGGTGGCATGACGCCGGCGGAACCGGAAACCGGCTCGACGATGACGGCGGCGATATTGCTGCCATCGTGCAGTCCGGCCAGCCGCTCGAGATCGTCCGCGAGTTCGGCGCCGTGTGCCGGCAGGCCGCGACTGAACGCATTGCGCTCGAGGTCGAGCGTGTGGCGCATATGGTCGACACCGGGAATCAGGTTGGCGCTGAAGACCTTGCGGTTCGGCACCATGCCGCCGACGGACATGCCGCCGAAATTGACGCCGTGATAGCCCTTCTCGCGGCCGATCAAACGGGTACGGTTGCCTTCACCCCGGGCGCGGTGATAGCCGAGAGCGATTTTCAGCGCGGTATCGACCGACTCCGACCCCGAGTTTGTGAAGAAACAACTGGAGAACCCGTCCGGTGCCATCGCGACGACGCGTTCAGCGAGTTCGAAAGCCTTGTCGTTGGTAACCTGGAACGCCATGCAGTAGTCCAGTGACGCAACCTGCTTTTGCACGGCCTCGACGATCTTCGGATGGCAATGGCCGACGCCGGAGGTCCACAGTCCGGAAAACGTATCGTAGATCCGCTCGCCGGCAACGGTGGTGTAGTGGTGGCCCGAGGCGCCGCTGATAATTCGCGGGTTCTTCTTGAAGTCCCGGTTGGCGGTGTAGGGCATCCAGTAGGCGTCGGTATTCGGCGGTGTTGCGGTCATGTTCGGCAGTCCGGCAGTTGAAAGGGGCAATCAGTGTATGTCGAGTAGCTATGTTAAACAATTGCATAGCGGTGCAATTGTAAGCTATTGATTTTATATGATTCCAGCGTCAAAATGTTCATTTTAATAAACGCTTGGCCGGAGACTGCTGATGGACACACCGATTGGATCCCGACTCCGCGACATTCGCCTGCGCCTCGGTGTTTCGCAGCGGCAGCTGGCCCGCGTGTCCGGCGTGGCAAATGCGACGATTTCGCAGATTGAAGCGGGCAAACTCAACCCGACCGTGAGCCTGCTGAAGAAGGTGCTGGACGGTATTCCAATCAGCATGAGCGAATTCTTCGCCGACGATGTCGAGTACACCGAGCGCATCTTCTTTCGCGCCAACGAACTGACTGAAATCGCCGATGGCGGTGTTTCCTATCGGCAGGTGGGTGCGAAACTGCACAACAAGGCCATCCAGTTGTTGAAGGAACGCTACCAGCCTGGCGCCGGTACCGGGCGTCATGAACTGCGGCACGAGGGTGAGGAGTGTGGCCTGATCCTGAGCGGCCGGCTCGAGGTCACCGTGTCCGACCAGGTTGCCATTCTGACCGCCGGCGACGCCTACTATTTTCGCAGTGACCAACCGCACCAGTTCCGCAACTCGGGATCGGAGCCCTGCGAACTGATATCTGCCTGTACACCGCCGAGCTTTTGATGCAAAGTGTCGCACCTCGTTTTTTTTAATCTGGATTAGAATTCAGGCATGGCACAATTTGGCACAGTTTTCTGCGATACGTACGTATCGGCGCGGTTTCGTGAGGGTAGCTGGCAGGACGCGTCGATGCAGGCGACCGCACCGATCCCGATGCACCCGGCGGCACACGTATTTCACTACGCCAGCACCTGTTTCGAAGGCTTCAAGGCCTACCGGTGGCAGGACGGCAAAGCGCGGATTTTTCGCTTGCAGGACCATGTGGCCCGTATGCAGAAGAGTGCTGCATCGCTGCGCCTGCCAGTGCCGGATGCCGAAATGCTGGCGGGCATGGTCCGTGACCTCGTAGCCCACCTGGCCGACGAGATTCCCGAGCCGCCGAGTTCGTTGTACCTGCGACCGACACTGATCGGCACCGAGGAAAACATCGGC